>NZ_JBKFBO010000128.1:0-95517 GCF_053346215.1 Methylobacterium sp. A49B
ATGGGCAAGGAAAAGTTCTCCCGCACCAAGCCGCACTGCAACATCGGCACGATTGGGCACGTTGACCACGGCAAGACGTCGCTGACGGCGGCGATCACGAAGGTTCTGGCGGAGACGGGCGGGGCGACGTTCACGGCCTACGACCAGATCGACAAGGCGCCGGAGGAGAAGGCGCGCGGGATCACGATCTCGACGGCGCACGTGGAGTACGAGACCTCGAACCGGCACTACGCGCACGTGGACTGCCCCGGCCACGCCGACTACGTGAAGAACATGATCACGGGCGCGGCGCAGATGGACGGCGCGATCCTGGTGGTGTCGGCGGCCGACGGCCCGATGCCGCAGACGCGCGAGCACATCCTGCTGGCGCGTCAGGTCGGCGTTCCGGCTCTGGTGGTGTTCCTCAACAAGGTCGACATGGTCGACGACGAGGAGCTGCTGGAGCTGGTGGAGCTTGAGGTGCGCGAGCTTCTCTCGAAGTACGACTTCCCGGGCGACGACATCCCGATCACCAAGGGCTCGGCGCTGATGGCGCTGGAGGACAAGGAGCCCAAGATCGGCAAGGAGGCGGTGCTGGCGCTGATGGCGACGGTGGACAGCTACATCCCGCAGCCGGAGCGCCCGATCGACATGCCGTTCCTGATGCCGATCGAGGACGTGTTCTCGATCTCGGGCCGCGGCACGGTGGTGACGGGCCGCGTCGAGCGCGGCATCGTGAAGGTGGGCGAGGAAGTCGAGATCGTCGGCATCCGGGCGACCACGAAGACGACGGTCACGGGCGTGGAGATGTTCCGCAAGCTGCTCGACCAGGGCCAGGCGGGCGACAACGTCGGCGTTCTCCTGCGCGGCACGAAGCGCGAGGACGTGGAGCGCGGCCAGGTGGTGTGCAAGCCGGGTTCGGTGAAGCCGCACGCGAAGTTCAAGGCCGAGGCGTACATCCTGACCAAGGAGGAGGGCGGGCGCCACACGCCGTTCTTCACGAACTACCGGCCGCAGTTCTACTTCCGCACGACGGACGTGACCGGGATCTGCACGCTGCCGGAGGGCACCGAGATGGTGATGCCGGGCGACAACGTGACCATGGACGTGGCGCTGATCGTGCCGGTGGCCATGGAGGAGAAGCTGCGCTTCGCCATCCGCGAGGGCGGCCGCACCGTCGGCGCCGGCGTCGTCGCCGCCATCAACGACTGAGCTCGAGCAAGCATCCTTAGCAGGGCGCGGCGGGGCGAGAGCCTCGCGTACCCCGCCGTCCCTCTCAAGGTTCCAGGATCATGAACGGTCAGAACATCCGTATCCGCCTGAAGGCGTTCGATCACCGCATCCTCGATGCGTCGACCAAGGAGATCGTCTCCACGGCCCGGCGCACCGGCGCGACCATCCGGGGTCCGATCCCGCTCCCGACGCATATTGAGAAGTTCACCGTGAACCGCTCGCCGCACATCGACAAGAAGTCGCGCGAGCAGTTCGAGATGCGCACGCACAAGCGGGTGCTCGATATCGTCGATCCGACGCCGCAGACCGTGGACGCGCTGATGAAGCTCGACCTCGCCGCGGGCGTGGACGTGGAGATCAAGCTCTGAGTCCGCTGAGGACTTAGGGCTTACCGTTTCATCGCGCGAGGGAGAGAACCTATGCGCTCAGGCGTCATCGCACAGAAGGTCGGCATGACCCGCGTCTTTACGGACGCGGGGGAGCATGTCCCCGTCACGGTGCTCAAGATCGATCAGTGCCAGGTGGTGGCCCACCGCACCGTCGAGAAGAACGGCTACGTCGCGCTGCAGGTCGGCGTCGGCAAGGCCAAGGTCAAGAACGTCTCGGCCGCCGAGCGGGGCCGCTTCGCGGTCGCCAAGGTCGAGCCGAAGAAGAAGCTCGCCGAGTTCCGCGTGTCCGAGGACGCGCTGATCCCGGTCGGCGCCGAGATCACCGCGGATCACTTCATCCCCGGCCAGTTCGTGGATGTCACCGGCACCACGACCGGTAAGGGTTTCGCCGGCGGCATCAAGCGCTGGAACTTCGGCGGCCTGCGCGCCACGCACGGCGTGTCGATCTCGCACCGTTCGATCGGTTCGACCGGCGGCCGTCAGGACCCGGGCAAGACCTTCAAGAACAAGAAGATGCCGGGTCACCTCGGCGTCGAGCGGGTCACCACTCAGAACCTGCGCGTCGTGCGCACCGATCCCGAGCGCGGCCTGATCCTGGTCGAGGGCGCGGTGCCGGGCGTTGCCGGCGGCTGGATCCAGATCCGCGACGCGGTGAAGCGCAAGCTCCCCGCCGATGTTCCGCTGCCGGGCAAGTTCCGCGAGAACGGCGCCTCCGCTCCGGCGACCGAGGCCCCTGCGGCTGAGGAGACCGCGTGATGAAGCTCGATGTGAGAACCCTCGACGGCGCCGGTGCCGGCTCTGTCGAACTGAACGAAGAGATCTTCGGCCTGGAGCCCCGCGCTGACCTGCTGCAGCGCATGGTCCGCTGGCAACTCGCCAAGCGCCGCGCCGGCACCCATGCCGTGCAGAACCGCTCGGACGTGAACCGGACCCGCAAGAAGCTCTACAAGCAGAAGGGCACCGGTAACGCCCGCCACGGCGCGGCCTCGGCGCCGCAGTTCCGCGGCGGCGGACGCGCCTTCGGCCCCGTGCCGCGCGACCACAGCCACGACCTGCCCAAGAAGGTCCGTGCGCTGGCCCTGCGCCACGCCCTGTCGGCCAAGGCCAAGGCCTCGACCCTGATCGTCGTCGACGACATCAAGATCGAGGATCACAAGACCAAGGGTCTCGTCGAGCGCTTCGGCAAGATGGGCCTCTCGAACGCGCTGATCATCGGCGGTGCCGAGGTCGACGTGAATTTCGGCCGGGCCGCCCGCGCCATCCCGCAGATCGACGTGCTGCCCGTGCAGGGCATCAACGTCTACGACATCCTGCGCCGCGACACGCTCGTCCTGACGAAGGCTGCCGTCGACGCGCTGGAGGAGCGTTTCAAATGAGTGCCGATCCGCGCCACTACGACATCGTCGTCTCCCCGGTGATCACCGAGAAGGCGACGAACCTGACCGAACAGAACAAGGTCGTCTTCCGCGTCGCCCCCAAGGCGACCAAGCCTCAGATCAAGGAGGCCGTCGAGAAGCTGTTCGACGTGAAGGTCACGGCCGTGAACACCCTTGTCACCAAGGGTAAGAAGAAGATTTTCCGCGGTCTCCGCGGACAGCGCTCCGACGTGAAGAAGGCGATCGTGACCCTGGCCGAGGGCCACTCGATCGACGTCACGACCGGGCTCTGAGGACGGGATTTAGGGATCCAAGCCGATGGCCTTGAAGACATTCAAACCGGTCACGCCGAGCCTGCGCCAGCTCGTGCTCGTCGACCGCCGTGAGCTCTACAAGGGCAAGCCGGTGAAGGCGCTGACGGAGGGCAAGTCGTCCTCCGGCGGCCGGAACAACCTCGGCCGCATCACCGTCCGCTTCCGCGGCGGCGGCCACAAGCGCGTGCTGCGCAACGTCGACTTCAAGCGTCGCGAGCAGCTCGGCGTCGCCGCCACGGTGGAGCGGATCGAGTACGATCCGAACCGCACGGCGTTCATCGCGCTGATCAACTTCCCCGACGGGAAGCAGAGCTACATCCTGGCCCCCCAGCGCCTGCAGCCGGGCGACAAGGTGGTGGCCGGCGAGAGCGTCGACATCAAGCCGGGCAACGCCGCTCCGGTCGGCTCGATGCCGGTGGGCACGATCGTCCACAATGTCGAGCTGAAGATCGGCAAGGGCGGCGCGATCGCCCGCTCGGCCGGCAACTACGCGCAGATCGTCGGCCGCGACCAGGGCTACGTGACGCTGCGCCTCAACTCGGGCGAGCAGCGCCTGGTCCACGGCCAGTGCTTCGCCAGCGTCGGCGCGGTCTCGAACCCGGACCACATGAACATCTCGCTCGGCAAGGCCGGGCGCAACCGTTGGCTCGGCAAGCGCCCGCACAACCGCGGCGTGGCGATGAACCCGGTCGACCATCCGCACGGCGGCGGCGAGGGTCGCACCTCGGGCGGCCGCAACCCGGTCACGCCCTGGGGCGTGCCCACCAAGGGGAAGAAGACCCGGTCCAACAAGCGGACCGACGTGTTCATCCTGTCCAGCCGCCACAACCGCAAGAAGTAATCGCTATGGCACGCTCTCTCTGGAAGGGGCCGTTCGTCGACGGCTACCTCTTCAAGAAGGCCGAGGCGGCGCGGGGCTCCTCGCGCTCCGAGGTCATCAAGATCTGGAGCCGCCGCTCCACGATCCTCCCGCAGTTCGTCGGGCTCACCTTCGGTGTGCACAACGGGCAGAAGCACATCCCGGTCTACGTCACCGAGGAGATGGTCGGGCACAAGTTCGGCGAGTTCTCGCCGACCCGCACCTTCCCCGGCCACGCGGCCGACAAGAAGGCGAAGAGGCGCTGAGATGGGCAAGCAAGCCACCCCCCGCGCGCTCCCCGAGAACGAGGCCAAGGCCGTCGCGCGCATGCTGCGCGTCAGCCCGCAGAAGCTCAACCTCGTGGCGCAGATGATCCGCGGCAAGAAGGTCGACACGGCGCTCGCCGAGCTGCAGTTCTCGCGCAAGCGGATCTCCACCGAGGTCAAGAAGTGCCTCGAGAGCGCCATCGCCAACGCCGAGAACAACCACGACCTGGACGTCGACGACCTCGTCGTCTCCCAGGCCTTCGTGGGCAAGGCGCTGGTTCTCAAGCGTTTCCACGCCCGCGCCCGCGGCCGCGGCGCGCGCATCCTGAAGCCCTTCTCGAACCTCACCATCGTGGTTCGCGAAGTCCGCCAAGCCGAAGCGGCTTGAGGAGGATCTGATGGGTCAGAAAGTCAACCCGATCGGTCTCCGGCTCGGCATCAACCGGACCTGGGATTCCCGCTGGTTCGCCAACAAGGGCGACTACGCGAAGCTCATGCACGAGGACGTCGCGATCCGCGCCGCCCTCATGAAGCAGCTCAAGCAGGCGGCGGTCTCCAAGATCGTCATCGAGCGCCCGCACCGGAAGTGCCGCGTCACCATCCACTCGGGCCGTCCGGGCGTGGTGATCGGCAAGAAGGGCGCGGACATCGAGAAGCTGCGCAAGCTCGTCGGCACGATGACCAAGGCCGACGTGACCATCAACATCGTCGAGGTGCGCAAGCCCGAGATCGACGCCACCCTGGTGGCCGACTCGATCGCCCAGCAGCTCGAGCGCCGCGTCGCCTTCCGGCGCGCCATGAAGCGGGCCGTGCAGTCGGCCATGCGTCTGGGCGCCGAGGGCATCCGGATCAACTGCTCGGGCCGCCTCGGCGGCGCCGAGATCGCCCGGCAGGAATGGTACCGCGAGGGGCGCGTCCCGCTGCACACGCTGCGCGCCGACGTCGACTACGGCACCGCGACGGCGTTCACGACCTATGGCACCTGCGGCATCAAGGTGTGGGTGTTCAAGGGCGAGATCCTTGAGCACGACCCGATGGCCCAGGACAAGAAGGCCCAGGAAGAGGGCGGCCGTTCCGGCGGACGCCGTGAGCGCGATGGCGAGGGCGGCCGCGAGCGCGGACGCCGCGAGCGCGAGCACGCATAAGGTAGGACGCCATGCTGCAACCGAAAAAGACCCGCTTCCGCAAGCAGTTCAAGGGCCGCATCCACGGTGCGGCCAAGGGCGGCTTCGAGCTGAACTTCGGCCAGTTCGGCCTGAAGGCGGTGGAGCCTGAGCGCGTCACCGCCCGCCAGATCGAGGCGGCCCGCCGCGCGATCACCCGCGAGATGAAGCGCCAGGGCCGCGTCTGGATCCGGGTGTTCCCGGACGTGCCGGTTTCGTCGAAGCCGACCGAGGTCCGCATGGGCTCCGGTAAGGGCGCCCCGGATTACTGGGCGGCCCGGGTCCATCCCGGCCGGATCATGTTCGAGGTCGACGGCGTTGCCGACAACATCGCCAAGGAGGCGCTCCGCCTCGGCGCCGCGAAGCTCCCGATCCGCACGCGGGTCGTCCAGCGCATCGCCGACTGAACGGAGGATATCGTGAAGTCGACCCAACGAGTGTCTGATCTGAAGGCGCTGTCGCCGGATCAGCTGAATGACGAGTTGATCAACCTCAAGAAGGAGCAGTTCAACCTGCGCTTCCAGGGGGCCACCGGCCAGCTCGAGAACGTCGCCCGCGTCCGCGAGGTCCGTCGCGACATCGCCCGTGTCCGGACTCTGCAGCGTGCCAAGACGCTGCAGCAGGCCAAGGGCTGAGGCGGGTTTTAGGAGACAACCATGCCGAAGCGCATCCTGCAGGGCACCGTCGTCAGCGACAAGGGTGAGAAGACCATCGTGGTGAAGGTGGAGCGCCGCTTCACGCACCCGGTGATGAAGAAGACCGTCCGCCGCTCCAAGAACTACCACGCGCACGACGAGGCGAATGTCGCCAAGGTCGGGCAGACGGTGTTCATCGAGGAGTGCCGGCCGTACTCGAAGACCAAGACCTGGAAGCTGGTCGAGGGCGAGGTTGCCCAGGCCGAGGCTGGCGAAGCCGCCTGATCCCGACCCGGCGGCGCAGCGGGATGGTGCCTGAAGCGGCGTCCATCCCGGGGGCGCCGTCTGAGCGGAACGACGAACGCCCGGACGCAATTCGACTCGCAAGAGCCGGATTCGTGCCGGGCGTCGTCGTTTTCGGTGCCTGCGGCCGGTGGGGTCCGGACGAGGGCCTGCGGCACGGTCCAGGATCGTACGCTGCGGTGCGTGATCGGGTGATCCCGTCCTCGACCTCATCCCGAGATGCCCGCGTGCGAGGGCGGCCGTCGAAAGCTCTAGGGATCTCGGGGCGATCTGGAGGGCGTCTTCGAGGCCTGCGCGGCCCCTCGCCGCTCCTCAGTATGAGTGCGTGGCTTGGATCGCCGATCTGAGGCTGTCCGATCTCGTGTCGCGTACCGTGCGCCCGCGAATCGCGCCCTCCCCGGCTGAGCCTCCGGACGGGTTGCTGTCGTCGCTGCTTTATCCGAGACGCACGCAGAATTTCGCGGCCAGCCGGCGGCCGAGCAGCCCTACAGCCCTTGCCGATAGAGAACAAAACAGGTACATAGAGGCCGTGGCGACGCGCGTTGTGAACTGCGTCCAACCCCTTCATAAGGAGCCCGCCAGATGGCCCAGCCCGCATTGAAAGTGGTCGACATGCCCCCGGTGGACAAGGACAAGTCCAAGGCCATTGACGCCGCCCTGTCTCAGATCGAGCGCGCCTTCGGCAAGGGCTCGATCATGCGGCTCGGGAAGTCCGACAAGGTGCAGGAGGTCGAGACTGTCTCGACCGGCTCTCTGGGTCTCGACATCGCGCTCGGCGTCGGTGGCCTGCCGCGCGGCCGCGTCATCGAGATCTACGGCCCCGAATCGTCCGGCAAGACGACGCTGGCGCTGCACACCATTGCGGAGGCCCAGAAGAAGGGCGGCGTCTGCGCCTTCGTGGATGCCGAGCACGCCCTCGACCCGGTCTATGCCCGCAAGCTCGGCGTCAATCTCGATGACCTGCTGATCTCCCAGCCTGACACGGGCGAGCAGGCCCTCGAAATCACCGACACGCTGGTGCGCTCCGGCGCCATCGACGTGCTGGTGGTCGACTCGGTGGCCGCGCTGACACCGCGGGCCGAGATCGAGGGCGAGATGGGCGAGAGCCAGCCCGGTCTCCAGGCCCGCCTGATGAGTCAGGCCCTGCGCAAGCTGACCGGCTCGATCTCGCGCTCGAACTGCATGGTCATCTTCATCAACCAGATCCGGATGAAGATCGGTGTCATGTACGGCAGCCCCGAGACGACCACGGGCGGCAACGCCCTGAAGTTCTACGCCTCGGTGCGCCTGGATATCCGCCGTATCTCGACCCTCAAGGACCGGGACGAGGCGATCGGCAATCAGGTTCGCGTCAAGGTGGTGAAGAACAAGGTCGCGCCGCCCTTCAAGCAGGTCGAATTCGACATCATGTTCGGCGAGGGCGTGTCGAAGGTCGGCGAGCTGATCGACCTCGGCGTGAAGGCCGGGATCGTCGAGAAGTCCGGCGCCTGGTTCTCGTATAACAGCCAGCGCCTCGGCCAGGGCCGCGAGAACTCGAAGGGCTTCCTGCGCGACAACCCGAAGATCGCCGCGGAGATCGAGGGCTCGATCCGGCAGAATTCCGGTCTGGTCGCCGAGAAGATCCTGGAGAACGCCGCCCCGACGGCGGACGACCTCGACGAGGGCGAGGCGTAAGACGCGCCGCCGCGGGCCTGAGAGGGCGCGCGGCGCATTGATCGACGCTTGAGTTTTGGCGGCCTCGGAGTCTCTCCGGGGCCGCTTCCCGTTCCGGGGTAGGACACGGCCGCGTCGCGGCTGCGCGCGTGCTGTGCGCCGTCATCACGAGCGCAGCGAAGGTGAACCCAGGGCGGCGCGAGGCTGGCCGTCGTTGTGCGGCCGGATCGCTTCGCTCCGCTCGCAAAGACGCCGGCGCTCGCCATGGAACGGACACGGCGAGAACCCGGGCATGCCGCCCGGGAGAGCCCGGGCGCTGGCGCGCGGCCCCGCCTCAATCCACCATCGTCTTCTTCACGGTCTCCACGAGCTGCTTCAGGCTGAAGGGCTTGGGCAGGAAGTTGAAGGTCTCGCCCTCCGGCAGGTTCTTGCGGAAGGCGTCCTCGGCGTAGCCGGAGACGAAGATCACCTTCAGGTCGGGCTGGTGCTTGCGCACCTCTCGGAGCAGGGTCGGGCCGTCCATCTCGGGCATGACGACGTCGGAGACCACGAGGTCGATGGGCTGCAGGCCCTCGCGGACGATGGCCAGGGCCTCAAGGCCCGAGGCGGCCTCCAGCACCGTGTAGCCGCGGGCCGAGAGCGCCCGGCTGTTGACCGCGCGCACCGGATCTTCGTCCTCCACGAGCAGGATGGTGCCCTGCCCCGTATGGTCGGCCGCGGGCTTGCGCGGCGCCGGCACCCCGGCCTTGCCCGGTGCGGCCTCGCCGGGCGGGGCGGGCTCGGACGGCTTGAGATCCGGCTTCGCGCCCTCCGCGGCATCCGGCTTCGGGAGCGCGCCCGGCTCCGCGCGCGGCAGGGCCGGCGTCGGCACCTCCTCCGGCTCGGCGACCGGCACGTGCCGCGGCAGGTAGATGCGGAAGGCCGTGCCCTCGCCCATCGTCGACTGGACGTCGATGGTGCCGCCGGACTGCTTGACGATGCCGAACACCGTCGAGAGGCCGAGGCCGGTGCCCTTGCCGATCTCCTTGGTGGTGAAGAACGGCTCGAAGATCTTCTCCATCAGCTCGGACGGGATGCCCTGGCCGGTGTCGCGGACCTCGATCAGCACGTGGTCGCCCGCCGGAGCTCCGCCTCGCCCTTCGGCGCCGGCGGTGGTCCCCGGATCGGTGACGTTCTCGGTGCGGATCATCAGCTTGCCGCCGTCCGGCATGGCGTCGCGGGCATTGACCGCGAGATTGACGATCACCTGCTCGAACTGGTTCACGTCCGCCTTCACGGGCCACACCTCGCGGCCGTGCTTCAGCTCCAGGGCGACGCGCTCGCCGAGGAGCCGCTTGAGGAGGAGCGTGAGTTCGGAGAGGGCCTCCCCGACATTCATCACCTCCGGCCGCAGGGTCTGCCGGCGGGAGAACGCCAGGAGCTGGCGGACGAGGCCCGCCGCCCGGTTGGCGTTCTGCTTGATCTGCATGATGTCCTGGAAGGCCGGATCGGTCGGCCGGTGGCTCGCCAGCAGAAGGTCCGAGTAGCCGATGATCGCCTGCAGCACGTTGTTGAAGTCGTGCGCGATGCCGCCCGCGAGCTGGCCGACGGCGTTCATCTTCTGGGCCTGGGCGACCTGCTGCTCCAGCTGCCGCTGGGCCGTGGTGTCGAGGGCGTAGAGGATGACGCGCTCGGCCTCGTCGGTCTGCTGCCCCGGATCGCCGCCGTCGGCCGGGCTGAGCCAGACCCGCGCCGAGCGGCCGCCCGGACCGTTCAGCTGCACCTCGATGGGCTCTGGGTCGGTGAGCCCGCTCGCCGCCCGGGCGAGCCCGGCCTCGAGGCTGGTGCGGTCGGCCACCGAATCGGCGACGTTGGGCTCGACCCGCGGGGCGGCCTCGCCGTCGATCTCGCCGTCATCCGCCTGGCGCGGCACCGTGCCGAACAGTCGGGTGAAGGAGGCGTTCGCCCGGGCGATCCGGCCGGCCCGGTCCAGCGTCGCGATGGCGATGGGCGAGTTGTTGAGGAAGCGGGCGAGGCGCACCTCGGCGGCGCGCTGGGGCTCGTCGGTCTCGGCCCCGGCGGAGCGATTGATCACGAAGGTCCGCGAGGAGCCGGGCTTGCCGTCCTTGCCGAAGGCGACCCGGTGGTAGAGCCGAACCGGCAGGGTGTGGCCGTTGCGCCGCCGCAGGTCGAGGTCGAACCGGTCGGTGCGCACCTCCCCCGGCAGGCCGGCCGTGCGCACGAGGACGTCCGCCTCCGGGGCGATCTCGGTCAGGTGCGGGCCGCCGGGGCCGACGCTGGCGAGGTCGTAGCCGAGCCACGCCGCGAGCGTCGCGTTCATGTAGACGATGGCGCCGGCGGGATCGATCGACAGGAACCCCGCCGGGGCGTGGTCGAGATAGTCGATCGCGTGCTGGAGCTCCTGGAAGACGTTCTCCTGCCGCTCGCGCTCGGCGGTGATGTCGGCCACGGTCCAGAGCGAGGCCGCCCGGCGCGGGCGCGCGAGCGGGCGCACCGAGACCCGGTACCAGCCGAAGCCGCGCTCGCCGGCCACGGGGCCGAGCGGCGGCGACATCCGGACCTCCTCGGTGTGCGCCCTGGCATCCCGCGAGGCCTGCGACAGGCGGTAGACCGCCTCCGACACCTCCGGCGAGCCGACCAGGATGCGCTCCACCGGCACGAGGTTGGAGAAGGTGTCGCCGCTGGCGATCCGCAGGTAGGCCTCGTTGGCGTAGATCAGCCGGCCGCCCTCCTCGACCACCAGCTGCCCGTCGGGCGAGGCGTCGACGATGCCCTTCGTGATGTCGTCGCGGGCGGCGCTGCCGCTGAGCTGGAGCGCTCCGATCGCCAGGGCGAACAGGAAGAACACGCCCGCCATGGCCAGCAGGGCGAGCAGCCAGACGATCAGCGACTGGGCCTGCTCGTTGGCCACGAAGGACAGACCGATCGCGGCGCCGACCAGGAGCCCGGCGAGCACGAGCAGCAGCCCGACCCGGCCCGGCTGCTCCGAGCGGTCGATCGAGCCCGTCCCCTGCGGGGCGGCCGACGACGCGGCCGACGAACCGACCGGCGGCGCGACCGGCACCTGCGCACCGGAGACCGGCAGCGCCGCATTCGGCGGGCCCTCGGCGGGCGCCGGAGGTCCAGTGACGTCGGCCATCAGCTTCATTCCAGAACAGTCACCCGGTTGGGCCCATCGGCCATATCAGTACACGGGCAGGCCGGCACTACGCGCGTCGCGCCAAGCCTCGACACAGCCTCGCGAAAAAAGGTGGAGGAAGCGTGGCTTTCCCACGTCCCGCGCTCGGCGAGGCCCGGCATGGCGGGCCTACGCGGCCCTTCGGCGCAGGCGCAGCACGAACCCGATGACCTCCGCCACGGCGCGGTAATGCTCGGCCGGGATCTCGCGGTCGATCTCCACGGTGGCGTGGAGCGCCCGGGCGAGGGGCGGGTTCTCGATCACCGCGACGCCGTGCTCGGCCGCCACCGCGCGGATCCGCAGGGCGAGCGCATCGACGCCCTTGGCGACGCAGATCGGCGCGGCCATGCCGGCCTCGTAGCGGAGCGCCACCGCGTAGTGGGTCGGATTCGTCACCACCACGGTGGCCTTGGGCACGGCGGCCATCATGCGCTTCTTCACCCGCGCCATGCGCAGCTGCTTCAGGCGGCCCTTCACCTCCGGGTTGCCGTCCGACTCCTTCATCTCCTGCTTCAGCTCTTCCTTCGACATGCGGTGTCGCTTGCGCCAGCGGAACCGCGCGTAGAGCGCATCGCCCAGCGTGATCGCGAGGTGCATGCACAGCATGCCGGCGAGCAGCCGCAGGCAGAGGGACAGGATCGCCGGCAGGGACGCGACGGGATCGAGCTGGGCGAACACTTCCAGCCGGTCGCGGTCGTTCCACAGGAGCACGCCGCCGACGACGCCCACGGTGATGATCTTGGCGAGCCCCTTGCCGAACTGGAACCAGGCCTCGATCCCGACGAGCCGCTTCACGCCGGCCATCGGCGAGAGGCGCTCGAACTTCGGCATCAGCGCGTCGGGGCTGAACACCAGCGGGTGCTGCAGGAGCCCTGCCGCGAGGCCCGCGGCCGCCGCCAGCCCCACCGGGACGGCCACCGCCTGCACCCATAGCCAGAGGCCGTGGGTCAAAGCCTGCCGCATGGCGGTGGCGTCGTCCGGCAGGGTGTGGGCGTTCGCCAGATAGGCCTTGAGCCCCAGGACGAGGTTCTGGGCGATGCTCGGGCTCGCGAGCATCAGCGCGAGGGTGAAGGCGCCCAGGATCGCGAAGGTGTTGACCTCCGTGCTGGTCGCGACGTCGCCGCGCTCGATCGCCTGATCGAGCCGCCTCTGCGACGGCTCCTCGGTCTTGTCCTCGTCGTCCACGCCCTCGGCCATCGCTCACCGGCCTCGGCGCGCGCTGGGATGCGGGACCGCGGTCGGCCCGCTCAGGGGCCGACCGGTTCGGCGAGATACCGGCCGATATCGTCCAGGAAGACGCCCATCATGACGCCGAGGCAGCCGATCAGGATCAGCATGCCCACCAGCACCGAGGCCGGCACCGCCAGGAAGAACACCTGAAGCTGCGGCATCAGCCGCGACAGCACGCCGAGCCCGAGGTTGAACAGGATCCCGAAGGCGATGAACGGCCCGGAGATCTGCACCGCCAGCGTGAAGCCGCGGGCAAGCGCCCGGGTCGCCAGCATCAGCGCGTCCGAGAAGGCCGGGACGCCGTCGGGCGGCAGCACCTCGTAGCTCCGGGCCAGGCCCCGGATGGCGAGATGGTGCAGGTCGGCGGCGAAGATCAGCGTGATCCCGAGGAGCGACAGGAAGTTGCCGACCGCGACCTGCTGGCCGCCCTGGCTCGGATCCACCGTCATGGCGTAGGACAGGCCGAGCTGCGCCGAGATGATCATCCCGGCGGTCTGCAGGGCGGCCAGAACCATCCGCACCGTCAGGCCGAGGACCAGCCCGATGATCGTCTCGCCGAACAGGAGCCCGATCAGCCGGGGACCGGCCAGCCCGTCGGTGCCGCCGAGCAGCGGGCGCACGGTGGGGAACAGCACCAGGCTCACGAGCAGCGCGAAGGCCAGCCGCAGGCGCGGCGCCACCGTCTGCTCGCCGATCCCCGGCATCAGCATGATCAGCGTGCCGACGCGGGCGAAGACGATCAGGTAGGCCGAGGCGATCCCGGGCAGGAGCAGGTTCATCGCCGCCCCTATGACACGCGGATCGTGCCCCTGTCGTGGCCGGACCGGGCATCACCCGCCCGCCGCGATGCGGGCGGCGATCCGGGTCATGTAGCCGGCCATGGCGTCGCCGATGAAGGGCAGCATCAGCAGGAGCGCGGCGAACACCGACACGATCTTGGGCACGTAGATCAGGGTCTGCTCCTGGACCTGGGTCAGGGCCTGGACCAGCGAGACGGCGAGACCCACCGCGAGGGAGACGAGCATCAGCGGTCCGGCGATCTTCAGGAACACGAAGATGCCGTCGCGGGCGACGTCGAGGATGGCGAGGCCGGTCATTGGGGGTGCCGTTGTGTGCCAGGATTGCGGAACGGGACGGCTGGAGCGCTGTCCGTGCCGGTGGAAGGTCTGTCCAACCCTAACCCCTCATCCTGAGGTGACCGCGAAGCGGGCCTCGAAGGAGGGCCCCAGGGATCGCGCGGCTGCCTGGAGGGCTCCTTCGAGGCCTGCGCCGCGCTCCGGCACCCCAGGGTGAGGAGGGTGGATGGGATGATCCGGCTGCTGATCGCGAGCGGTGGACGACCCATCGTCAGATCTGCATCCGCATGATCTCCTCGTAGGCGGAGATCATGCGGTCGCGCACCGCGACCATCGTCTGGAGGGCGGTCTCGCTCTCGGCCACCGCGGTGACCACGTCGACCACGTTGGCCTTGCCGGCGGCGGCCGAGACGGCCTGCGCGTCGGCCCGGCGCCCGGCGTCGCCGACGCTGTCGAGTGTCTGCCCGAGGAACTGCATGAAGTCGCCGCCCGCTCCGGCGGCCGGCTGCACCCGGGGGGTGGGCTGGCCGGAGGCGAGGCCCTGGACGGCGGCGTAGGCGCCCGCCGCGAAGTTGCTCGAAGCCATGGCTATGCGTCCCCGGCCGTCACTTCAGGATCGCCAGCGTCTGCGCCAGCATCTTGCGCGTGGCGGTGACCATGTTGAGGTTCGCCTCGTAGGAGCGCTGGGCCTCGCGCAGGTCCATGTTCTCGATCAGCGCGTTGACGTTGGGCATCTGCACCTCGCCCCGCGCGTTGGCCGCGGGGTTGCCGGGCTCGAACTTCGTGCGGAAGGCCGATTGGTCGCGCCGGACGCGCCCCGCCTCGACGAGCCGGGCGCCGGTCTCGTCGTCGAGGTGGCTCGTGAAGGTCGGGATCTTGCGCCGGTAGGGCTGGGTCCCCGCCGAGGCCGGCGCGGAATCAGCGTTGGCGATGTTCTCGGCGATGATCCGCATCCGGCCCGACTGGGCCTTGAGACCGGCGGCTGCCACCGCGAGCGATTTGGTGAATTCCATGGCTCAGGGCCCTCCTGCCGCGACGGATGTCCGGCCTGCCGCCTCGTCGACGCCCGATCAGCTCCTGATCAGCTCTTGCCGACGGCGATCTTCAGGGTGGTCAGGCTGTGCTGGTAGAGCGAGGCGGCGAGCTGGTAGTCCGACTGGTTCTCGCCGGCCTTCATCATCTCGTCCTCAAGATTGACGCCGTTGCCGCTCGGGCGGATCTCGAACCCCTTGGCGCGCTTGGAATCGGTCCCGACGCCCTGCCCGGCCGGCGCGATGTGCGCCGGACTCGTCAGCGCCAGCGTGGTGGAGGCATTGACGGCCGCACCGGTCGCCCGGTCGAACCGCGGCGCGACGAGGTCGCGGGGCCTGAAGCCCGGCATGTCGGCATTGGCGACGTTCTCGGCGATCAGGCCCTGGCGCGCCTGGGCCCATTGCATCCGGGTCCGGAGCATGCCGAGCACGGGCAGGTCGGTGAGGGCCACGGTCGCCTCCGGTCTGATGTCGCCGCGCCGGATCGAGCGGGCTCGGCAAAAACTGCCGTGCGCATGGTTAACGGCCCGTTAAGCCATCGCCCGGCCCGTGACCCGTGGCCCGACTGCCGCGATCCAGCGCAAGACGCAGCGTCCCGAGCCGGCGTGCAGGGCGTCGAACGAAGTATCCGATTGCCGGACGGCCCGTGCCCGGAGACGTCGGGATGCTCGAGGGCGCGCCCTCGGGCGTCGTGCGCCGACGACGCGGCGCGAGAGGTCCACCTGCATGTGCGCCCATCTTGATGCAGGTCGTCCCGCGACCGTCGCGGGACCGCGACGGCACGTCGGATGTCCGATTTGGAGGGGGGCGAAGCCTTTTTCACAACCTATTGTCTTGATAGCGTTAATTTAAAAGGTCTGTTAACGAACACTTAACGGCGTTTGCCTTGCGACCCGTCCGGCGTGATATGGACAAGCCCATGCCGGGCGCGCACCCGCCGCGGCCGGAACGTGCGAGTGCGTAACCTTGCGATGGCTGCAATCCGTGTTCGGCTCTGACGGCTCCCCCATCGTCCAGTATGTCGTGATCTTCGCCGTCATCTTCGCGGCGCTGGCGGCCATCGTGTTCACTGTCCGGCGGCTCACCGGCCGCAGCCTCGCGCTGCCGGGACGTGCGGGCAGCCGCGGGCGCCAGCCCCGGCTCGGAATCGTCGACGTCTACGAACTCGATCGGGCCCGCCAGCTGATCCTGCTGCGCCGGGACAATGTCGAGCACCTGCTCCTCGTGGGCGGGCCCAACGACGTCGTGGTCGAGCGCAACATCCAGCGCACGCAGCGCCCCCTGACCGATGCGGCCCTGCGGCCCGACCTGGCTCCAGACGCCCTCGACGAGCCGCTCCCGGATCCGCTGGTGCAGGGTGGCCGTCTGCCCGAGCCGGCGCTGGCCCTTCCCGATATGCCGGGGCGGCGCGCCGATCCCCTGTTTGATCCGGGCTTCGCGATGCCCGTGGTGGTGCCGCCTCCGGTCCCGCGCTCCGCGGCGGCCCCCGCGGCGGTGACGCTGCCGCTCGACGTTGCCCTCCTCGGCGGCGACGAGCCCGGCCAGGATGTGTCCGCGCCCCTGTCGGCTCCGCCCCTGTCACCCTCACCGGCGTCACCCTCGCCGGCGTCACCTCCGCCGGTCGCGGCGCCCGCCGTGGCGCCCGCGCCCGCCCGCGAGCCCATCAACCCCCGCCGGATCCTGAGCCGGACGGCACCGCCCTTGGCCGAGGCGCGGCCCGGGCCGGCCTCCGAACGTCTGGTCGAGGCCGCCGGAGAGCCGCCACCGGCCCCGAGCCTCACCGTCCCGTCCGATCGCCGCACCGTCGATCCGGCGGTGCTCTCCGACATGGCCCGGCAGCTCCAGGCCGCTCTGTCGCGTCCCTCCTCCGCGGTGACGCCGGCCCCCGCGCCTGCGGCGTCCGCTCCGGCGACCGAGGGGGTCGATCCGGTCGCCGCCGCGATGGCGTCGGCTCCGCCTGCGCCTGAGGCCCCGCCCGCGCAGCCCCGTCCGCCTGCTGTTTCGCCCCCGGTCGAGAAGGCCGCCGGTCAGCCCGCGCCGCCGGCCGCGCCCTCCGCCAGCCCCCCCGTGCCGGTTCCTCCCGTGCCGGTTCCTCCCGTGCCGGCTCCTCCCGTGCCTGCGCCGGTCTCGAGGCCCGTTCCGCCCCCGCCTCCCCCGCCGCAGCCGGCCATGCCGAAGGCCGCACCGGCATTCCCGGACGCTCCGCCGCAGAAGCCGGCTGCACCGGCTGCGCCACCGCCCCCGGCTCCGACCGAGCGGCCCGACCAGAAATCGGCTGGAAACCCCTTCTCCGTGGAGGAGATCGAGGCCGAGTTCGCCCGCCTGCTGGGCCGCCCCCTGGACAAGCGGAGCTGAGCCGGGCTGCGCTACCCGGATCGCGGGTGACCGGCTGCCGAGGCCGCACCGGGCCTGTCCGGCGCCGTTAACGATCGGTTAACCGATCTCGGGAACCCTCGGCGCGGAGGAGGGCCCGATGCTCGCACTGACCGCTGAGACCGCGCGCCGAAGCCGCGCCTACCGGGCGTTCAAGCTCGACCGTGCCGGTCGCATCTCTTCGGCCGAGATCGTGGCCGCCGAGGACGACATCCAGGCCCGCCGGCAGGTCCGGGCGATGGCGGAGCGCAACGTGGTCGAGCTGTGGGAACGGACCCGGTTCCTGGGACGGTTCGAGCCGGCTTCCCCCCGGCGCGCCTAGCGCCGACCGGTGCCGGCGAGGCCCGTGCCCGGCGGCAGGTCGAAGGCGCCGGATTCTCCGGCCGGCCGGGGGCGAGAGGGCGTGCGCGGGATACGGGTGCGCCGATCGGGGATGCTCGCGATGCGGCGCACATGCCTGGCCCTGCTGGTCCTCTGGCCGACGGCCGGCTCCTGCGAGACGCCGGCGCTCTGTGCGGATGCGCCGAACCAGGCGGACGGAACCCTCTGCGCGCGCCGCAAGCTGCAGGCGGCCGAGGCCGATCTGTCACGCGCCGAGGCGGCCCTGCGGGACAGGCTCGATCCCGTCGGCCGCCGCAACCTGGAGCGAGCCCAGCAGGCGTGGCGGCTGTTCCGCGACTGCGAGTGCGATCTGGAGACGGGCCATGACGCCGATCATCCCGGGTCCGGCGGGACGATCATGCCGATGCTCCTCGGCGAATGCGCGGTCACGCTGACGGCACGGCGGACCCGCGACCTGATGGATCAGCGCGCCTGCCCCGGCGGTGACCTGTCGTGCGAGCGGTGAAGCGGCCTTCATCCGCGCCTGTCGGATCCGCCGGCCGAGCCGGGCGATACAAAACGTTACGTCGGAGGCGGACCTGAAAAACAGGCGCAAATCCGCGCCGCGATGGTGCGTGGGTGGCGCCGCCGAACCCGTCCGCGCGGTCGTCCCGCAGGAGTGATCCGATGAAGAAGCCCGTGCTCGCCGTGATCGGCCTCGTCGCGTTCGCGGCCGCCCTCAGTTCCGCAACCGCGCCCGCGTCCGCGCTCGGCGCCTGCGGCCCCAACGGCCACCGCAATGCCTGGGGCCGCTGCGTGTGGGGCGGTCAGAACCAGGCTTGGTGTCTGCGCCATCGCGGCCGCGTGGCCGGCTACGGCCCCTACGGCACCCGGTGGTGCCGCTGAGCCGGAGGTTGCCCCGAGGGGGAGCCCGTCCGACGTAAGGCTCCCACGGGCAGCTTCGGCCCGCGCTGCGGTGGAGCCGCTCAGGCCGGATCCGCGATCTCCGGATACGCCATGAGCCGTGCCGGACGCCTCCGCCGCCCCTACCTCACCGGCGGCAAGCGCCGATGCCACTCGGTCGCCTGCTGGTAGGCCTGCCCGATCCGCAGGGCCATGGCCTCATCGTAGCCCCGGCAGACGATCTGTAGCGAGAGCGGCAGCCCGGCGGCGGTGAACCCGTCCGGCAGCGACAGGGCGCAGAGATCGAGCAGGTTGCCGAACCGGGTGAAGCGCGACGGCAGATGCGCCTCGTCGACCTCGGACAGTGCCACCGCCGCGCATTCCGTGGTCGGCGTCAGCAGGGCGTCGATCCCCTCCAGGGCGGCCGCGTATTGCAGCTTCATGGCGGCGCGGCGGTGGAGCGTGCCGAGGTACTCCTGGGCCGAGACCTTGGCGCCGGCCAGGATCCGCGCCCGCACGGCGTCGCCGAGCTGGGCGGCCGGATCCTCCGCCAGCGCGCCGTTGACGAAGTAGGCCTCCGCGTTGGTGATCCCGCTCATCGCCACGCAGTCGCTGAACCGGAACGGCAGGGCGACGTCGACGATCTCGGCCCCGAGCCCGGCCAGGACGTCGAGGGCCGCGTCGTAGGCGGCCAGCATGTCGGGCGCGACGCCGTCCCGCTCCGTCGCCGGCATGCGCCCGAGCCGCAGGCCGCGCACGCCGCGGTTGAGCGCCGACCAGGGGGCGTCCGGCTGGATTCCGCGGGTCGTCGGGTCGAGGGGGTCGGGGCCGGAGATCGCCTCGTAGAGGAGCGCGGCGTCCTCCACCGTGCGGGCGAGCGGGCCGGGGGTGTCCAGCGTGGTCGAGAGCGGCACGATCCCCCAGGTCGAGACCCGCCCGACCGTCACCTTGAGCCCGGTCAGGCCGCAGAAGGCGGCGGGCAGGCGCACCGATCCGCCGGTATCGGTGCCGATGCCCCAGGGCGCCATGCGGGCCGCCACCGCCACGCCGGTGCCGCTGCTCGACCCGCCGGGCGTGCGCGGCGTCTCAAGATCCCAGGGATTCCAGGGCGTGCCGAGGTGCTGGTTGGTGCCCCACCCGCCATAGGCGAACTCCACCGTGTGGGTCTTGCCCAGCACGATCATCCCCTGCGCGATCAGGCGCCGCGCGATCGTGGCCGTCCGTTCGGCCCGGCGGGCGCGGTGGGCGGCCGAGCCGCCCATGGTGATCCGGCCCTCCAGGTCGATCAGGTCCTTGAGCACCACCGGGACGCCGTGGAGCGGCCCCACCGCGTGGCCCGACCGGATCGCCCGGTCGGCGCCCTCGGCGGCGAGGCGCGCATCCGCGTGGAAGACGTCCGTGAAGGCCTGGAGCTTCGGCTCCAGCCGGTCGACGCGGCCGAGCAGCGCGTCGACCGCGTCGACCGGCGAGAGCTTGCGGGTGCGGATCGCCTGGCCGAGTTCGGCTGCCGAGGCGTGGACGGGATCGAGTTCGGACATCGGGGTCACTGCACGCTGACGAGGGTGAGATCGACGAACCAGGATTGCGGCGAGACGAAGCCGTGGATCTTCTTGGACATCCCGCGCGGGTTGAGGTCGTGGACGACGAACAGCCAGGGCGGATTGTCCACCAGCCGCTCGTGGGCGATCTTGGTCTGCGCGTCGATCACCTTGGCGTCGGTGGTCTCGGCGAGTGCCTTGAGAGCCGCATCGAACGCATCGTCCTTCCAGTTGGGGAAGTTGAAGCCGGCCGGCGGGAACCGGTCGCCCGCGAAGTAGCGCGCCATCACGGCGGCGTCCGAGGAGGGCGAGGAGACGTTGAGCGCCAGCGAGCCCTGGAGGCTCGGCGTGTCCGGAAGGAGCCGGCTCGCGTTCAGCAGCACCTGCCACTCGACCACGTTGAAGCTGAGATCGACGCCGCAGGCCTGTTTCAGGTTCTCTTGGAGATACTCGTTCATCGGCATCGGCAGCATCTGGCCGGAGCCCGAGGACGAGATCATCACCTTGAGGGCGAGCGGCTTCCTGTCGGTGTAGCCGGCCTCGGCGAGCAGCGCCTTCCCCTTGGCGGCGTCGAACGTGTAGCGGTTCTGCGGAGCGCCGAAATTCGGGTCCTTGTCGTTGAGCCACCCGGAGGCCGGCTCGGCCGTGCCGTTGAGCAGTTCGACGATGCCGGCCCGGTCGATGCAGTAGTTGAGCGCCTGCCGGACGCGGACATCCTTCAGCGGGCTGTCCTTGGCGCCCATGTTGTAGATGTAGGGCCAGACATGCGGGTACGAGCCCGTGGTGATGGTGAAGCCCGCCTGCTTGAGCGACGGGATCGCGTCGGGCGCCGGCACCTCGATCCAGTCGACCTGGCCGGCCCGCAGCGCCGCAACCCGGGCATTCGCCTCCGGGATCGGCAGCAGCCGGACCCTGTCGACCTTGGCCTTCCGGTTCGGGTCCCAGTAGCCGTCGTTCCGGGCGAGGTCGACCGCCTCCCGCGGGGCCACGCGGGTGATCTTGAACGGCCCGGTCCCGGCTGCCGGCAGCGCCGCGACCTTCGCCCAGTCGCGCCCCGCCTTCTCGAACGAGGCCGGCGACGTGAACAGCAGGTACACCGCCATGTAGGGGAAGTACGAGGCCACCTGCGTGGTGGTGATCTGGACCGTCGCGTCGTCGATCTTCCTGTAGGAGCCGACCAGCGGCGCCCGCGCCCGGGAGATGCCGGCGCCCTGCGGCTCGAATTGCGGGCTGTCGTTCTTGAAGTACCGGTCGAGGTTCCAGATCACCGCGTCGGCGTTGAACGGCGTCCCGTCATGGAATGTCACGCCCTGGCGCAGGTGGAAGGTCCAGACGGTCTTGTCGGCCGGATCCTGCTCCCAGCGCTCGGCGAGCGCCGGGACGATGCCGGCGAGCTTGGTCGTGCTCGTCAGGTCCCACTGCACTAGGCCCTCGAAGATCGGGTAGCCGAGGAAGCGCATGCCCTCGAAGCCGTTATTGGGCATGCCCGTGGTCGTCGGGATGTCGGTGGCGGTCATGGCGATGCGCAGCACGCTCTCCGCGCGGGCCGCACCCGTCAGGGCCACGGAACCCGCCAGGGCGGCGGCAATCAGGCGGCGAACTCTCATTGGGCTCCACTCGTCGTAGGTGCGGTGCGCCCACCGCGAATCCCATGCCATCCCCCGGCATAGTCCCCGCGTCGGGCGAAGAGGAGGTGTCAGGCCTCGCCCCTTGCGCGCCGCGCCGGCTGCGCCACGATAATAAAAAATGCGAGTCGTCGGCCAGCGGGGCCGGACGTGAGGGAGCCGCCTGTGACCGATGGAACGCCGAGCACCATGAACGGGGCCGAGAGCCTGGTCCGGACCCTCGTCGACGGCGGGGTCGAGGTCTGCTTCACCAATCCCGGAACCTCGGAGATGCACTTCGTGGCTGCCCTCGACCGCGTCGAGGGCATGCGCTGCGTTCTCTTCCTGTTTGAGGGCGGCGCCACGGGCGCGGCCGACGGCTACGCCCGCATGGCCGACAAGCCGGCCTCGACCCTGCTCCACCTCGGGCCGGGTCTGGCCAACGGCCTCGCCAACCTCCACAACGCCAAGAAGGCGCGCACCCCCGTCGTCAACATCGTCGGCGAGCACGCGACCTACCACCGGGAGTACAACGCGCCGCTGACCTCGGACATCGAGGGGCTGGCCCATCCGATGTCGTCCTGGGTGCGGACCGGGATGAGCGCGGCCGAGATCGGCACCGATGGCGCCGCCGCCATCGCGGCTGCCCGCACCAGTCCCGGGCAGGTCGCGACCCTGATCCTGCCGGCCAACACCGCCTGGGATCCCGGCGCGGGGCCCGCCGCCGTGCCGCCCATCCCCGAGCGGGCGAAGGTCGGTGAGGACGCGATCACGGCCGCCCTGCGGGCGCTGACCAGCGGCGAGCCGGTGCTGCTGCATCTCGGCGACCGGGCGGTGCGGAACGAGGGCCGGATCCTCGCCGACCGGATCGCCCGCAAGACCGGCGCGCAGCTGATGGCGATGACGTCGAACGCGCGGATCGACCGCGGCGCCGGCACCGTGCCGATCGAGCGCCTGCCCTACCCGATCGACCAGGGCATCGACGCCCTGAAGGGGTTCCGCCACATCATCCTGATCGGCGCGACCCCGCCGGTGGGCTTCTTCGCCTATCCGGGCAAGCCGAGCCTGCTCGCCCCCGAGGGAAGCACGACCATCACGCTCGCCACGCCCGAGGAGGACCAGATCGACGCGCTGGAACGGCTGGTCGAAGCCGTCGGCGCCCCGCCCGCCGAGCCGATCGCCGCCGCGCCCCGGCCGAACCTTCCGACCTCCGGCCCCCTCGACCAGGACACGATCGGGCAGGTGCTCGGCGCGCTGATTCCGGAGGGCGCGGTGATCTGCGACGAGTCGATCACCACGGGGCGCAACTTCTTCGCGCTGACCCGGGACGCCGCGCCCCACACGTGGCTCCAGCTCAGCGGCGGCTCAATCGGGCTGGGCATTCCGATGGCCACCGGCGCGGCTTTGGCCTGCCCCGACCGCAAGGTGATCAACCTCCAGGCGGACGGCAGCGGTCTCTACACGGTGCAGGCGCTCTGGACCCAGGCGCGCGAGCGCCTCGACGTGGTGACGCTGGTCTGGTCCAACCGGTCCTACGCGATCCTGCGGGCGGAACTCGCCAATGTCGGCGCCCTCAACCCCGGCCCCAAGGCGCTCGGCATGCTGAGCCTCGACGAGCCGGCGGTGGATTGGGTGAGCCTCGCCAAGGGGTTCGGCGTCGAGGGCCGGCGCGTCGAGACGCTCCCCGATTTCATCGCGGCGTTCCGGGACGCCCTGGCCAACAGGGGGCCGCACCTCATCGAAGTGGCTCTGTGAGCGGGAACACCTACCCGCTCCCCGGGCTCGAAGGCCCGGTCGAGATCCGGCTCGACCGGTGGGGCCTGGCGCATATCCGCGCCGGGACCGCGCTGGACGCGTTCCGCGCGCAGGGCTTCAACGCCGCCCGCGATCGGCTCTGGCAGCTCGATCTCTGGCGCAAGCGCGGGCTCGGCCTGCTGGCGGCGGATTTCGGGCCCGGCTACCTCGCCCAGGACCGGGCCGCCCGGCTGTTCCTCTACCGGGGGGACATGGCGGCCGAGTGGGCCGCCTACGGGCCGCAGGACACGAAGGCCATCGTCACGGCCTTCGTGGACGGCCTCAACGCCTACGTGGCGCTCACCGAGGCGCGGCCCGCGCTGTTGCCTCCGGAATTCGCCCTGACGGACACGCGCCCGAGCCGATGGCAGCCGGAGGACGTGGTGCGGATCCGCAGCCACGGGCTGGTCCGCAACGTCCTGTCCGAGGTCGCCCGCGCCAGGGTGCTGGCCCGCGCCGGAAACCGGGCGGACGGGCTCGCGGCGGACGA
Source organism: Methylobacterium sp. A49B (assembly GCF_053346215.1). NCBI lineage: Bacteria > Pseudomonadati > Pseudomonadota > Alphaproteobacteria > Hyphomicrobiales > Methylobacteriaceae > Methylobacterium > Methylobacterium sp. A49B. Next base: position 23,709 of record NZ_JBKFBO010000128.1, read on the forward strand.
CCTGCGCAAGCGCATCAGCCCGCCGCACGCGCCGGTGATCCCGGAGCGCCTCGGAGCGGCGGATTGGCCGGACGATCTCCTGGACGAGTTCCGCCTCGCCACCGCGACGGTCGGGTTCTCGCGCGAGCGGATCGCCGCCACCCGCGACGAGGCCTGGGCCTGGAGCAAGGTCGACGCGCACGGCTCCGTCACCCGCGGGCCGCGCAGCACCCCGAAGGAGCCGGCCGAGGGCTCGAACAACTGGGTGGTCGGGCCGTCCCGCACCGCGACCGGCCGGCCGATCCTCGCGAGCGACCCGCACCGGGTCTACCTGCAGCCCTCGCTGCGCTACGCCGTCCACCTCACTGCGCCGGGCCTCGACGTGATCGGCGCCGGCGAGCCGGCGCTGCCCGGCATCTCCATCGGTCATAACGGCCACGCGGCCTTCAGCCTGACCATCGCCCCGATGGACCAGGAGGATCTTTTTGTCTGTGAGACCGACCCGGCCGATCCCGACCGCTATCGGTATGGCGAGGGCTGGGAGCCGATCGCGCGCAGCATCGAACGAATCCCGGTGCGCGGCGGGGCGGACGAGACCGTAATTCTCGGCTTCACCCGCCACGGGCCGGTGATCCGCGAGGCTGCGGGGCGCGCCTTCGCGCTGCGGACCGTCTGGTCCGAACCGGGCTCTGCCGCCTATCTCGCCAGCCTCGCCTATCTCGGCGCCAGCAGCCCGGAGGCTTTCGGTGAGGCCTTGCGCCACTGGTCGGCGCCCTCCGTCAACCAGCTCTACGCCGACGCGACCGGGCGGATCGCGTGGTTCATGGCCGGCAAGGCCCCCGTGCGGCCGGCCCATGACGGGCTGCTGCCGGTGCCGGGCGACGGCCGCTACGACTGGGCCGGCTTCCACGATCCCGGCGCCCTGCCCCGCAGCATCGACCCGGAGGCGGGCTGGCTCGCTACCGCCAACGAGATGAACCTGCCTCCGGAATTCCCCGTGGAGGATCGTAAGGTCGGGTTCGAGTGGGCCGAACCCTGGCGGGCCCGCCGCATCCGGGCGGTGCTCGGAAGCCAGAGCCGGCACGGCCTCGCCGACTCGCAGGCGCTCCAGGGCGATGTCGTCTCGGAGCCGGCCCGGCGCCTGGCTGACCTCGTCCGGGCGCTCCCGGCGGGGGCCGATCCGGATCTCGCGTCCGCCCAGGCGCTGCTCGCTTCGTTCGACGGCGCGCTGCACCGGGATTCCGCCGCGGCCGCCCTGATCGAGGTGTTCTGGGTGCATCATCTGCGCCCGGCCTTGCTCACGGCGCTGGTGCCCGATGCCGGGACCCGCCGCCTGCTGCCGCCCGGCGACACCCAGAGCCTGATCGAGCGGCTCGAGACCGGCCTCGATCCGGCGATGCGCGACGGGCTGCTGGCGGACGCGCTCGGCGCGGCGTTCCGGGACTGCCTGCAGCGGCTGGGGCCGGACCCCATGGGCAGGCTCGCACCGGACGCATCCGCATCACTCCCTCCCCCCTCTGCGGGGGAGGGTGGCCCTCGCGTCAGCGAGGGTCGGGAGAGGGGAGCGACGGTGCAGGAACGCGCACTGCCTGTCACGAAGGCCGCGCCCTTCTCGGAAGCCGGGTTCCCCTCTTGCGGGACTTCGTCCCGGCCCGACCCGCTTCGCGGTCCACCCTCCCCCGCAGAGGGGGGAGGGAGTGATGCGGGGCCGACCGCCCCCCACACCGGCTGGGCCTGGGGCCGCCTGCACCACGCCCTGTTCGCCCATCCCCTGACGGCCCTGAGGCCCGATCAGGCCTGGGACGTCGGCCCGCTGCCCGTCGGCGGGTCCGCGGCATCGGTCATGCACGCGGAGTACCGGACCGACACGTTCCGGCTCACCCACGGCGCCTCGTTCCGCATGGTCGTGGACGTGGGCGACTGGGACCGCTCGGTCTTCGTCAACGTGCCGGGTCAGTCCGGCGACCCGGCGAGCCCGCACTACGCCGACCTGGCCCCGGTCTGGGGGCGCCAGGACCACGTGCCGATGCTCTACGGCCGCGCGGCCGTGGACGCGGCCACCGAGACGATCATCACCTTGAGCCCCGCCTGACCCGGCGGCCGGGACGGAGTGGGACTAAGACCTTGAAGATCTTCATCGCGGGCCTCGCCACCGAGACCAACACGTTCGCGCCGCTGCCCACCGGGCGCGCCGCCTTCCTGGCCGACTACGCCCGCCGGGACGGCAGCCGGAACCCGCCGAGCCTCAGCAATATCGGCCTCAAGGCGTGGCGCGAACTGGCCGAGGCGGACGGGCACACGGTGGTCGAGAGCCTCTCGACCTTCGCCCAGCCCGGCGGGATCACCCTGCGGGCCGTCTACGAGGAGCTGCGCGACGCCCTGCTCGACGACCTGAAGGCCGCCATGCCGGTCGACGCCGTGCTGCTGTTCATGCACGGCGCCATGGTGGCGGAGGGCACCGACGATTGCGAGGGCGACACTCTGGAGCGGGTCCGCGCGATCGTCGGGCCGGACGCCACGATCGGCGTCGAGCTCGACCTCCACTGCCATCTCACCGAGACGATGCGGACCAGTGCCGACGTCATCGTGATCTACAAGGAGTACCCGCACACCGACATCGTCGACCGCGCCCGCGACCTCTACCCGCTCGTGGTGCGGACGGTGGAGAAGGACATCCGGCCGGTCATGGCCTATGCCGACTGCCGGATCGTCAACATGTGGCGCACGAGCCGCGAGCCGGTCGCCGGCTTCGTGCGCCGGATGGAGTCCCTCGAGGGGCGCGACGGCATCCTGTCGGTCTCCTTCGGGCACGGCTTTCCCTGGGGCGACGTGGCGGATGTCGGCGCCAAGATGCTCGTCGTGGCGGATGGCGATGCGGCGAAGGCGCAGGCGCTCGCCGACGAACTCGCCGCCGCGGTCTGGGCGATGCGCGAGGCGGCGGCGAGCCGGTGCGACACGATCGACGCCGCCATCGACCTCGGCCTCGCCTCCGGCGATCCGCGTCCGATGGTGCTCGCCGACTTCGCCGACAATGCCGGCGCGGGCGCACCCTCGGACAACACGGCGATCCTCGCGCGCCTCGCCGCGCGCGGCGTGCGGGACGTGGCCCTGGGCCTGGTCTGGGATCCCGGCGCGGTCGGCATCTGCCACGAGGCCGGCCTCGGCGCGACCTTCACCCTCCGGATCGGCGGCAAGTGCGGCGTCACCTCGGGTGATCCCGTGGATTTGCGGGTCACCGTGCGCGGCCTGTCGGACGATCACAGCCAGACGGGGCTCAGCGGCGGCCGGGCGCAGCTCGGCCCCGCCGCCTGGGTCGAGGCCGACGGGCTCCACGTGGTCCTGACCCACAGGCGCCAGCAGGCCTTCGCGCCCGACGCGTTCACGGGGCTCGGGCTGACCCTCGACGACAAACGCATCGTCGTGGTGAAGTCGATGCAGCACTTCTACGCTGCCTTCGCGCCCATCGCGAGCGAGGTCCGCTACGTGGCGGCCCCCGGGGCGGTGCCGCCGGATTACGGGGCCATCCCCTACACCAAGCGGTCGGGCGCCTACTGGCCGCGCGTCCCCGATCCTTTCGCCGAGGAGAACGCCCGATGATCCCGGACCTGAGCTTCGACGCGGGCGAGATCCTCGCGACCCTGCGCCCCTGGGTCGCGTGCGAGAGCCCCACCTACGACGCGGCGGCGGTCAACAGGATGATGGGCGTGGCCGCCCGCGACCTCGCCCTCGCGGGCGCGACGGTCGAGACGATCCCCGGCCGGATGGACCTGAGCGACTGCGTCCGCGCCCGCTTCCCGCATCCGCGGCGGGATGTGCCGGGCATCCTGGTGCTCGGCCATCTCGACACGGTCCATCCGGTGGGGACGCTCAGCGCCCTGCCCTGGCGGATCGAGGGGAACCGCGCCTACGGGCCCGGCATCCTCGACATGAAGGGCGGCAACGTGATCGCCCTGGCGGCGATCCGCGCGCTGGCGGCGGCCGGCGTCGCGACGCCGCTGCCCGTGACCGTCCTGTTCACCGGCGACGAGGAGGTGGGCAGCCCCTCGACCCGCGACCTGATCGAGGCCGAGGCCGCCCGCCACGCCTTCGTGCTGGTGCCCGAGCCCGGCCAGCCCGGGAACGGCGTGGTCACCGGCCGCTACGCCATCGCGCGCTTCGCGCTGGAGGCCCTGGGCCGGCCGAGCCACGCCGGAGCCTCGCCGCACGAGGGGCGCTCGGCGATCCGCGCGATGGCGCGCAAGATCCTCGCCATTGACGCGATGTCGGATGCCGACTGCACCTTCTCCACCGGCATCGTCTCCGGCGGGCAGTGGGTGAACTGCGTCCCGACCCTGTGCCGCGGGCAGGCGCTCAGCATGGCCAAGCGCCAGGCCGACCTCGACCGCGGCGTCGAGCGGATGCTGGCCCTGTCGGACGAGGAGGACGGCGTCCGCTTCACCGTGACCCGGGGCGTGACCCGGCCGGTCTGGGAGCCGGATGCCGGCTGCCTGGCCCTCTACGAGCGGGCGCGCGCGCTCAGCGAGGCCCTGGGCCAGCCCCTGCCCCATCGCAGCGCCGGCGGCGGCTCGGACGGCAATTTCACGGGCGCCAACGGCATCCCGACCCTCGACGGGCTCGGGCCCCTCGGCCAGGGCTACCACACCCTGGAGGAACACGTGCTGATCGACACGCTGCCCCAGCGCGCGCGGCTGTTCGCGGCGCTGCTGGCGAGCCTGGGTGCGGAGGCGCAGGGGTGAGCCCGACGCCGCCGGACAACCCCCGTCAGGCCGGATCCACCGGCATTTCCGGGACGCCGGCCGCCTCGATCGCGGCGCCCGCCGCGAGGCACAGATCCTCCCGGTAGCGCGCGGCGACCAACTGCACGCCGACCGGCGCCCGTCCGACGAGCCCGGTGGTGACGGTGAGCGCCGGGACGCCGATCGGCGCCAGCCCGACCTGCAGGAGGTTCGCCTCGAAGGCCCGGGCGATGCCGGCATCCCCGGTGCGGTCGAGCCCGTCCGGGAACGGCAGCTCGCCCGAGACCGGCACCAGCAGCACCGGGTGCTCCGCGAGGAACAGGGACCAGTCCCGGGCGAGCGTCGCCCGCCGGGTCAGCGCCTTCGCGATCGCGTCGGGCGGCATCGCCTCGGCGCGGGCGCGGAAACTCTCCAGGAGCCCGATCGCCGCCGGATCGCCCTCGCGCTCCGCCGCGTCGCGGACGGCCGCGTAGCCGTCGCCCAGCCAGAGCTGGAGCTGGATCTCGCTCGCCTCGCGGATCGGGGGCGTGTCGGCGATCTCCGTCACCGCCCAGCCGGCCTCCTGCAGACGCCGCGCGGCGTCCCGCAGGGCCGCCTCGACCTCGGGGACCACCGCGAGGCCGCCCGGCCGCACGCAGAGCGCGGCCCGGCGCGGCCGCTCCGGTCCCTCCAGCGGGGCCGGAACCCACCAGGGATCGCGCGGGTCGGGCGCGGCCATGACCTCCAGCCCGAGACGGACATCCGCGATGCTGCGGGCGAGCGGCCCCGACACCGCCATGAGCTGCGGCCCGATCCCCCGCTCGGGCGACGACGCGTTGAAGGCCGGGATGCGGCCGAGGCTCGGCCGGAGGCCGTGAACGCCGCAGGCATAAGCCGGGTAGCGCACGGAGCCCGCGATGTCGGTGCCGTGGGCGATCGCGCCGATTCCGGCGGCGACGGCCGCTCCGGCGCCGCCCGACGAGCCCCCCGGGGTCAGCGCCGGATCGCGCGGGTTCTTGGTGGCGCCGTGCAGCTGGTTGGTGGTGAACCAGCGCAGCGAGAAGGCCGGCGTGTTGGTCCGCCCGAGCAGCACCGCCCCGGCCCGGCGGAGATTGGCGACCACAGGGCTGTCCTGCGCGGCGACGAGGTCGCGCTGGAGGCGCAGCCCGTTCGTCGTCGCGAAGCCCTGCTGGTCGGCATTGACCTTCACGGTCACCGGCACGCCCGCCAGAGGCCCGAGGGCGTCGCCCCGACCGCGGGCGGCATCGACCGCGTCGGCCTGCGCCAGCGCGTCCTCCGGGCGGTGCTCGACCACGCCGTTGATCCGGCCGTTGACCGCGTCCAGACGACCGAGGGCGTCCTGCGCGACTTCCCGGGCCGAGACCTGACCGGAGCGGATCAAGGCCGCGAGGTCGGTCGCCGTCTGACGCCAGAGCTGCATGGGAGTTCCTTTCGCACGCCCGCAACGGGGCGAATCGGCCTGCCAATCGCGCCCTCCGGGCGGCACCCGGCAGGACGTCTCACCATATTCAAAATGCAAACGCGGGGCCGCATTTTTAAGCAGCTTCGGATCGCCAGTGCGGGCAACGGCTTGCCGCGCTGCAGCGGAAATACTTAAGCATTATTTCATCCGCGGGTCTTGCCACGTCGGAAGGCGTGGCTAACCTCGTTCTGGTTCGCGCGTTCGATCCGCCAATCCAACAAGAAGGGACGATCTCCTCAGACGAAGGCAGGCAACCTCAAGCACAGGGAGGGCTCCATGGCAGAGGTGATTCGCGTCAGACCGACCCACGATGGGACTTATACCGTGTATCGCGGCACACGCGCGCTGATCTGCGGTCTCACACGCCTCCAGGCCGAGCGCTACGAGGCAAGCCTCAGTCGCCAGCTTCGCTCAGACCTGCTCGCCGCGGGCCTCTGACCGATCGGCATGACGAACGACGCGCCGGCGCGACCCTAGAGACCGACGACGTGCCGGCCGGCTCCGTCAGGCGAGATCGAGAGGGCCGAGGTCGCACATGGCCCCGGCCGCATCGAGGCCCCGGCGCCGGGCGCTGATCGCGAAGCCGGCCGCCGCCGGAGCGATATCGTACAGAAGGTAGGAGGCCCGGCGCGACGCGGTCGCCCCGTGCCCGTCCGGCCGAGCCGAGGCCGAGGGGACCCCGACCACCGGGACGCTGCGCCCGTCCGGCCCCGGGATCGCGGCGCTGCTGATCACGTGGTTGTGGCCGTGCAGGATCAGCTCCGCGCCGGCCCGGGCGATCATCGCCGTGAAGGCCGCCGCATCCTTCAGCTCGCGGCCCGCCGCCGCTCCGCCGGGCTGCGGCGGATGATGGATCATGATGATGCGGAAGGGCCGGCCCGGTTCGGTGGCGAGCGCCCGCAGCAGGGTCTCGGCGGCGGCGAGCTGCGGGGCGCCGAGGCGTCCGGTGGCCACGAAGGGCTTGGTGGGGATCGCGCTGGAGAGGCCGATCAGGGCGAGGGGGCCGCGCCGCCGCAGGTAGGGGAAGCGTCCCGACGATCCCGAATCGTCGCCGGTGTAGCGGCCGCAGGCGGCGAGCAGCCCCTCCAGGGAGCCGCGGACATAGGCGTCGTGATTGCCCGGGACGAAGCTCACCGTCTCGGGTGTGCCGAGGGCCTCCAGGAACGTGCGCGCCGTCTCCCACTCGCTCGGCAGGCCGATGTTGCACAGGTCCCCGGTGCAGGCGACGTGCCCGGCGCCCTGCCCCTTCAGGTCGGAGACCAGGGCCTCCAGCACGGTCATGTCGTGACTGCGCGAGCGGCCGCGCCGCCAGTTGGCGTATCCGGTGGCGCGCTTGCCGAGGAGCTGGTGCAGGCGCACCCGGCCCAGGGGGCCGACATGGGGATCGCTGAGATGGGCGAGGCGGAAGGTCAACGCCGGGGTCACGCTCGAGACGGCCAGGAAAGCCCGCACCGCATCGCGGGCACGGGCCCCGGCGTCAAGCGCTTCCGATGAGCATTCCCGTGGCCAGCACCAGGGCGCCGCCGAGCATCACCTGCAGGGCCGCCCGCCAGAACGGCGTGGCCATGAAGCGCGTGCGGATCGCCGCGATGGCGACCAGCTCGACGACCACCACAAGGACGGCGAGGCTTGTCGCCAGGACGAAGGGGTTGGGCCAGCCCGGGGGAAGCGAGTCGGGGATCGCGTAGGGCAGCGTGTGTCCGAGCCCGCCGAGCGTGGTCATGACCCCGCAGACGAGGCCGCGGAGCCACGGGTCGCCGCGCCCGGTCACGCTGCCGTCGTCCGACAGCGCCTCCGTGAAGCCCATGCTGATGCCGGCACCCACCGACGCCGCGAGCCCCACCAAGAAGGTCGCGCCATTGTGACCCGTCGCGAAGGCGGCGGCGAAGATCGGTGCCAGCGTCGAGACCGAGCCGTCGATCAGCCCGGCCAGGCCCGGCTGCACGTAGCGCAGGACGAAGGTGCGACGGGCCTCCCAGGCCCCATCGGAGATGCCGCCGAGCATGGCTGCCATCATGAAACTCCTCGATTAGATCTATTCCAATCTACAGTCTGGAATAGATCTAAACAAGCCCGGCCGCCCCGTTTTCGCCGCGCGGCGGGAGCATCCGCAGGGTCGGAACGGCCGGCAGCCCGGGCGACCCTAAACGTCTGGTTGAGGACGAGGCCGATTGTTTCGTCTCAGGCACGGGGGCTAGAGCATGCGCGGTCCGATTCGATCCGGAACCGATCGGGCGTTGGCGGTCGAGCCGCCTCAGGCGTGACATGAGTCTCGGCAAGCGTTTCCTTCGTCGTCCTACCGTGCAGCGCGTCCTCGGCCGCTTGGCGGCGGCCTATCTGGGGCTCGTGCGGGCGACCAACCGGTTTCAAGTCCACGCGGCCGGGGCGAATCCCGGCGGGGCCGATGCGTGGCTGGATGCGCGGCTGCCGGTCATCGCCGGCATGTGGCACGGGCAGCACATCATGATGCCGTTCATGCGCCGGCCAGGCGATCGGGTGGCCACGATCATCTCGAAGAACCCGGACGGCAACATCAACACCATCGCGCTCGAGCGGCTCGGCGTGCGGGTGATCCGGGCCTCCGGTGCCCGGGGCAGGAACCGCGCCAGCGACACCCGCGCCAAGGGCGGCGCGGAGGGGTTCCGGGCGATGCTGCGGGCCCTGAAGGCCGGCGAGTCGGTGGCCTTCAGCGCGGACGTGCCGAAGGTCTCGCGCCGGTGCGACGCCGGGATCCTGACGCTGGCGCGCTTCTCCGGCCGGCCGATCGTCCCGGCGGCCGTCGTGACGAGCCGCCATCTGCGCTTCAAGTCCTGGGATCGCGCCTGCCTGGGCCTGCCCTTCGGTCGCGGCGCGATCGTGCTCGGCGATCCGATCTTCGTCCCGCGCGACTGCGCGGACGATGCCTTCGAGGCGCTCCGGCGCTTCGTCGAGGCCGAGATGAACCGGGTCCATGCCCGGGCCTACGCCCTGGTCGGGCGCGCCGACCGGGCCGCGCTCTACCGCGAGGCGGCGCCGCTGGCCGCGCCCGCGACCGTGGGGGACGCGGCGTGAGGCGCCCCTCCGTGACCCTGCCGCTTCAGGCCTACCGGGCCGGCCTGCGGATCGGCGAGCCGGCGCTGACCGGGCTGCTCGCGTGGCGGGCGCAGCGCGGCAAGGAGGACCCGCTGCGGCTTCCCGAACGGCGCGGCCTGCCCGGCCGGGCCCGCCCGGTGGGGTCCCTGGCCTGGATGCACGGGGCGAGCGTCGGCGAGGCGCTGTCGCTGATCGGCCTCGTGGAGGGCATGATCGCCCGCGGCTTCTCGGTGCTGGTGACCACGGGCACGCGGGCGGCCGCCGACCTGATCGGCGCCCGCCTGCCGGTCGGGGCGGTGCACCAGTACATGCCCCTCGACGCGCCGCGCTGGGTGGCGCGGTTCCTCGACCACTGGCAGCCGGATCTCGCGGTGATCGCCGAATCCGAGATCTGGCCGAACACGATCCTGGAGCTCGACGAGCGCGAGATCCCCCTCATCCTGGTCAACGGGCGCATGTCGGAGCGCTCGTTCAGAGGCTGGGAGCGCTGCCCGCGCACCGCCAAGGCGCTGCTGTCGCGCATCGCCATCTGCCTCAGCCAGACCCAGGAGGACGGCGCCCGCTTCGCCAAGCTCGGCGCGCCGCGGGTGAGCATCGCGGGGAACCTGAAATTCGACGCGCCGGTGCCGCCGGCCGACCCGCAGCAGCTCACCTATCTGGGGTCCATGATCGCCGACCGGCCGGTCTGGGTCGCGGCCAGCACGCACCCGGGCGAGGAGGCCATGGTCGCCTACGCGCACGCGATGCTGAAGGCGGAGTTCCCGCGGCTCCTCACCATCATCGCCCCGCGGCACCCGGCCCGGGCGCCGGAGGTGGTCGCGTGCGCCGACGCGGTGGGCCTGCGCAGCGCCCGGCGCTCCACCGGAGGACGACCCCACCCTTCCGTGGAGGTCTACGTCGCCGACACGATCGGCGAACTGGGGCTGTTCTATCGGCTCAGCCCCCTGGTCTTCCTCGGCGGTTCCCTGGTCCCGCGGGGCGGCCAGAACCCCATCGAGCCGGTGCGCCTCGACACGGCGGTGCTGCACGGGCCGCACACGGAGAATTTCGACGCGATTTATCAAGCCCTCGACCGGGCCGGCGGGACCCTCGCGGTGCGCGACGGCGTGGAGCTCGCCGCCCTCGCCGGGGAACTCCTGCGGGATCCCGCGCGCCTCGCCGGCATGGCGCAGGCGGGTCAGGGCGCGCTCCTGCCCTTCGAGGGCGCGGTGGCGCGCACCCTCGCGGTGCTCGACCCGTTCGTCGCGCAGATGAAGCTCCAGCGCCTCGACCGGGGCGATGGCGTGCGCCCGCTCGCGCGGGCCTGATGCGGCCGCCGGGCTTCTGGGCGGCGGGGGCCGACCACCCGGCCGCGCGCTGCCTCGCGCCCCTCGGCGCCGCCTACGGGGCGCTGGTGTCCCGGCGCATGGACCGCCCCGGCGTCGCGGCGGGCTGTCCGGTCGTGTGCCTGGGCAACTTCACCCTCGGCGGCGCGGGCAAGACGCCGGCCGCCCTGGCGGTCGCGGCCCTGCTCGCCGACCTTGGCCGCGCGCCCGCCTTCCTGTCCCGCGGCTATGGCGGCCGGATGGTCGGACCGGTGCAGGTCGATCCGGAGCGCCACACCGCCACCGAGGTGGGCGACGAGCCGCTGCTCCTCGCCCGCCGGGCGCCGGCCGTCGTGTCCCGCGACCGTCCGGCCGGAGCGGCCCTGTGCCGGAGCCTCGGCGCGGACGCCGTGGTGATGGATGACGGGCTGCAGAACCCGATCCTCGCGAAGGATCTCAGCCTCGCCGTGGTCGACGGCCCCGCCGGCCTCGGCAACGGCCTGCCGTTCCCGGCCGGGCCGCTGCGCGCGCCGCTGGCGCGGCAATGGCCGCACGTCTCCGGGCTGATCGTCGTCGGCGACGGGGCGGCGGGGGACGTCCTCGCCCGGGAGGCGGAGCGTCGCGGCTTGCCGGTCTACCGGGCGCGCCTGGTCCGGGACGGCGACGCTCTCGCGGGCCGGCGCTGCCTCGCCTTCGCGGGGATCGGTCGGCCGGAAAAGTTCTTCGCCACCCTGGCGGAGGCGGGGGCGGAGGTCGCCGGCACCCGCGCCTTCCCGGATCACCATCCCTATCGGGAGAGGGACCTCGCCGCCCTGGCCGCCGAGGCGCGGCGGCTCGGGGCGGATCTCGTCACCACCGAGAAGGATGCGGTCCGCCTGCCCCCTGACCGGGCGGCGGGCATTCGCGTGCTGCGCGTGCGCCTCGTCCTCGACGACGCGGAGGCCCTGCGCCGTCAGCTCCGGCGCGCGCTCGGCGGTGGGCCGTGACCGGTCAGGGCCGGCCGGTGTCCTTCAGACGCTTCAGGATCGCCTCGGGGGAGGCGTAGGCCTCCTGCCGGGCCGCGCTCCAGTAGCGCAGGGCGTCGAGCGGGATCGGCTCTCCGGTCACCGCGCAGCGCACGAAGCTGCCGGGCTTGACCACCCGCATGGTGCCGTCGCCGTACTCGACCACCGCCTCGCCGTTGTTCGCGCGCTCGTAACGACCCAGCACGTCCGCCTCCTGCTCGTTGGTCCCTTCTACACGATCCGCACCGCTCGCGGTGCCCCGCGGGGATCAGGCCAGCATCGACCGGGTCGCATCGCGCGCCAGCAGGGCCCGCGCCGCCTCCGCGTCGACGTGCATCCGCGCGACCAGCGCGTCGGCGCTGGCGAACCGCTCCTCGCCGCGGATGTGGCCGACGAACTCCACGGCGATCTCCCGACCGTACAGATCGCCCGTGAAGTCGAACAGGTAAGTCTCGAGCAGCGGCGCGCCGTCGTCGAAGGTCGGCCGGCGGCCGTAGCTCGCCACGCCGTCGCGGAACTGGCCGGGTCCGAGGCGGGCCCGCACCGCGTAGATGCCGTGCGCCAGCCCGCAATCGGGCAGCCGCATGTTGGCGGTGGGGAAGCCGAGCTGCCGCCCGCGCTTGTCGCCGTGACGGACCGGGCCCAGCACGAACCATCGGTAGCCGAGCAGGCTGTTGGCGCGGGCGACGTCGCCGGCGGCCAGTGCGGCGCGGATCGCGCTCGACGAGACCGGTTCCGCCTCGTCCCCGAGGGCGACCGGATCGACGATCCGGCAGCTCAGACCCGTTTCGCGGCAGAGTGCGGCCAGGACGGCCGGCGTGCCCTCGCGGCCACGGCCGAAATGAAAATCGTGGCCGACCACCACTCCGGACAGGCCGAGGGAGGCCTTCAGGAACTCGTGCACGAAGGCGCTGGCCCCCGTGGCGGCCAGCGCGCCGTCGAACCGGCGGACGATCAGCCCGTCGAGCCCGAGGCTGGCGAACACGATCTCCTTGGCGGCGAGGCCTGTGAGGCGGAACATGGGCGCCTCGGGCGTGAAGTAGGCGCGCGGATGCGGCTCGAAGGTCAGGATCGCCGCCGGCCGGCCGGTCTCCCGCGCCGCCGCGCGGACATTCTCCACGAGCCTCCGGTGGCCGAGATGAACGCCGTCGAAGTTGCCGATCGCCGCCACGGCCCCTGCCAGGGATTGCGGCACCGGCATGTCCGGCCCGCAGATCGTGAAGGGCCGCGCGGCCGTCTCGTCGCCTGAGACCATCGGTTGGGGGCTGGATGCTCGGAAGGGTCGGAAGGGGTCGCCTGACATGTCCGCGAGGGGCCCGACGCCACCGGACCCTGCCGAAAGCCGTCCGGAGGGTCAAGCGAGGCGGGACCGCGCGCCCGTGCCGATTAACGGCTTCGCAATGCGGGTGCCCTATTTAAAATGCCGAGCGTCGCAGCTAAAAAGCCGCGTTAGCGAAGCGTTAAACTATCCGGGAGCCGCCGCGGCTTCCCGCCGGGCAATACGGAGCACTTATTCGATGGCTCTCGACTTGAGAATGCCGATCCTCGTTGTCGACGATTACCAGACGATGGTCCGCATTATCCGCAATCTACTGAAGCAGCTTGGATTCGAAGAGGTCGATGACGCGTCCGACGGCACCGCGGCACTGGCGCGCCTCAAGGACCGCAAGTACGGGCTCGTGATCTCCGACTGGAACATGGAGCCGATGACCGGGTACGAGCTGCTGCGCCACGTGCGCGCCGACGAAAATCTTCGGACCACGCCGTTCATCATGGTCACGGCCGAATCGAAGACCGAGAACGTCATCGCCGCCAAGAAGGCCGGCGTGAACAACTACATCGTCAAGCCGTTCAACGCGGCCACGCTGAAGTCGAAGATCGAGGCGGTCTGCGGGAGCTGACCGGCCGCATGCAACGCCCCCGCGCCGTCCAGCCGGTCCGCCGAAGCGCCTGATGGCCAGCAGACGCGGCCCGGCCGGGGCGGGCGTCCATCGATCCGAGGAGGAAAGCATGTCGTCAGCCTTCGCGCGGCAGGCCGAAAGGCGGCTCCGTGAACCGCAGGCCGTGATCTCGGAGCTGATCGAGATCGCGGATTACATCGCGCATCTCCGCGAGGAGATCGGCGCGCTGCGGGCGAACGAGATGAGCCAAGACCGGATTCCGATGGCGCACGAGGAACTCGGCAGCGTCGTTGCGGCCACCGCGGGCGCCACCAACACGATCATGGAGGCCGCGGAGGCGATGCTCGGCCTGCCCGACGGGCCGGGCTACCGGGATGCCGTCGAGGAACGGATCAACACGATCTTCGAGGCCTGCGCGTTCCAGGACATCACCGGCCAGCGGATCGCCAAGGTGGTGGAATCGCTGCGCCTGTTCGAGCAGCGCCTCGCCCGGTTCGTCGGCGCCGTGAAGGCCCGCGACACCGCCTCGCTGGACCCCGCCGAGCGCGCCCGCCGGGCCCGGGCCGAGGACCTGATGCTCAACGGCCCCCAGGCCGCGGACACCATGCCGTCCCAGGACGACATCGACGCGCTGTTCGCCTGAGGCCGTCCCGTCCCGGCCCGTCGACTCCGCCCGGGCAGGCCGGTTAGATCGTCCTCCGAGAGCCGCGACCCGGCGGCGGAGGGAGGCCAGGGCGGATATGGCGGTGCGGCTCTGGTCCGATCTCACGACGGGCGACTTCTCCGGCCGCGACATGCGGCAGGTGATCGCGGTGCTGCCGGTGGCCGCCGTCGAGCAGCACGGCCCGCACCTGCCGCTCTCCACCGACTGCGACATCGCCGAGGGTTATCTCGCCCGGGTGCGCGCGCTCGCGCCGTCCGAAGGCCCCCCGGATCCCGACGTGCTGCTGCTGCCTGTTCAGGCCGTGGGCAAGTCCGACGAGCACGACGCCTTCCCCGGCACCCTGTCGCTGGACACCGGAACGGCGCTCGCCGCCTGGACGGGGATCGGCGCGGCGGTCCACCGCGCCGGATGCCGCAAGCTGGTGATCGTCTCGAGCCACGGTGGCAACAGCGCGCTCATCGACCTCGTGGCGGCGGAGCTGCGCGCCCGCTTCGGGATGGTGGCGGTGACGACGGCCTGGGCGCGGTTCGGCTACCCGGACGGCCTGTTCCCGGACGCCGAGATCGCGCACGGGATCCACGCCGGCGGGATCGAGACCGCGCTGATGCTGGCGCTGCGGCCGGACCTCGTGCGGACCGACCGGATCGCCGATTTCCCGCCGCGGACCCTGGCGATGGCCCGGACCTTCACGCACCTGCGCGCCGGCCGCCCCGCCGCCTTCGCCTGGAAGGCCGGCGACCTGCATCCCTCCGGCGCCATGGGGGACGCGCGCCTCGGCACGGCCGAGGCCGGGCGCGCGGCGCTGGACCACGGGGCCCGCGCCTTCCTGGCCCTGCTGCGCGACGTGGACGCCTTCGAACTCGACGGGTCCGGTCCGGCGTAACCGCCGCGGCTGCCGCGCCGAAGGAGCCGGTACGCCGGGCATGATCCGGCGCCGGAGCCCCGGCCATGCGCCCTGCCCTCTTGATCTCGGCCGCCCTCCTCGGTGCGGCACTCCGCCCGGCCGTGGCGGCGGACCGTCCCGTCGTCGTCGAGCTGTTCACCTCGCAGAGCTGCTCGTCCTGCCCGCCCGCGGAGGCGCTGATCGGGCGGCTCGCGCACGAGGGCCCCGATGTCCTGCCGCTCGCCTTCCACGTGACCTACTGGAACCATCTGAACTGGCGCGATCCCTACAGCCTGCCGGCCGCCACCGCCCGCCAGGAGGCCTACGCCGCCCGTCTCGGCGGCCCCAGCTACACGCCGCAGGCGGTGATCGACGGGCGGGTCGGGCTGGTCGGCTCCGACGAGACCGGCCTGCGCGCCGCGATCGCCCGGGCCCGGACGGCCAGCGACGGCATCCCCGTCACGGTCGCGCGCGACGGAGACCGTGTCGTCGCGCGGGTCGGCGCCGGAAGCGGTTCCGCCCGCGTCCTGCTTGTGGGCTTCGACCCGAGCCACACCACGCGGGTTCTGCGCGGCGAGAATGCCGGACGCACCATCGAGCAGGCCAACATCGTCCGGTCCCTGCAGGACCTCGGCCCCTGGTCCGGCACGGCCGCGACCTTCACGGCGGCGCGGCCCGAGGGGGAGGCCGCGGCCCTGCTGCTGCAGGCGCCGGACGGACGGATCCTGGGGGCGGCCCGGCTCGACCCGCCCGCTCCCGCCCGGGAGGCTTTGCGATGATCCTCGCGATGGCGGGGGGCGGCGGCTGGGCCCTGGCGCCGGGATCCGATCGCAGGGTAGATTCGGCCCGTGCCGGGGAACGGAACGGCGGCGGAGCCCGGATGGTGCTCGAAGAGGAACTCGCGGCCCTGATGGCGGCCGCGCAGGGGGGCGACGCGGCCGCGTACCGCGCCCTGCTCAAGGCCTGCCTGCCGGTCGTGTCGGCGATCGCGCGGGGGCAGGGCGTGCGCGGCGAGGCGGTGGACGACGTGGTGCAGGACACCCTGATGACCGTCCACCGCGCCCGGGCGAGCTACGATCCCGCGCGCCCGTTCCTGCCGTGGCTGCGGGCGATCACGCAGCGGCGGGCGATCGACCGCCTGCGCCGGGCCGGACGCCGGCCCCACGAGGTCAACGATCCCCTCGCCTACGAGGCCGAGGTGGATCCCGGCCCCGCCCCCGGGCAGGGACTGGAGGCGCGGGATCGCGCCGCCGCCTTGGCCCGCGCCGTGGCGGCGCTGCCGGACGGGCAGCGGCAGGCGGTGGAGCATCTCGGCCTGCGCGAACTGTCCCTCGACGAGACCGCGGCGCTCACCGGCCGCAGCAAGGGGGCGCTCAAGGTGAACCTGCACCGGGCGCTGAAGGCGCTCCGGGCCAGCCTGACGCAGGAGAGGGAGTGATGTCCGGGGAGGGGAGCCGCGCCGGCTGCGCACTGACCCGTCACGAGCGGCTCGTGGAGGACCTCGCGGGCCGCCTCGACCCGGTGCGGCCGCTGCCCTCGCCGGTGGCCCGCGCGGCCCTGTGGCTCGGTGCGTCCCTACTGATCGGCCTCGGCCTCGCGGCCTGGGCCGGGACGGGGGGCTTCATGCTGCGCATGCGCGTGCCCGATCTCGCCCTGGCGGCGATCGGCGCGGTGCTGACGGCGGCCTTCGCGGCCTTCGCGGCCTTTGCCACCAGCGTTCCCGGTCGGTCCGCCGGCTGGGCGCTGCTGCCCCTGCCGCCGCTGGCCCTCTGGATCGGCGCGAGCGGCTTCGGCTGCCTGCGCGAGTGGATCGCCCCGGGGACCGACGTCCCCGGCGCCCACACGGTGATGGGCTGCTTCAGCTTCCTCGTCTGCGTCTCGGTGCCGCTCTCGGCGATCATCGTCGTGATGCTGCGCCGCGCCTGCCCGCTGCGGCCGAACCTCACGGCCGCCCTCGGGGGTCTCGCGGTCGCCGCCACGGCTGCGGCGCTGCTGATGCCGGTCCACCCGCACGACGCCACCGCGACGGATCTCCTGATGCACGCGGCCGCGGTCGCGATCATCATCGCGGTGAACGGGCTGGCCGGCGGACGGCTGCTCGGCGGGCAGGATCGCTGAGACAGAGAGGGCGCGGCTTTCTCCGCCCCGCAGGGAGAGGCAGGAGCGTCGCGTCGGGTTCGGATCGGGTCCTTCCGACCGGGGTGGCCCGCCCTGATGGGGGCGCCCTACCCCGCGTAGGGATCGCGCCCCGGCCAGTCCACGATGCGGTCGGGCAGCTCGTCCTCGGAAAACTCCTCCTCGTTGCCGGCGAGCCGGCCGCGGACGGAGATCCCGGCCTCGTGAACGCTCGACGCCCGGCCGGAGATCAGGGGGTGCCACGGGTGGAGCGGCTCCCCGTCCCGCACGAGGCGGTAGGCGCAGGTCGGCGGCAGCCAGGAGATGCTCCGCACCGCCTCGGGCGTCAGCCGGACGCAGTCGGGCACGCGCTTCTGGCGCCGGGCGTAGTCGCGGCAGCGGCAGGTGAGGCCGTCCAGCAGCGTGCAGCCGATATCGGTGTGGTGGACCTCGCCGGTATCCTCGTCCTCGAGCTTCATCAGGCAGCACCGGCCGCACCCGTCGCACAGGCTCTCCCACTCGGACGGGGTCATGGCCTCGAGCGTCTTGGTCCGCCAGAACGGGTCGACGGCCCCGCGGCTCGCCGCCTCGGGCTTGGGCATGGTTGAAGTCTCTCGGACGGGGATGCGCCTCTCTGCCCGAGCCGCGGGACCGGTGCAAGCGTCGCCGGTGCAAGCGTCGCCGACGGAAGCGTCGCCGGCGAAGCCCCGATGCGACCGGATCGCGTCCGGCGCGTTATGCCCAAGCTCGCCCGCGGCGATCCGCTAGACTGCGCAGAGCCTCGCCGACGAGTCCGGTTCCTGTTATGGACGGGGGCGTCCCGTGGCGGCGCGGGCACGGGGATCGTGTCCGCGGCACGGGCGCTCGCCAAGCCGGGTCCGACATCGTGCGCCTGCCGACGTTCACCGAGATCAAGATCCGCCTCGAACGCGCCGCGCTCGCGTTCGACGCCTGGGTCAACGCGTCCCTGTACGACGGCGGCCAGTCCACCGGCCAGGCCTACGAGCGCTTCCAGCGCGTCATGAGCCGTTTCGCGGTGCGCGGCTGGAAGCGCGTCGCCCTGGATCTCACCAGCGAGGGCGTCACCATCGGGACCGGCGGCGCCGTGCTGATGCTGGCGCTGGCCCAGCCCGCCTTCCAGCTCACCAGCGAGAACTGGCTCAAGCAGCAGGACCTCGCCGTCACCTTCCTCGACCGGTACGGCACCGAGGTCGGCCGGCGCGGCATCAAGCACGACGACTCGCTCAAGCTCGACGAGTTTCCCGACATCATGATCAAGGCGCTGGTCTCCACGGAGGACCGGCGCTTCTACGAGCACTGGGGCATCGACCCGATCGGCACCCTGCGGGCGCTGGTGAACAACTCGAAGGGCGGCAGCGGCACGCAGGGCGGCTCCTCGATCACCCAGCAGCTCGCCAAGAATCTGTTTCTCACCAACGAGCGGTCACTGGAGCGCAAGGTCAACGAGGCCTTCCTGGCGCTGTGGCTGGAGAGCCACCTCACCAAGAACGAGATCCTGAAGCTCTACCTCGACCGCGCCTACATGGGCGGCGGCACCTTCGGCGCGGTGGCGGCGGCGGATTACTATTTCGGCAAGCCGCTCAAGGACATCAGCCTGGCCGAGGCCGCCATGCTGGCGGGCCTGTTCAAGGCGCCGACCAAGTACGCCCCGCACGTGAACCTGCCGGCGGCCCGCGCCCGGGCGGCGGACGTGCTGCACAACATGGTGGAGGCGGGCTTCGTCACCGAAGGCCAGATCCAGACGGCGCTCCGCAACCCGGCGACGCCGGTGACCCGCACCCGCGACATCACCGCCGACTACTACCTCGACTGGGCGTTCGGCGAGATCAAGGGCATGGCCGACGCGGGCAAGCTCCGCAACGACCGCGTGCTGACCGTCAAGACGCCGCTGGACCTCGCCATCCAGAAGCGGGCCGACGAGGTGGTGGCCGACATCCTGCGCAAGTCCGGCGACGCCATGGACGTCGACGAGGCCGCCATGGTGATCCTCGATCCCGACGGGGCGCTGCGCGCCATGGTGGGCGGCGCCGATTACGGCGAGAGCCAGTTCAACCGCGCGACCGACGCGCTGCGCCAGCCCGGCTCCTCGTTCAAGCCGTACGTCTACTCGGCCGCCCTCGCCTCGGGCCTGTTCAAGCCCGAGACCGTGGTCGTCGACAGCCCGGTCTGCATCGGCAACTGGTGCCCGCAGAATTACGGCCGCTCCTATGCCGGGCGGGTGCCCATGTGGCTCGCGGTGGCGAAGTCGATCAACACGATCCCGATCAAGATCTCCATCGCGCTGGGCAAGGCGATGGGCATCACCCACGAGGCCAAGGCCGCCAAGGCCGGCCGCGCCAAGATCACCGACCTCGCCCACAAGATGGGCATCACCTCGAACCTGATCGACACGGTGTCGATGCCGATCGGCTCCGACGAGGTGACGGTGATCGACCAGGCGGCGGGCTACGCGGTGTTCGCCAACGGCGGCTTCCGCGCCAAGCCCTACGCCGCCATGGAGGTGAAGAACTCCTCCGGCGAGGTGATCTACCGCCACGCCGACGAGGCGCCCGAGCGGGTGCTCCCGCCCCAGGTCGTGGCCGACATGAACTTCATGCTCAACAAGGTGGTCGAGGAGGGCACCGGAAAGCGAGCCCAGCTCGAGGGCGTGAAGGTCGCCGGCAAGTCCGGCACCACGAACGCCTACCGGGACGCGTGGTTCGTCGGCTACACGGGCAATTACGTCGGCGCCGTCTGGTTCGGCAACGACGACCACACCTCGACCAACAAGCTGACCGGGGGCTCCCTCCCAGCCCAGACATGGCACGACGTGATGGAGCCGGCCCACCAGGGCATCGAGATCAAGGGCCTGCCCGGTCTGAAGGACAGCCCGCGCGCCGCTCAGCAGCAGGCCTCCGGCGGGCCGACCGCCCCGACCGATCCCAATGCCAGCGCCTACGGCAAGCTCTCGCGCCGGTCCTTCGAGGTGATCAGCGGGCTGAACGGCCTGTTCCGCACGGTCGAGCGCGCGCCGGCCTCGGAGGCCGGGTCCGCGGGCGAGCCGCGCAAGGCCGAGAAGAAGCCCGGTGACCGGGCCGCGGCGGGTGCGCCGCGGGAGATCGCCGAAGGCGCCCGCTCGGTCGGCGGCTTCATCGAGGTGCGGTGAGCGCATGAAGCTCACGCTGTCTCAGGGACTCGGTCGCCCGTCCGCGGCCGACGGAGTCCGGCGCAGCCGCGCCGTCAGGCTCGTCGCCCGCCTGTGGCGCAAGAGCTCGGTGGCCGGCCTGGCGATCTACACCCTGGCGCTCGGCGGCGTGCTCGGCCTCGCCAGCGCGGACTGGGCGACGAGCGGCGGCTACCCGTTCGGGGGTGTGCAGGTCGGCGCCTGGACGGCCTGGCCCCGGGCCGGCGCCGCGAATGCCGACCCGTACACGCGCGCGGTCAACGCCCGCCGGGGCGAGATCCCGCTGGCGGTGGGCGAGGGCCTCCTGCTGACCGCGGCTGCGGACGACGAGGGTCAGGCGCTCGACGCCACCTGCACCTACCGGATCGGCGGCGGCACCCCGCCTGCCCGTGCCTGGACCCTCACGGTGGCGGGACGGGGCCCGCGGGATCCCGGCCGCGCGCCGGTGCGCGAGGGCTTCACCTCGACGGAGGTGCTCCGGTCGGCCGACGGACGGTTCGTAGTGGTCCTCGGACCCGATGTCGAACCCGGGAACTGGCTGCCGAGCCCCCGGGCGAGCGGACCGGTGCGGCTGGCGCTGCGCCTCTACGATACGCCCGTCGCCGCCAGCGTCGGCTCCCTCGACCGGAGCACCGTGCCGGCCATCACGCGTCTGGGATGCGCCCCGTGAGCCTGCGCTTCGTCTACGCCACGCTGGTCGGCCTGGTGCTGGCCGGGATCGTCCACATCGCGGCGGTCCTGGCGATCCCGGTCCTGTCGGAGAAGGACGCCGTCTCCCGTGCCCGCACCAGCGAGGGCCTGGACCACCCGCAATCGATCTACACGGTGGCGACCGGCGACGACCCCTCCCCGCCCGAGGCTTGGCTGCCGATCCCGGATCCGGCGGTGGCGGTGGGCGTCTGCGCCTACGACCTCGCGGACGGCCCCATGCGCGTCTCGGCGCGCACGGGCCCGCTGTCCCTGTCGCTCGCCGCGCATGCGCGGCGCGGCGCCTTCTACGCGGTCACCGATCAGGCCGCCGTTCGCGGCGCCCTCGACCTCGTGATCCTCACCCGCGCCCAGTACGACGAGGCGCTCGCCGACGACGACGAGAACGACCCGAGCCGGGACGTGCGCATCGTCGCGCCGGACACGCGCGGCTTCGTGGTGGTCCGGGTGATCGCCGGGCTGCCGAGCCAGCGGCCGGCGGCCAACGCTGCCGTGCAGGCGGTCTCGTGCACCACCGACACGGCGACCGACGAGTCGTCCGCCAAGGGAGCCGGGCGGTAGGTCTCGATCCGCCGCGTGTCACTGCACGGGCGCGGAGTGTCTGTACGCCGACGCGAATACCTGTCTGGTCCGGGGTGTCGCGGTGCCGAATGCAGCACATCCAAAGCTGGGTGCGGGCGGTGCTTTGAGAAAGCGGTCGTGATACAGTAATCGCTCTAAAATCGCGCGGGAGGACGCAGTCTTGGACCGGGCCGTCGAGCGCCGCCTCGCCGCGATCCTGCTGACGGATGTGGTCGGCTACAGCCGGATGATCTCGGAGGACGAGACCGGCACCCTGCGCCGGCTGAAGGCACTCCGCCGGACCGTGATCGAACCGCAGGTCGCCGCCGCGCACGGGCGGATCGTGAAATCGACCGGCGACGGCGTCCTGGTCGAGTTCCACAGCTCCGTCTGCGCCGTCGCCTGCGCCGTCGCCATCCAGCGCGCGGCTTCCTCGCTCAATGCCGACCTGCCCGCCGACAGGGCGATGCGCATGCGCATCGGCATCAATCTCGGCGACGTTCTCGCCGAGCCAGACGGCGACCTCTACGGCGACGGCGTGAACGTGGCCGCGCGCCTGGAACCGCTGGCGGAGCCTGGCGGCCTGTGTGTCTCCCGCTCGATCCACGATCAGGTTCGGGACAAGCTGCCCTACCGGTTCGAGGATCGCGGCAAGGTCGAACTCAAGAACATCACCCGGCCGATCGGCGTCTTCGCACTCTCCGCCGAAACGATCGCGGCGTGCACGGATCTGCCCGAGGATGAACTGGATCAGGTCCCACGGGCTGCCGCGTCTGGCCGCCGTGTCAGGGCCGCCGCAATCTCGGCCACGGCCGGGCTCGCCGCGCTGGGCTTCGGCTGGTGGTTCTGGCCCGCCAAGGCGCCCACGGCCGATCACACGCTCGCGGTCCAGACCGGCCTTCCGCCCAAGGCGATGCCGCCGCTGTCATTGGTGGTGCTGCCCTTCGTGAACCTCAGCAGCGATCCCGAACAGGCCTTCTTCGCCGACGGTCTGACCGAGGATCTGACCACCGACCTGTCCCACCTCGCCGGCAGCTTCGTCATCGCCCGCAACACCGCCTTCACCTACAAGGGCAAGGCCGTCGACGTGAAGCAACTCGGGCGCGATCTCGGCGTCCGCTACGCCCTCGAAGGCAGCGTGCGCCGCACCGGCGATCAGGTCGTGCTGAACGCGCAGCTCATCTCGACGGAGACCGGGGCCCACGTGTGGGCGGACCGCTTCGAGGGCGAGCGCAGCCGCCTCGGCGACCTGCAGGTCGAATTCGTGGCCCGCCTCGCCCGCTCCCTCGACGTGCAGCTGACGCAGGCGGAAAGCCTGCGCATGCTCCGCGAGCGGCCGGACAATCCGGATTCGGCCGATCTCGCCATGCGCGGATGGGCCGCGCTCAATCGACGTCCGAGCCCTGCGCACCTTCAAGACGCCCTCGGCCTCTTCGAGCGCGCCCTCCAGCAGGATCGGACCCTCGTCTCGGCCCTGGTGGGCAAGGCGCGAACGCTGTCGTACCTCGTCTGGCTCCGCTGGAGCACGAAGCCCGCGGACGATCTGGCCGCCGCGGACGAGGCCATCACGCCGGTTCTCTTGGATTCGCCCGAGCACGCGATGGCTCATTTCGTGAAGGCCGAGATCCTGAAAGCACAGAGGAAGCACGATCTCGCGGTCCCCGAGTTCGAAACCGCGATCCGGAACGACCGCAACCTCGCGGTCGCCTATGAGGAGCTTGGCCACACGAAGATCCTGCTCGGCCGTTCGACCGAAGCCTTGCCGCTCATCGAGAAGGCCCTGCGTCTCAGCCCGACCGACCCGGCGCTGAATTTCTGGCTGTTCCACATGTGCCACGCCTACACCCATCTCGGCCGCGACGCGGAGGCCATCGACTGGTGCCGCAAATCGGTCGCGGCGGGGCCGCTCTGGCTGGCCTATGTCGATCTGTCCGCTGCCTATGGCTGGACCGGGCAGAAGGCCGAAGCGCAGGATGCGGTCGCGGAACTCCTGAAGCTGATGCCGGGCTACACCGTCAGGAAGTGGGCAACGGCAGGGTTCTCGGACAATCCGGCGTTTCTGATCGAATATCAGCGAATCGTCGAGGGCCTGCGGAAGGCGGGCTTGCCCGAAGGATGAAGCCCCGCCTCCGGACGGAGAATGCCGGTGGCGTGCGTCTGCTCAATCCTTCACCACCAGCGGCCCGGCCTGCGCGACCGGCAGCGGGAGGGGTTCGAGGCCGCACCGCGCTGCCGCGTCGGGCGGCA
This sequence comes from Methylobacterium sp. A49B, assembly GCF_053346215.1. Classification (NCBI taxonomy): domain Bacteria; kingdom Pseudomonadati; phylum Pseudomonadota; class Alphaproteobacteria; order Hyphomicrobiales; family Methylobacteriaceae; genus Methylobacterium; species Methylobacterium sp. A49B. The sequence goes on from NZ_JBKFBO010000128.1 coordinate 47,529, forward strand.
GCAGCGGGCCGAGCAGGTTTCGACGGGCGGCCAGCATCGTCAGGGAGCGCTCGGCCGAGACGGCTTCCGGGGCCGGCGCCGCCGCGAAGAGGTGCTCCAGGGCGAAGCGGTAGCGCGCGAGGCGCAGGCCGGCTTCGAGCCTGACCCAGGCGATGAGACAGCGGTTCTCGGCAACCCGCTGGGCGGCCAGCCGCACGTCGATATCGTTGAGGGTCTTGGCGAAGGGCAAGCTGCGGAGGCGCGCGGCATCCGCGTCGATCACGCGGGCGGCGAGCGCGGCGAAGAGCGGGATCAGCCGGGCATCCGCCGTGGCGTCGTCGCCGAGCTGCCGGTAGCGGGATACCGGCGAGCGGGACGGCTCGGCGGTCAGCACATCGTAGTAGGCGCCGATCTCGTCCACACGCCAGGTCGGGGGCATCGCGTGCGCGCTCGCGAGGCCGTACGCGGCGTCCTGGAAGGCCGCGAACGTGCTGGTCGGCTGGACGAAGCGCCATGCGCGATCGCGCAGGGCCTGCTCGTCGTCGGTCAAGCCTGAATCGAGGAGCAGCCGCCCGCGGTCATGGGTGCTGAAGCTGCCTGTGGTGTCGATGAGGCCGTTCCAGACGCCGGTGCGCGGCCGGCCGAAATCGCCGTTCTGCGTGCAGGCGGCCAGCAGCGCCAGCGCCGCGAAGACTGGAAAGAGGCCCGTTACCGTTCGAGAACGGCCGGGCCGCGGGCGATCCGGGACTGGCATGGGCAATCCCCGGGCAGGCTCAGGAAGCGAGGCGCTCGTAGCGCACGCCGAGGAACAGGAGAATCTCGCCCCGCTGCTCGTCCGAGCGCGGGATGCGGCGCGTCCGGCGCGCTTCGGCGCCGGGAAACGCGATGACGGCCGCCGTCGCGGTCGGGTCCGGCTCGCGCCTGGGATCGGCTGCCTGCAGGGATTGAGGCGCCGTGCCCGACGCCTGCGGCTTGATGACGGTCATGATCTCCGGCTCCTGTCGGCAATCCGAGCTTCTGGCCCGGGCCCGGGACGGGCGTCGGCAAGGGCTACGTGGGCAATGCAGCACGACGTGGTTAACGGACTCTTTCCGGCCCTCGGCCCGCGCCGTCGCCCGCTGCTCGGCCCACCCCTCAAGCCTTTCTCCGGCCGGCTCCCGGCACTGGCCGGCGGGCGGTTGGCGCGCGATTTGCGACGCGGTTCCCGCCCATGGCGGGCGTTTCCTCCCTTCGACTTGAGGCCCTGTCCGAACGCGGGCGGGGCCTTTTTCTCCGCCTGGAGCCTGTCCTGCGACCCGCGCGCCACAGTGCGGCGAAGCGTTGCCGTCGCCACTCCGCTTGGAACCGCCGCGGACCCGCGGCGCTTGCCTACCGCCCGGCACGACCGATATGCCGGATGCGGGTGGATGGGGGGACCGTCGCGTCGGTTCTCCGCCCGAACGAGATTTGAGGACACCGCTGAATGCGACTGGTTCCGGAACGATCCCTGCGCTCCTTCCGCCGCCGCGGGCTGGCCACGGCGGCGCTGGCGCTGTTCGCCCTCACCGCTGGCCCGGCTTACGCCCAACGCGAGGATCAGGGGCTGCAGCTCGGCTGCGCGAACGACTATTTCCGCCTCTGCGCTGGCGTCGACCCGAACAGCCAGGACGCGGACCGCTGCATGATGCGCAACCGCAAGCGCCTGTCGCCCGAGTGCCGTGCGGCGATCGGCGATTACGACAAGCGCACGGGCAGCAAGTCGCTGTCCGACGAGTGAGTCGGCCTCCGGTCGCGATACCCGCCGCTGGCGAGGGGCGTTTTCGATGAGCCTGACCGTCGCGGTCCAGATGGACCCGATCCAGAACATCCGGATCGCGGGGGACACCACGTTCGCTCTGTTGCTGGAAGCCCGGCGGCGGGGGCACACGCTCGTGTACTACACGCCGGACCGGCTCTCGATGCAGGGCCGGCGCGTCACCGCGCGGGTCGAGGGGCTGACCGTGCAGGACGTGGAGGGCGCGCACTTCACTCTGACGCCGCCGGAGCGGATCGACCTCGCCGAGGCGGACGTGGTGCTGATGCGCCAGGACCCGCCCTTCGACATGGCCTACATCACGGCCACCCACATGCTGGAGCGGATCCATCCAGAGACGCTCGTGGTCAACGACCCGTTCGAGGTGCGCAACGCCCCCGAGAAGCTGTTCGTCCTCGACTTCCCCGAACTGATGCCGCCGACTTTGATCAGCCGCGACAAGGCGGAGATCGAGGCCTTCCAGCTGGAGCATGGCACCGTGGCGATGAAGCCACTCCACGGGCATGGCGGCGCGGCCGTCTTCAAGGTCACCGAGAAGGACCCGAACTTCGGTTCGATGTTCGACCTGTTCGCCACGACCTTCCGGGAGGCCTGGGTGGTGCAGCGCTACCTCGACCGGGTCACCGAGGGCGACAAGCGCATCATCCTGGTCGACGGCGTGGCCATGGGCGCGGTCAACCGCGTGCCGGCAGCGAACGACATCCGCTCCAACATGGTCCGCGGCGGCGCGGCTTCCGCGTCGGAGCTGACTGAGCGCGAGCGCGAGATCTGCGCGACGATCGGCCCGGAACTGGCGCGTCGGGGCCTGATCCTGGTGGGGATCGACGTCATCGACGGGCATCTGACAGAGATCAACGTCACCTCTCCCACGGGCATCCGGGCGATCAAGCGGCTCGGCGGACCCGACCTGTCGGTGGCGGTCTGGGATGCGATCGAGGCGCGGGTCGCCGCCCGCAAGGGTGTGTGACTGTGCTCTGCCTTGCCGCTGAAGCGCTTCGCGCGGCCCGTAGAAGCCCCAGCTGGAAACGCCCCCTCACGTCTCCGCCTTCGGCGTGGCGCTGAGCTCGGCCCAGTCAAACTCCTCTTCCAACAGGTAATAGGCGTCGTCGCCGATCCGGCCGCGCCGGCGCAGGGATAGCACTGCGTCCCGGGCAGCCTCCACGGCCCGGCGCCGGGCGGCGTCCGCCGGCAGGCTCTCCGGCGCCAAACCCTCCTCGTGCTCCTCGGCCTCGGCCAGCGCCGCCTGGAACTCGGCGCGGATCGCCTCGGTCGCCGGCTCGTCCTCGGCCTCCGCGAGGCTGTCCAGAGCGGCCTTGTAGGCGGCGGCCCGGGCACGGCCGGTCTCGCGCCCGACCGGGTCGTCATCCTCCAGCTTCAGGTGCGCCAGCAGCGGGCGCAGGGTCAGGCCCTGGATGATCAGAGTGCCCAGCACGGTGCAGAAGGCGGTGACCACCACGAGGTCGCGATGGGGGAATTCTGCAGGCAGGGCCAGGGCGGCCGCCACCGTGACGATCCCGCGCATCCCGGCCCATGACAGAGCGATACCCGGCCCGAGCCGGGCCGGTGCGCCGGCCTGCCGGATGCCGATGCCGCGCATCCCGGTCGTCGGCAGCACCCAGGCGAGGCGGGTCACCACCACGGTGGCGAAGGTTGCGCCCGCGAGGATCAGCGCCTGCCATGCATCCGCGCCGGTCAGCCGCTCCCGGATCGGGTCGATCTGGATGCCGATCAGCACGAAGGCCAGGACGTTGAGGACGAACACCGCCGTGTCCCAGACCGCATAGGAGATCACCCGGGCCCGCGGCGCCGTCACGCCCGGCGCCCGGCGCGCCACCGTCACCGCGAAGGTGACGATGGTGAGCACCCCGGACAGCTCCAGCCGCTCCGCGGCGAGCCAGATCCCGAAGGCACCCACGAACTGCATCACGATCGCGCTCGCCGGGTCCGTGACGCGCCGCGTCAGGGCCACGAAGATCAGGCCCAGGACGGGGCCGACGACGAGGCTCCCCACGACGCCCAGGAGAAAGACCGGTGCAACCTCGGCGGGGTGGAAGGCGCCGGCCATTGCGGCCGTCACGCCGAGCCGGTAGATCAGCAGCGAGGCCGCGTCGTTGAGCAGGCTCTCGCCGCGCAGGATGGTGGCGAGCCGGTGCGGCATGGGCGCGTGCTTGAGTACCGCCAGCGCCGCCACCGCGTCGGGCGGCGCGACCACGGCACCGAGCACGATGCAGGCGGAGAGCGGCATGTCCGGCACGACGAGCCGGGCCACGACCGCGACGGCCAGCGTCGTCACCGCCACGGCGCCGACCGCGAGCCCCAGCACCGCGCGCCAGTTCTCCTTCATGTCCCGCACGGAGGCGTCGAAGCCGGCATCGAGCAGGACGGGGGCCAGGAACAGCGCGAGGGCGAGCTCGGGATCGAGCCGCAGGTTGGGGACGCCGGGCACGAAGGCGAGGCCGACTCCGCCCAACGCCAGGAAGGCCGGATACGGCGCGCCCAGCCGGCGCGCCAGGCCGGCCAGGAGGACGGCGCCGAACAGGACGCCGACAACCCACTCGAAGATCAACATGCTGCTGAAAGAGGCGGAGCGCCGTCACCGTTCCCGGCGCCGCCGTCGCAGGCCGGCTCAGTATTGCACGGTCGCGCGCAGGCCGAGCACCGCGGCGTTGCGCAGCCGGCGGCCGTCCGGCCCCGCGATGCCGGCGCCGGGATGAATGACGTATTGCGCGTCCGGCTGAATGGTGAAGCCCGGCACGACCACGGCCTGATAGGTCGCCTCGATCACCGCCTCGGCCCTGCGGCGGGGCATGGGCTGGCCCGAGTAGAGGATCGTGTCCCGGTCGGCCCGCTGGGCCTCGTCGCTGATGCGGGCGAAGGCGACGCTCACGCCCACCGTGTCGTCGTCCCGGCCCTCGAACAGGCCCTTGTAGGCCAGGCCGGTATCCACGTAGGCGTCGATCAGGCTGGATCGGGTGGGCGACCACGCGGCGCGCACGAAGAAGCCGAGGCCCTCGTCGTCCTTGCCGGATTCCCGGTAGAGCGTCTGGTCGTAGATCGCGTAGAGCCCGGCATTGCCCCGCACAGGCCGGCCGATGCCGGAGGCGTTCGGGTCGGCGAGCGGCACGCCGGTGATGTCGAAGCGCAGGCTGTCGAACCGGCCGAAATGCTGCCAGCCGCCCAGGGTGATGTCGCCCGGCAGGCCCTTGGAGCCGGGCGCGATGTTGTACGCGTAGGTCGCCTCCGCGACGATCAGGGCCGGGTCGTTGACGCGGAAATTGGTGCCCGTCCGATTTAGGCGCTGCGCCTCGGGATCCTGGCCGGGGCGGTTCGCCCCGGCCGGGTCGCCGTCGTAGAGCCCGACCTGCAGGGAGAATCCATTGCCCGGGACGTACTTCGCCCGGATCGCCGGGGCCGCGAGCGGGTAGGCCGGGCCGCCGCTCGGCAGGTCGAGCCCGGTGATCGCCGGCTAGCCGAAGGTGGAGTTCACGAACAGCGTCGCGGTCTGGCTGACGAAGAACTCGGTGTCGGCCGCCTGCTGGCCGATGCGGATCCCGAGCTGTCCGTCCATCAGGGTCTGGTCGAACCAGAGCACGTAGAGGCGCGTCGAGGGCAGCGCCTCGATCACGCTCGTGGTCAGCAGGTTGCCGACATAGTAGCGCGACAGGCCGGTGCCGTGGATGAAATAGGCGTTGGCGTGAACCGTCGCGCCCTGCCAGCCCGCCAACCGGTCGAGGTCGAGGTTAAGCCGCAGGTTGAGGCGGTCCTCGACGATCGCGCCCTGCCGGATCCCGCCGACCGGATTGCCCAGGACGTCGGCGATGTAGGTCAGGCTGTACTCGATCCCGCGTTCCTTCAGCAGCGGGCGGATGCCGAGGGGATCACCGAGCGGGCCGAGATACGGTTCCACCGAGCGGACGTAGCCGCCGGATGCCTGGCTGGTGGTTTCCGGCTGGGAGACCGAGATGCGCGGATCGGCGCCCGCGCCTTCGAAGACCGTCCGGGTCTGCTGCTGGGCCTCGGCCGGCGCGACCACTAGGCCGAGCCCGATCGCGACACGGGGTGTGAGCCTGCGGATGATGCTCCGGTTGCCGCTGGGAGCGACCAAACACGATAATCCGGCCCACGCCCTCATCCTGAGGTGCCGGAGCGTAGCGGAGGCCTCGAAGGAGCCCTCCAGAGATCGCGGAGGCTCTTGACCCCCCCCTTCGAGGCCGCTTCGCGGCACCTCAGGATGAGGGGGCGTGTTGGAGGGCCCGGCACCTCTTACTCCGCTACGGGGCAACGGTGCCACAGCGTAGCATACTGCATCGGTTGAGGGCCCCCACCCTTTGCAGGATCCACACGCTCGCCTAACCCTGCGTCCGGAACACGACAGGATCGCCGATGCCCGAGACCCCCGTCTTCACGTCAGCCGCCGTGGCCGCGCCTCACAGCCTCGCCGCGCAGGCCGGCCAGACCGTCCTCGCGCAGGGTGGCAACGCCATCGAGGCGATGGTCGCGATGGCCGCCTCGATCGCGGTGGTCTACCCGCACATGAACGGCATCGGCGGCGACGGCTTCTGGCTGGTTCGCGAGCGGGGCGGCCGGGTGCGCGGCATCGAGGCCTGCGGACCGGCCGGGCGCCTCGCCACGATTCCGCGCTACCGCGAGAAGGGCTACGACGCGATCCCCGCGCGCGGCCCCGACGCGATGGTCACGGTCGCCGGCGCGGTGGGCGGCTGGCGCCTCGCCCTGGAGCTCTCCCGGGCGCTCGGCGGGCGCCTGCCCCTGGAGACGCTGCTCGCCGACGCGATCGCGCAGGCGCGCGCCGGCGTCCCGGTCTCGCCCTCGGAGGCGCGCTACGTGCCCCAGGAGCTCGACACGCTCCACGACGCCCCGAATTTTTCGAAAACCTTCCTGAAGGACGGCAAGCCCTATCCGGCGGGCGAGACCCGCGCCCTGCCGCTGCTCGCCGCCACCCTGGAGCAGCTCGCCCACGCGGGCCTCGCCGACTTCTACCGCGGCGATATCGGCCGGGAGATCGCCGCCGATCTCGAACGCCTCGGGGCACCGGTGACCCGGGCGGACCTCGAGGCCTTCACGGCGGCCGAGCGGGCGCCGCTCTCGATCCGGCGGCGGGACGCGACGCTCTACAACTTCCCGCCCCCGACCCAGGGGCTCGCCGCGCTGCTGATCCTCGGCATCTTCGACCGGCTCAACATCGCCGAGCCGGAGGGGACGGCCCACTATCACGGCCTGATCGAGGCGACGAAGCGGGCCTTCGCGATCCGCGACCGGGTGGTCACCGATTTCGGCCGGCTGCGGCACGACCCGGCCGCCTTCCTGACCCCGGAGCGCCTCACCCGGGAGGCGGCGCTGGTCGATATGGGCCGCGCCGCCCGCGTGCCGCTGCCCGATCCGGGCCACGGCGACACGGTCTGGATGGGGGCGATCGACAAGGACGGCCTCGCGGTCTCCTACATCCAGTCGGTCTACTGGGAATACGGATCCGGCACGGTGCTGCCGGCGACCGGAATCTGCTGGCAGAACCGGGGTATGTCGTTCTCCCTCGACCCGAAGGCCGTGAACCCGCTGGAGCCAGGCCGGCGCCCGTTCCACACGCTGATCCCCGCCATCGCCGCCTTCGACGACGGCCGGGTGATGAGCTACGGCAGCATGGGCGGCGACGGGCAGCCGCAGTTCCAGGCCCAGATCTTCACCCGCTACGCCGACTACGGGATGGCGGTGGCGGACGCCGTCGATGCCCCGCGCCTCCTCTACGGCCGGACCTGGGGGGCGCCCTCGCTCAGCGTGAAGGTGGAGGACCGGTTCGATCCGGCCTGTATCGCGGCCCTCGGCCGCCTCGGCCACGACATCGAGGAGCTGGGCGGTCCCTACATCGACTCGCTCGGCCATGCCGGCATGCTGGTCCGCCATCCTGGTAACGGGCGGATCGAGGCAACCCACGATCCGCGTTCGGACGGCGGCGCGCTGGGGCTCTGAAGACAGGTATCCGTGGGTGGGGGCCGGTTCTCAGGGCGTGCAGCCCTTCCCGGCCTCCCTGTCAGCCCGCCCCGCCTGCGCGTCGATGTCGAGGGCGGTCATGTCGCCCAGGATGGCGAAGTCGCCGTAATCGAGCTTGAGCGCGCCGCTGACGCCGTTCTCGTAGAGGTCGAAGCCGAGGGTGTAGATCGGTGTCCGCTCCCCGGCGCCCTCCGTGTAGTAGCTCAGGCGCACGGGCCAGTGCGGCATGGCGGCGAGGGCCCCGGCGCGCAGGGGCTTGTCGCGGGTCGAGCCGGAGGCGGGTGCCGGCCCCGTCTCCGTGTGGCCGATCACCGCGAAGGTGTCGTAGATCTTTTTACCGTCGTCCGAGCCGTCGAACACCTTCACCGACAGCGTCGGCTGGCCGGCCCGCGCGGTCTCGATCAGGCGGCGCATGTGCTCGCTGGGGAACAGGACCGGCCCCGCGACGGTCAGCGGCTTACCGGGACCCTTCAGCTTCACCGTCAGGCTGTCGCCCTGCTCGGTGGCGGTCCCGTCCACGGGGGCAGCGGGCTGGTTGTTGGTGAGCGTCGTCGTCTTGAACCGGAACTCGCGGCCCTGCCCGCCCTCGAAGGTGGTGCTGCGCATGTCGGACAGGCGCGTGCCGGTCTCGCCCGAGGCCAGTTCCGTCACCTGACGGGTCAGCATCGTGTAGCCCCGGCAGGCATCACCCCGGAAATCGACGACGATGCGGCCCCGGGCGCTCTCCACCGAACGGGTGCCGCCGCCCTCGGCGAGCGACAGGTCGTAGACCGCGCGGTGGTTGGCCAGCACGATGGCGGGTTCGGTGGCGGGAGCCTGCGGCTTGGCCTCAGGCTCGGGCGCCGGGGGCGGGGCCGCCTGCGCGCTCCAGGCGGAGACGAGAAGGCCGGCCGTCAGCAGTCGGGAGAGGCGCAGGCGCATGGAGGACCTCAGTTCAGCCCGCCGCAGATAGCAGGCTGGGCAAATCGGGCAAACCTCGCGATCACCGGTAGCCCTCGGCCTGCAGGGTGAACAACTCGGCATAGCGCCCGCTCCGCGCCATCAGGGCCGTGTGACTGCCCGATTCCAGCACCCGGCCGCCCTCCAGGACCAGGATCCGGTCGGCCATGCGCACCGTGGAGAAGCGGTGCGAGATCAGCACCGCGGTGCGGCCAGCCGACAATTCGCGGAAGCGCGCGAAGACGTCGTGTTCGGCCCGGGCGTCGAGGGCGGCGGTGGGCTCGTCGAGGATCAGGATCTCAGCTTCGCGCATGTAGGCGCGGGACAGCGCGACCTTCTGCCACTCGCCTCCGGAGAGGTCGAGGCCGCCCGCGAAGCGCTTGCCGAGCGGCTGGGCATAACCCTCGGGCAGGCGCTCAATCACCGGGGCGGCGAGGCCCCGGGCGGCCGCGGCAGCGATGCGATCCTCATCCGCCGCGGCCTCGATACGGCCGACCGCGACGTTCTCCCCGGCGGTGAGATCGAAGCGGACGAAGTCCTGGAAGATCGCCCCGATCCGCGCCCGCAGATCCTCGAGGTCGTAGGCGGTGAGCGGCACGCCGTCGAGGAGAACACGGCCCTCGTGCGGGTCGTAGAGACGGGTCATCAGCTTGACGATCGTGGTCTTGCCGGCGCCGTTGCCGCCGACCAGCGCCACCGTCTCCCCGGCGCGGACGGTGAAGGAGAGGCTCCGCAGCGCCCAGATCTCCGTGCCGGGATAGCGGTATCCGACATCCTCGAAGACCAGCCCCTCGCGGATCGGCACCGGCACCGGGACGGGACGCGCGGGCGCGACGATCTGCGGCCGTATCTCGAAGAACGCGTAGAAGTCGTCGAGGTACTGGGCCTGGCTGGTGATCTGGGTGAGTCCGAGGAGCATCTCCCTGATGCCGCTGTGCAGGCGCTGGAAGGCACCGGCCAGGAAGGCGAGGTCGCCCACCGAGAAGGATCCCGCCACCGTCCGCCAGACGATCACCGCGTAGGCGGCGTAGTAGGCGAGCGTCCCGAGGCCCGCGAAGGCGAAGCCCCAGCCGGCGCGGGCGGTGGCGAGCCTCCGGTTCTCGGCCAGCAGCCGGCGCGCCACCGTCGCGTAGAGGTCGGTGACGTAGCCCGAGAGGCCGAAGAGCTTGACCTCCTTGGCGGTCTCCACGCTGGCGCCGAGATAGCGCAGGTAGTCGAGCCTGCGCCGCTCGGGGCTGCGCAACCAGGCCAGCCGGTAACCGGCCGCGGTGAAGTGCCACTCGTTCAGCACCGCCGGCACGAGGGCCACAGCGATCAGGACGATGAGCCAGGGCGTGAAGGCCGCCACGCCCGCCGCCAGGGAGACGAGGGTCAGCAGAGCCTGGACCTGCCAGAGCACCGTCCCGATGAGGCCGGTGCGGCCGCTGACCTGCCGGCGCGCGCGCTCAAGGCGATCCTGCTGGGCACTGTCCTCGAACTGCGCGAGGTCGAGCGCTGCGGCATGCGCCATCAGCCGCAGGGAGGCCGCGTTGGCGTAGAGGTCGCCGATCAGGGTCTCGACGAGGCTCGTGAGCCGGCCGGCGAGATCCGAGACCAGGGCGAGGCCGAACTCGGCCGCCACCAAGCCGGCGAGCCGCGCCCGGGCGGGATCGGCGAGCCACTGGGACAGGCTCATCTCCGGCGCTGGCCGGGCGTGCTCGGCGACGATCCCGTCGAGGATCAACTTGGCGAGATACAGGGATAGGACCGGCAGGCAGGCCGCGACGAGCCGCAAGGCGAGGCTCGCGGCGAGCAGGCGCGGACTCGCCGCGGCGATCTCGCGGAACAGGACGGGCAGGTAGCGCAGTGCGCCGAAGCGCCCGGCGAGGCGCGACGTGCGCTCGGTCATCCCCGGACGATTCCGCGCCGCCGATCGACGCCCGGTTGGCCGGCGTGCAGAGAAAGCATAAGCTGTAGCATTATAGAGGCTTAGATCTCGTCGAGTGGTGTGTGCTCAGCGGCCCTGCAATTCTGAGAGTTTCGGTCTTACTCATTATCGCCGGCATACTCGCCGCGGTGGTGCAGTTCCTGTTGCCGTCCGCGGGACCCGGGCTCGGGACCCAATCGGCACCGCCGCCCGCTCCCTCTCAAGTGAACGAGCCGCCGCCCGTCGTCCAGCCGGCGCCGCCGCCCTCGTCGCCCGCGCCGGCCGAGCGTTCCCGGGAGCCGGCCGCGCCTTCCGGGACTGGCGCGACGACGCAAGCAGCCCCGCACCAGATGCCCTCCGACGCCCTCGCCTTCCCGTCGGATCCGGCCGCGCAGCAGGACGCGCAGACACAGGCACAGGCACAGCCTCAACCGCAAGGCCAAGAGGCCGCAGGTCAGGCCGAGGTCGAGCGGGCCGAGGACGGTGCCGGACCCCGGGCGCTGGCGGTGGTCGACCTGAACACCGCCTCGGTGGCGGATCTCAACCGCCTGCGGGGTGGCGGCACCATCGGCCGAGCGATCGTCGCCAAGCGCCCCTACACCTCGGTGGACCAGTTGCTGTCGAAACGCGTGCTCAGCCGGGCGGTCTACCAGCGGATCAAGGATCAGGTGACGGTGCGGTGAGGCAGCGGCGGCCCCTGCAGATCATTGTATCGCGGATGCCGCGCCCCGACCGAGATCGATTTCGCGGCGCGGGCGCGCGGGCTCACGCGGTCAGCCGTCCTGGTCTCCGCGGCGCGGGACAAGATCCAGGCCGAAGGCTGACATGCGCCCCTTCAGAGCCTGGTCCCGAAGATCTCCGCCACCTGCGGGATGTCCTTGTCGCCGCGGCCCGACATGTTCATCACCATCAGGTGATCGGCCGGGCGCTGCGGCGCGAGTTCCAGGACCTTGGACAGGGCGTGGGCCGGCTCCAGGGCGGGGATGATCCCCTCCAGCATCGAGCAGAGCTTGAACGCCTCTAGGGTCTCGGTGTCGGTCGCCGACAGGTAGGTGACCCGGCCCATCTCGTGCAGCCACGCGTGCTCGGGGCCGATGCCCGGGTAGTCGAGGCCCGCCGAGATCGAGTGGGCGTCAGCGATCTGCCCGTCCCCGTCCATCAGCAGGTAGGTGCGGTTGCCGTGCAGCACGCCCGGCTTGCCGCCGGTGAGCGAGGCCGCGTGCAGGCCCGACTGCACACCGTGGCCCGCCGCCTCGACGCCGAAGATCTCGACCTCGCGGTCGTCCAGGAACGGGTGGAACAGCCCCATGGCGTTCGAGCCGCCGCCGATGCAGGCGACGAGGGAGTCCGGGATGCGGCCCTCCTGGGCGATCATCTGCTCGCGGGTCTCGCGGCCGATCACCGACTGGAAGTCGCGGACCATTGCCGGATACGGATGCGGGCCCGCCACCGTGCCGATGCAGTAGAACGTGTCGGCGACGTTGGTGACCCAGTCGCGCAGCGCCTCGTTCATGGCGTCCTTGAGGGTCTTGGTGCCGGATTCCACCGGGATCACCTCGGCGCCGAGCATCTTCATGCGGAACACGTTGGGCGCCTGCCGGGCGACGTCGACCGCGCCCATGTAGACGACACACTTGAGGCCGAAGCGCGCGCAGAGGGTCGCGGTGGCGACGCCGTGCTGGCCGGCGCCGGTCTCGGCGATGATCCGCGGCTTGCCCATGCGGCGGGCCAGCAGGATCTGACCCAGCACGTTGTTCACCTTGTGGGAGCCGGTATGGTTCAGCTCCTCGCGCTTGAAATAGACCTTGGCACCCTGCCCCGCCGGAGCCTTGGCGCGCAGGTGCTCGGTGAGGCGCTCGGCGTAGTAGAGCGGGCTCGGCCGGCCGATATAGTGGGTGCCGTAGGACTCCATCTCGGCCTGGAAGCTCAGGTCGGTCTTGGCCGCGTCGTAGGCCGCCTCCAGCTCAAGGATCAGCGGCATCAGCGTCTCGGCGACGAATCGGCCACCGAAGATGCCGAAGCGGCCGCGCTCGTCGGGGCCGGTGCGGAAAGAGTTGGGCTCGGGGGCGATGGTCACGGGACGGGTCCTGCGCGAAGGTCGATCGTTTGCCGGGTGCCTAGACCCATGCGGCCGCCGCCGCAATGCGGCCAGCCGCCCGCGTAACCGGATCGGGCCTCAGGACGAACAGGCTGTCAGCGCACGCCGCCGCATCCGGCAGGCGCATCCGACAGGAGGTCTGCATGGCTCTTCGCGATACGGTCCGTCCGCTCCTCGGCGCGGCTCTCGGGCTCGGCTTGGCCGGCGCGCTCCTGCTGCCCCGGCTGCCCGCCTTCGCCGAGGAGGCGCCGCGCCGTCTGCCGGAGGCGGTGACGCGCTCCGCCGAGGCGCCGGGACCACACGTGGCCGTCTTCGCCGGCGGCTGCTTCTGGGGGGTGCAGGGGGTGTTCCAGCATGTCCGCGGCGTGAGCAGCGCGGTATCGGGCTACGCCGGCGGCACCCGCGCAGAGGCCGATTACCGGGCGGTGAGCGGCGGCGGGACCGGCCATGCCGAGGCCGTCAAGGTCACCTACGATCCGGCTTTGATCCGCTACGATGAGCTCCTGCGGATCTTCTTCTCCGTAGCCCTCGACCCGACCCAGGTGGATCGCCAGGGACCCGATTCCGGGAGCCAGTACCGCTCGGCCCTGTTCCCGCGGGATGACGCGCAGGCCGGCGTGGCGCAGGCCTATATCGCCCAGCTCAACGCGGCCAAGGCCTATGCGCGGCCGATCGCCACCCGGATCGAGCCAGGCGCGGCCTTCTACCCGGCCGAAGCCTACCATCAAGACTTCATGGCGCTCCACCCGGGGCACCCGTACATCACCGTCAACGACGCGCCGAAGCTGGAGGCGCTGCGCACGCTCTTCCCGGAGCGCACGGCGCCGCAGCCGGTCCTGGTCAACCGTCCCCCGGCGTGAGGGTCCGCTCCGTCATCACGAGCGCTGCGAAGCGACGCGGGGCAGCGCGACATCCCTGAGCGTGGCGCCACCCTGGATCGCTTCGCTCCGCTCGCAACGACGGCGGTGCGATCACCGCGAGCCGTCCAGACTCCCCTACTCTTCCGGCGGCCGCGGACGGCCGAAATCGGGAGCCGCGGTCTCCTGGCCCAGGGCCACGATGCTGCGCCGGATCGCCCGGGTGCGGGTGAACATCGCGTGCAGCGCGTCGCCGTCGCCCCAGCGCACCGCTTTGGCGAGGGCCGAGAGATCCTCGTTGAACCGCCCGAGCATCTCCAACACCGCGTCGCGGTTGTTGAGGAAGATGTCGCGCCACATCGTCGGGTCCGAGGCGGCAATGCGGGTGAAGTCGCGAAATCCGCTCGCCGAGAACTTGATGACTTCGGATTGCGTGGCTGATTCGAGGTCGGCGGCCGTGCCGACGATGTTGTAGGCGATCAGGTGCGGCAGGTGGCTGGTGATCGCCAGCACGTGGTCGTGGTGCTCGGCGCTCATCGTCTCCACGTTGGCGCCCATGCCCTCCCACAGCGCCCGGACCCGCTCGACAGCCGCCGGATCCGTGCCCTCCGGCGGCGTGAGGATGCACCAGCGGCCGTTGAACAGGGTCGCGAAGCCCGCATCCGGCCCCGAGAACTCGGTGCCGGCGATCGGGTGGCCGGGGACCAGTGCGACGCCCTCGGGCAGGTGCGGCCGGACCGCCGCCACGACGGCGCCCTTCACCGAGCCGACATCCGACACGATGGCGCCGGGCTTGAGATGCGGCGCCATCTCGGCCGCTGCCGCACCGATGGCGCCGACCGGCACGCAGAGGATCACCAAGTCGGTGTCGGCCGCGCCCTCCGCCGGATCCCCCGTGACCACGTCGGCGATGCCGAGCTCGCGCACCCGCTCGCGCACGGCCGGATCTCGGTCCACCGCCACGATCGTGCGGGCGAGGCCGTAGCGGCGCGCCGCGCGGGCGATCGAGGACCCGATCAGGCCGAGGCCCACGATGGCGAGGCGGCCGAGGGCGGGCTCCGCCGGGATCGTCTCAGGCATGCTGGCCCCGCACGAAGTCGCCGAGGGCTGCCAGGAAGGCCGTGTTGGCCTCCGCCCCGGCCACCGTCACCCGCAGGGCGTCGGGCAGGCCGTAGGCGGTCACGCGGCGTGTGATCAGGCCGCGCTCCGTGAGGAACGCGTCCGCGTCGGCCGCCGAGCGGCCGGGGGCGTCGGGGAAGTGGATCAGCAGGAAGTTCGCGACGCTCGGCGTCACGGTCAGGCCCAGGGCGCGCGCGCCCTCGGTGAGCTTCGGCAGCCACTCGGCATTGTGGGCGGCGGCCGCCGCCATGTGGGCCTCGTCGGCGATGGCCGCCGAGCCCGCGGCGATCGCCGGTCCCGAGACGTTGAAGGGGCCGCGAATGCGGTTGACCGCGTCGGCCACGTGTGACGGTGCCACCATCCAGCCGATCCGGACCGCGGCGAGCCCGTGAATCTTCGAGAAGGTGCGGGTCATCACGACGTTCTCGGCCTCAAGGGCGAGTTCGAGCCCGGCCGAGTAGTCGTTCGCCCGGACGTACTCCGCGTAGGCGCCGTCGATCACCAGCAGCACGTGCGGCGGCAGGCCGGCATGCAGGCGGCGGATCTCGTCGAAGGGCAGGTAGGTGCCGGTCGGGTTGTTGGGGTTGGTGACGTAGACGATCCGGGTCCGGTCCGTGACCCGGGCCAGGATCGCGTCGACATCGACGGTGAGATCGCGTTCGGGCGCCACCACGGGCTCGCCGCCGGAGGCCAGGATGGCGATCCGGTAGACCAGGAATCCGTGCTCCGAGTAGATCCCCTCGGTGCCCGGGCCGCCATACGCGTAAGCCAGCAGCGAGAGCAGCTCGTCCGAGCCAGCCCCGCAGACGATCCGCTCAGGATCGAGCCCGTATCGCTTCGCGATGGCGGTTCGCAGCACCGTGGCGCGCCCGTCCGGGTAGGTCTCCAGCTTGGCAGTGGCTTCGTGGAGGGCCGCGAGCGCCGCCGGGCTGGGGCCGAGGGGCGTCTCGTTGGACGAGAGCTTGTAGACCTTGCCGCCGCCGGGCCGCCCGCTCTTGCCGGGCACGTAGGTGTCGATCGCCAGGACGCCGGGACGCGGTTCCGGACGGGCGGGTCGGGGGGCGGACATGGGCGGGCGACTCGGGATGGGCGGGTTTGAGGATTCTCGCGCCCGTCTACAGCATTTCCTTTGCCGGTGAACCCGGGCCCTCCGGACGCGCCGGCGGATCCGCCGCGAAGCGGTCCGCCCGATCCATCCCCGCGCGACCGCGCCGCCCTACTTCTTCCCCGTCCCACCTCACTGCGGAGGACGATCCCATGCCCCTCGAACGCTATCTGGACGGCGGCGCCCACATCCTGCCCGCCAACGAATCCCTGATCCGCTTCGCCATGACCGACGGCCAGCGGGTGATCGGCATCGACGTTCCGATCCCCGTGCTGCGCCAGCACTTCGGCGGCGGGGCCGAACTCGCGCCCCTGGAGCTGTTCGCCCACAACCAAGCGGTGATCGAGGCCGCGGCGAGCCAAGCCTACGACCGGACCGAGACGCCAAACGACCTGCTGGACATGGGGCCGGAGGATTTCGACACGCGGCCAGCCCCAGCCAAGCTCTGACCAGCAGGATCTCTCAGCGGCAAAACGGTGACGCGCAAATGCCGCGGGGCACTCGCCACGTTTCGGCCTGTTGAGTCCGGAGAAGGGGCGCGTCGGGCGTGCCGCGCCCAGAATCCTCGTTGGCGGATCGACGATGCCCGGTGACCTGATCCTCTGCAGCCTGTTCTTGACCGGGATCCTCACCTCGGTCGCCGCGGATTGCCGCCTCCGGCGCGTCGAGGCTGCCCCGTGGATGAACGGCTGCATCACGGCGGCCGGCGCAGCCCTGGTCTTCGTCGCCTGCGCGGCCGCGATCCGCTGAGGAACCGTCCGGCACCGGACGGATTTCCCCAGCCGGATCGGGTGCTGCGCAGGCGACGCGGCCGGTTGGATGAGGTGTTTATGGTTTCGATACAGGCCCTCATCGGCTGCGGACTCGTCCTGACCGGCATGGTCATCGAGAGTGCGGCGAGCCGGCATTGGCGTGGCGGTGTGCGCGCCGATCGGCTCGATGCCCGCGCAGCCCTCGCCCTCGGCCTTCCGGCGCTGGGTCTTGCCGTGATGGCCGCACCGCTGGCGTGAGCGGGTCGGGGCCGGCGCGGAAAGGTCCCTCCTTCACGAAGCCGCGGACGTGGCGCGTTGACGCTCGGCGCCCCGCGCATTACCTCCGCGGACGCTGACCGCGTCGGGCGAGTGCGGCGCGTCACGCGACCTCCCTTCTCTCCCGGTTCGGCTCCGATCGGATACACGGTCGTCACGACCCGCCATGGACACCCAACCGGACACGGCCCTTCGGCCGGACCCGACCGACGCGCCCGCCCGGACTGTGCCCGAGCGCTCGCAGGCGCTCGACCCGAAGAGCCCGGTCGCCCACTTCGCCGCCGACACGCCGCTCCTCACGGATGCAGGGGTCGAACTCGCCCCCTTCCAGATCGCCTACCAGACCGCCGGCACCCTCAACGCCGCGCGCTCGAACGCGGTGCTGATCTGCCACGCGCTCACCGGCGACCAGTACTTCGCCCACACCCATCCGGTCACCGGCAAGCCCGGCTGGTGGGAGACCCTAGTCGGCCCCGGCAAGCCGATCGATACGGACCGCTACTTCGTGGTCTGCTCGAACGTCATCGGCTCCTGTATGGGCTCCACCGGCCCGGCCTCGATCGACCCGGCGTCGGGGCGACCCTACGGACTGAACTTCCCGCTGGTGACGATCCGCGACATGGTCCGGGCCCAGGCGATGCTGCTCGAGCATCTCGGTATCCGGGACCTGTTCCTGTGCATCGGCGGCTCGATGGGCGGGATGCAAGTGCTGCAATGGGCGGCGCTCTATCCTGAGCGCGTCTTCGCCGCGATGCCGATCGCCACCGGCGCCCGCCATTCCGCGCAGAACATCGCGTTCCACGAGGTCGGCCGGCAGGCGATCATGGCGGATCCCGCCTGGGCGGACGGGCGCTACCTCGAGGCCGGCACGCGTCCCGCCAAGGGGCTCGGCGTCGCCCGGATGGGCGCGCACATCACCTATCTGTCGGAGCCCGCTCTGCACCGGAAGTTCGGCCGGCGTTTCCAGGGCGGCACGGCGCCGACTTTCTCGTTCAACGCGGATTTTCAGATCGAGAGCTACCTGCGCCACCAGGGCCTGAGCTTCGTCGAGCGGTTCGACGCCAACGCCTACCTCTACCTGACCCGAGCGATGGACTATTTCGACCTCGCCGAGGACCATGGCGGCGTGCTCGCCAACGCCTTCCGGGGTACGAAGACCCGCTTCTGCGTGATTTCGTTCACGTCGGACTGGCTGTTCCCGACGCGCGATTCCCGGGCGATCGTGCACGCTCTCAACGCGGCCGCGGCGCCGGTGGCCTTCGTGGAGGTCGAGAGCGACAAGGGCCACGACGCTTTCCTGCTCGACGAGCCGGCGATGTTCTCTGCGGCCCGCGGTTTCATCGACGCCGCGGCACGGGCACGCGGTCTGTGAGCGGCTCGATGCTGGGCAAAACCGCCCACGGGGCGCCCTGGGAGAGCGCTGACGCCCTCCCCCACACGGCCGAGGAGAACGGCGCCCGCGTCGATCACCTCGTCGTGCTGGGCCTCGTCCCGGCGGGTGCCCGGGTCCTCGACATCGGCTGCGGTGACGGCTCGCTGCTGGCCCTGCTGCGCGACCGCCGCGGCATCGACGGGCGCGGGATCGAATTATCCCGCGAAGGGGTCAATGCCTGCCTCGCCCGGGGCCTCTCGGTGATTCAGGGCGACGCTGACACCGACCTCGCCAATTACCCGGACGGGGCCTTCGACGTGGTGGTCCTGTCCCAGACCATCCAGGCAACCCGCAACCCCCGGATCGTGCTGGAACACCTGTTGCGCATCGGGCGGCAGGTAATCATCTCATTCCCGAATTTCGGGCATTGGCGGGTGCGCTCCGAGCTGGCCTTCCGCGGGCGGATGCCGATCACCGAGATCATGCCGGATGCGTGGTGGGAGACACCTAACATCCACCATTGCACGATCCGCGACTTCGTCGGCCTCTGCCGCCTGATCGGCGCCCGCATCGAACACGCCACGGCGCTCGACGCCCGCGGCCGGCCGATGCGGTTCTCGATGCCCTGGTGGGTCTGGAACCTGTTCGGCGCCCAGGGGGTGTTCCTGCTCCGGCGCGAGGGCAGCGAGAACTAAGACGGGCGAGGCGGGACCCGCACAGCGCGCGTCCGGAGGCAGATGCGGCGGACGCGGCCTGCCCAGGCGCGCTCCCCGCATCGGGGAGCGCGCGTCGCACTGCGACGTGGAACGCATCCCAGGCCCGCGCCGGCGCAGCGGAGTCTGACCCGGTCACCGGCCCGAGAGCCCGCCGCGCCGCTCCGCATTCCCGCACATATCCTGAAATAGAGCAGAAACGGAGCTTGGCTATTTCTGATCGCGTCGCCGTGATCGGACCGTGATTACGGATTTGGCTGAGTCTTGCCCGAGGCATATGCGTCCACGGAGGGGTCGTGGACTGCGTTCTGCTGGGCTGAGATCTTGCCGCAATCACGAAGTCCAGCGAGGTCGACAGCACAGGTGCGACGGGCCATCGTCCATATCGGTATGCCGCGAACCGGCTCGACGTCCTTCCAGGAGGTTCTGGCCCGTCTGAGGCCGCGGCTCGATTCGGTCGGGATCTGCTACCCGACGCTGGCGTCTCCCGGAGCTCCGGGGCACGAGGACGTCAACCATTTCCGGCTCGGCCAGGCGCTCGACCGGCGACGCCCCACGGTCGAGCGCCGGGATGCCCTCGCCTGCCTCGACGCGATCCTCGGCACCACCGGGGCGGATACGGTCCTCCTGTCCTACGAGGATTTCTCCGTGCAGCGGCCCTACTGGCGCGTGCCCGACACCCTGCACGCGATCTTCGCGCGGCACGGATTCGCCATGGAGGCCGTGCTCGTGGTCAAGCCGCAGGTCGAGCAACTGGCCTCGGCCTACGCCCTGCGGACGCAGGTGGTCGTCGAGGGCCGCACCTTCCGCGGCTTCCTGCGGGGCGAGGGCGCTTCCGGACGCTACGATTACGCGGCCCGGCTGGAACCCTGGCGGCGGGCCGCGGCAGGTCGGGTCGTGGCCGTGCCCTTCCGGGACCGGGCCTCCGACGCGCCGCTGCTCAAGCGCCTGATCGACGATCTCGGGCTCGGCGAGCGCCTAGCGCGGCTGCTGGGCCCAGCCGATCTCGAGTACCGCACGAACCGCAGCTCGGGCCCCGTGGCGGTCGAGGCCGCGCGCCGGCTGTACCGGCTCGGGGTTCACCGTCAGGTCGCGGGGCATCCGCGCCGGCTCGGCCATTTCCTCGACGACTGGGCCTGGGCGCGGGGACTCGACGGCGAGCGGTTCCGCGGCGATGCCCCGGACGGGCTGGCGGAGGTCGCCGCGCGCTACGCGGACTCGAACGCGCGCTTCGCAGCCTCATGCTGGGGCCGTTCCTGGGACGCGGTCGTGGAGGCGGCCCCCGCCGCGCCTCCGAACGAACTCGCCGCGGGGCCGATCGCACCGGAGACGGAGGCGACCGTCGACGCTCTGGTGGCGGCGGCGACGGCATACGCCGCCTTCCGGGCGCCCCCCGCCTGGCGGCGCCGTTTGGCCCACGCCCTGGAGGAGGCCAAGGAGCGCGTCGGCGATGCCGTCGGCCTGCCGGTCTGGCGCGTGCCCTAGGGCGAGGAGGGCAAGGCGTTGACGATGCGGTGCTTTTCCGAACAGGGCCGGCTTGCGCGGCCTGAGCCTCAGATGGTGGATGCGGGTGCCGTGCCGAAGATCCCGACCGGTGTCACATGGCACAGCCTTCAGCCCCGGGAGGAGCGTTGGGTGTGTCTCGGCCAGAGGCCGGTGATCGCCTGGCTGACGGGCTTGTCGGGGGCTGGGAAGTCGACCATCGCGGTCGCGGCCGACCGGACGCTTGTCGCGAACGGCCGGCACAGCGCCGTCCTCGACGGCGACAACCTGCGCCACGGCCTCAACGCCGACCTGACCTTCACCCACGCGGACCGGTCGGAGAATGTCCGGCGCACCGCCGAGGTGGCGCGGCTGATGGCGGAGTCGGGCTCGGTGGTGATCGTGTCGCTGATCTCACCCTACCGCGCCGACCGGGCGGTCGCCCGGCGGATCGCCGGCGACATCCCGTTCCTGGAGGTGTTCGTCGACACGCCGCTCGGCCTGTGCGAGGCCCGCGACCCGAAGGGGCTGTATCGGCTGGCCCGCGCCGGCCGGATCCCGGGATTCACCGGCGTCTCGGCCCCCTACGAGGCACCGGAAAGCCCGGACCTGACGATCGCCACGGAGGATTGCAGTACGGAAGCCTGTGCGTACCGCCTGAGCACCCTGCTCCTGCGGCTCAGCCGCGGAGGCGAGGCGGCCGCACAACGGCGATAGACGCCCGGGTCGCGGCCGACATCGCGGGGGAACGCGCCCGAGCGCACCCGGTTGGTCCGAGGGGCCCAGCAAGGCGGGGCTCGGCATGAACCGTGGAGGTCCCGTGAGGCAATCCCATCGCACGATCCTGTTCGCGGCGGCGCTCCTGACCTGCGCGACCGGGGCCGCGGACGCGACGGACGGCAAGGGCAAGGCGCCGTCGACCGGTGCCCGCAAAAATGACGGCGCATCGACCACCAGCGTGGGAGCGGGTGGCCTGACCGGTACGGGAGCCGTCAGGGACGGGGCCCGCACCGGCGACGGCCAGGCTCGGACAGGCGACGCGAAGCCGTCCTCCGCCCCGGCGACCGGCATCACCCGCTGAGACGCGCGACTGGCCGCGCTACTGCGAGCGCCGGCTGAACGAGACCGCGTAGGCCTGGACGCGGGCGTCGATCAGCGGGTCATCCGACACCTCGATACCGTCGGTCAGGTTGTTCGGCATGAACAACAGGGCCTTCTCGGCCTCGGCGCTGTCCGGAACCGCCTTGCTCACCGTCAGCGTGCCGAGATCGATGGTCTTGCGGTCGTCCGGCCAGGGCTTGGTGGCGTCATTGGTCGGATCGCCCGGCTCGGCGAGCTGCGCCAGGACGCGGAACTTAGCCGGCTCCTTCGCAAGGCGTGGGCCGATCTCGGTCATCAGGTAGTTCGGATCGCGTTTGGCCGCATCCTCGGACGACAGGATTTCCTCGCCCTGCACCGGCTCGATCCGGAAGCGGAACGGTTGACGCTTGCCCGCCGCATCCACGAAAATGAAGGCGTTGACGCCGTTATAGGTCTGCCGGGCGAGGCTCGACGGAGTCTTGGCCGTGCCGCCCGCCGTGGCGGCGGCCGGATGGGCCGAGGCGAAGCGCTCCAGAGCGGTCGGGTGGGCCGCGTTCGGGCCGCTGTCGGCGACCGCCTTCAGGAGGTCGCGGAACTCCTCGCCGGTGGCGACCGGGAAGTATTTCAGCGCGTTGGTGACGACATCCATGTCCGAGCCGTCGCTGAGCTTGAACTTCAGCGCCATCCCGTGCGGATTGGCATTGGCCGCACCATCCGGGATCGTCGGCACGCCGGTGGCGTCCGAGAACCGGATCGTCACGGGCACTGCGGGGCCTTTGAACAGGGAGGCCTTGCTGATCCGGGCAGCCTCCGCCGACGGGGTGAAGCTGCCCTCGGCGACCACGCCTTTGGCATGGTTGGCGCGCGCCCCCGGATGCTTGCCGAACAGCGTGTTCATCACGTCGATGGTCTGCTCCGCCGTGGAGGCCTCCTGGGCCGCGGCCGGAACTCCGGCCGCCAGGGCCAGGGTGGCGCTCAGCGTCACGGCGCACCCAAATCGCGTCAACAGCATGTGGATCCTCTCGGCTGCGCCAGTCCCATGAACGGGACGAGGTCGATCAACCCACCTTCTAGTGAGGCCGACACAACGCGCACAACCCGAAGCTTCGCCGTCGACGGGCGGCGGTTACGTCCGGCCGGGATTTTCCGCGCGCGTCGCCCGTGTGAAGGTGCCTGCGGTCGCTCCTGCGGGTGCAAGCCGAGGAACGGCTGTCCCGGCGGGCCCGCAGCCGTCATGGCCGCAGGAGCGTTGGCCGATCCGGCCGCCACCCCCGACACGCCCCCCTTTGTCGGAGACCGATCACGGTGCACCGGTGCCGCGACCTTGGAGCAAGGGCTGCAGATCGTCGTACAGGGCGGACAGGATTGCGCCCGGCGCTGCGTCGCACGTCCCTGGAACGACGAGCTTCACGGCCCGCTCGTCCCCGGCGAAAGGCCCGCTGACGCCGAGGACGGCGCCCGCCCGGTACATGAAGTACAGCATGCTCAGCTTCATCACGGCGCGAGGCCCGGCCAGCGTCCAGCCGCGATAGACGAAGGTGGTGCGGTCGCTCGGATCGGGCGAGGCCATCAGGGACGTGTCTCTGCCGTGCGGCGATGGCTCGACGAAATCGACCAGCACGGGTGTCGGGCACGCGGCGATCCGGAGCAGACGGCGACCGGCGTGGTGGAGTGGCAGGGCCAACCGTTCACCCGGCGCGATCGTAACGGTGTTGGCATCGGAGTCCGAGGCTGCGGATCGGTACGCGACGATCCGGGCCGAGACCGACGCGAGGAGCAGCAGGCACAGGACCATCAGAGTCGCGCGATCCGCTGTCCTCAGGCGCGCGGCGTGGCTGGACACGGCGTTCTCTCAAGCTGCAGGACGATCGGCAGGACCGAGGCGGCCGCCGACGCGAGCGCGACGAGGACCGAACCGGTCCCATCGTGCCAATAGTGATAGGCCACGGGCGACGGCAGCATGGCCAGGATCCGGGCAATATTGATCGCTACGACCAGGACGGCGCTCACCGCGAGGGCTCCGAACGCGCCCGGATCCGCCCGTCGTCCGGCGATCTTGAGCACGCACAGCCAGATCAGGGCGGCCAGCGACAGGTTGTGGAAGGCCGAGCAGCCCTCCAGCATGACGATCGTCCAGTCAGGACGGGTGCTGAGGTACACGCCCGTCGCGTGCAGGTTGGGAAAGGCCAGACGCCCGATCCAGGCCATGACGGCGACCTCGAACGGCTCGATGGCGTGGTAAAATAGCTTGAAGGCGAGTTTGCTCCACAACTCGCAGAGGGACAGGGCCAGCCAGATCTGGGCGACATCGGTCATCAGGCGGTCGCGGGACCGCCGCGTGATGAGCCATGCCGCGGCCAGCGTCATGCCGGCGTAGACCGCATGCGCCTCGGGGAGTGTCCAGGCCAGGGCGGACACCGCCAGGATGGCGAGATCGACCGGTGTCAGGGCCGGTCTCGAGCGCGGCGCGGTGAGGATGAGCGCGATTACGGCGGCGGTGGCGAACAGCTCACCGAGGTCGAGCTCGATCAGCCGCTGGGCGCCGGGATCGGGTTCCAGCAACATCCGCTGTAGCGCGGCGGAGATCGCCGTGCCGCAGGAGAAAACCAGCAGGATCCAGCTGGCGGCGTGAATGGGTAGGTTGCGCGGGATGAGCAGCGCGATCGTGGCGCGCAGTCCTCTCCCGCGCCGCGCGACGGAGCGGGCCATGGCGAGACCTCAGGCGACAGCGACCGGGCGGCCGACGTGCCTGCAGAGCAGGAACGCCGAGGTGCCCATGGGCATGGGGAAGCCGAGGAGCGCGTTGACCGCGAGCGCCTGGGGGCCGCCCAAACCGCTACTGCTGGACGCGGTGATCGACGAGACCAGTTCGGCGACAGCGCCATCACCGCCGTAGGAAGTCGCCGCCACGGTGCTGGTCACCGCGTATGAGCCGGCGCTCAGGTTGAGGCTTGCTTGGCTGGAGGCAGCGTCCATCAGAGCTGCGGACGGTTTGGAGGTATCGGCACCGCCGTTTCCCGGCCTGAACGTCAATCCAGTGAGTACGGTCTGAGCCGCCGTGGTCGCAACGTTGATGCGAATTGGGTGACCGCCCGAATAGGCGTCAGTGACTGTAAGGGGCCCAGAGACGGATGGGACGCAGGAGAGCCGTGGCGGCGCTCCTTCGACAATACCGGAATGGACCGGAAAAAATCCAGTATCTGCACGGAAGTGGATACTTTGCGGCCGGGCCGGAACGACATTGGCCATCGCCAACGTCACCCCGAGCAATACGGGCGCAGAACTGAGATTGCCCACTGCCCCAGCCTTCCGTTCGAGATTCTTGAAGCCGCAAGCGTTATGGGTGGATCGCACCCGATGGCTTATGTGCCATGATAATAGATGGTGTTTCAATCTGACCGACAGATAGTTGTCAATCGGACAATCGTCGGAGATGCGAATTAATATTAAGTACGGGCTATAAGCTTTCAGCCGGATCGCGTGTCGATCACTGTCGATCTGGCTGAATGGGATTACCGGTGTACGGTCCAGGCACAGATGGCCGTCCGCCGGCTCAATGCGGCGTGCGTCACGCGCCTTTCGCCGTAGGCCGGGGGATAGCGGCGCTCGGTGTTCCAGACGCTGCGTGGCCTGTTCGAACCGGTCGCGGTCTCCCGAAAGGGCGACATCCGGCGTCGTCCCGCCCGGGGTACAGCCGCCCCGGCTCCTCCGGGCGTGTTGCAAGCGCGTCGAGCCTGTTGCGTCAGTAACGACGATCACCCTCGAAGGCCATCAGGCCAGGACGATGGTCCGTGGGCCCTACCGCGCCCCGCGGTGGAGGTCGCCGTCGATCAGAAGGGCGCTGCGGCTGTCGAGCCGGGAGCGGTAGACTTGAAGGTTCTCCATCACCCGCTGCACGTAGTTGCGCGTCTCCGTGAAGGGGATGCGCTCGACCCAGTCGATCACGTCGACGTCGCCCTTGCGCGGATCGCCGTAGGCGTCGATCCACTTCTTCACGTTGCCGCCCCCTGCGTTGTACGACGCGAAGGCCAGCACGTAGGAGCCGCGCCAATCCTCCATCAGCTCGCCGAGATGGGCTTGGCCGAGCTTGGCGCAGTAGGCGGGGTCGCTGGTCAGGCGGTCGACGTCGAACGCGGCCGAGACCCGGCGGGCGGTGCGTTGGGCGGTCGCCGGCATCATCTGCATCAGCCCCCTGGCGCCGACGCCCGATTGCGCCCGCGGGTCGAACTGGCTCTCCTGCCGGGCGATGGCGTAGACCATGGCCCGCTCCACCTGCGGCACCGCCGTGAAGGTCTCGTAGGTGGGGATCCCGATCGTCGGATAGGCGTGGGCGTCCAGCGGCAGGCCCCGCTGAACCGCCAGCTTGCCGATTGCCACCAGGGCGCGGGCATCCTTCATATCGGTGGCGAGGTCGCCGAGCGCCTGGATCTCGCGGGGGTCGGAGAGCTCCCGAGCGGCGTCGATATAGAGCGGCAGGGCCAGTTCCTTGATCCCCGCCTCGCCCAGCAGGCGCAGCGCGCGGATGTAGAGCCGGCCGTCGAAGGCCTGACGCTCGGACCCTTCCAGATCCGCGGGCGCCCGCAGGGGCAAGCTGGTCTGGCCGAGCCGCGCGCGGGCCACCTGCCCGTAATAGGCGATCGGCTGGAGGGCTGCCCGCTCGTAAAAGCGCTTCGCCTCCTCGGTCTGGCTCAGAGTCTCGGCCGCGCGGCCCTGCCAGTAGGCGGCCCGCGCCACCGAGATCGGACTCTCGGCAATCGCCGCGACCTGCGCGAAGTGCTGCGCGGCGCGTGCCGGGTCGTTGACGAAGCGGAGCGCGATCCAGCCGGCGTGGAACTCGGCCTCGATCCGCTTCTCCGGAGTGCGCGCCGCCGGGGCGCTCGCTACCGCGTAGGCGGTCTTCGCGTCGCCGAGGTCGAGGAGCTTGCGCGCCACGATCCGGCGCTCGATCCACCACTCGTCGCCGTCGACCAGCACGTCCGGGTTGCTTGGCGCCGTGGCCAGCACGGCGGCGGCCGCCTCGGGCTTGTCGGCCCGGCGAAAATATTGCGCCCGGGAGAAGATGTAGGAGGCGTCCCCCCGCAGGGACGGCGGCACCGCGGCCAGAGCGGCGGCGGCGCCCGAAGACTTGTCCTCCACGGCCCGCCGGGCGCGTACGAGGCTGGCATAGCCACCCCCAGCGTAGCCGGCGGCCCGGCCGGCGCTCTCCCAGTCGTCCTTCAGGAGCGCCCGCTCCATTCGGTAGCGGTGATCGACCCGGGTGAGCACCTCCGGGAAGGCGTCGAGAACTTTGGCTTCGAGGCTCCGCCCGAAGTTCTCGCCGCGCCAGAGGTCGCGGACCATATCGGCGGCGTCCGCCTCGTAGCCCTCGGCGCGCAGCGCCAGGGCAAGGGCGAACTTGCCCGGCGCGCTCGAGGGCTTCGCCGTGGCGAAGAACGCCCGTACCGTCGCGGGGGATTTTCGCTCGGAGAGCAGCGCCTCCTCGGCCCGGCGACGCAGCAGCGGGCCGGCCGGCCAGTCCGGGTTGGCCCGGGCGAAGGCGACGGTTCGGGCGAAGCCGATGCCGGCGCCCGCGCGGATCGCCACCCATTCGAGCAGCGCCTTCGCGGCCGGATCGGTGAAGCCGTCGCGCATCCGGTCGCCGTCGGCGACCCGGCCCTTGCGATAAAGGTCGATGGCGCCGCGCAACAGCGTCGGGTCGGTGTCGCCGGAGATCTTCGGGCGCGCCGGATCGGGCACCTCCGGCACCGGAGCCGCCGGGGTGACGGCGGCATCCGGCAGCGGGAAGGCCACGGGGGCGTCGGGATCCGCGGAGGCGTAGGCCGAGGCCGCGGCCGGCAGCGTGCGGGCGGGTTCCTCACCCTTGTCGTCACCGCCGGAGGCATGGACCGGATCGAGCTTGAGGGCGTCGGCCGCGACCGCGTCGGCGGCTTTCTCGGCCTGCACCCCCCGGACCTGCGCGGTGGAGAGGGCGTCGTCGCTCGCGGGCGGTGTCGGCTGCGTGGCCGGCGGCGTCGCCGCAGGCACGTCCGGGCCTACCGGGCCGGCCAGCGCGACGCCGACGGTGGCGATGAGCGCGGCGGCAGTGAGGGACGTGCGCCTCGAGGCCGGATACGAGGCCGCGGATCCGATCACGATTCCCCCCTACTGATCACCGGAGCGGGAAAGGCCGAGGTTGAGGCGGCGACCATTAAGATCGCGTTAACCGACGCCACGATCTGTTTGCGCGGCGTGGCGCGACCGCCTATGTCTGCCCGTCCGCGCCCGTGAGCCGTGCGGCACGCGCGACGTCGAGATCCGTTGGGACGCCTGAGATGACCGAGATGACCGGGAGCCGCCTGCGGGGCTCGCTCACCGCGCTTGTGACGCCGTTCCGCGACGGCGCCTTCGACGAGGCCGCGTTCCGGAAATTCGTGCGCTGGCAGATCGAGCAGGGCAGCCACGGCCTTGTGCCCACCGGCACCACGGGGGAGAGCCCGACCCTCACTCACTCGGAGCACGACCGCGTGGTCGAGGCCTGCATCGACGAGGCGGGTGGACGGGTGCCGGTCGTGGCGGGGGCGGGCTCCAACTCCACCGCCGAGGCGGTCGAGCGGGCGCAGCACGCCGAGCGCGCGGGCGCCGACGCCGTCCTGGTGGTGACGCCCTACTACAACAAGCCGACGCAAGAGGGGCTCTATGCCCACTTCAAGGCCGTGAACGATGCGGTCGGCATTCCGATCATCATCTACAACATCCCGCCGCGCTCCGTCATCGACATGAGCGTCGAGACGATGGCCCGGCTCTTCGAACTGAAGAACATCGCCGGCGTGAAGGACGCGACCGCCAAGATCGACCGCGTCAGCCAGCAGCGTCAGGCCATGGGGGCGAGCTTCCTCCAGCTTTCGGGCGAAGATGCGACGGCGCTGGGGTACAACGCCCAGGGCGGCCACGGCTGCATCTCGGTGGTGGCGAACGTTGCGCCCCGCCTCTGCGCGGACCTGCAGGAGGCGTCGCTGTCGGGTGATTACGCGAAGGCGCTGACCCTGCAGGACAAGCTGTACCCGCTCCAGAGCGGGCTGTTCGCCGAGGCCAACCCGGCGCCGGTGAAGTATGCGCTGTCCCGGCTCGGTCACATGGGTGCGGACCTGCGCCTTCCGCTGGTGCCGGTGAGCGCGCCCACGAAGCGCATCGTGGATGACGCCCTGCGGCACGCCGGGCTCCTGGTCGACTGAGAGGACCCGCATGGCCCCGAAGCCGGAGCCCGGCCGGCGCGTCGTCGCGGACAACCGCGCGGCGCGCTTCCACTATGCCATCGAGGACACGCTCGAGGCCGGCATCGCGCTGACCGGCACCGAGGTGAAATCCCTGCGCGGCGGCAAGGCGACGATCGGCGAGGCCTATGCCGGCCCCTCCGGCAACGACCTGATGCTGTTCAACGCCTACATCCCGGAATATCTGGAAGCGAATCGCTTCAACCACGACACGAAGCGGCCGCGCCGGCTGCTGCTGCACCGCCGCCAGATCGACAAGCTGATCGGCGCGACGCAGCGCCAGGGCTACACGGTGGTGCCGCTGAAGATCTACTTCAACGACCGAGGCCGCGCGAAGGTCGAGCTGGGTCTCGGCAAGGGCAAGCAGGCCCACGACAAGCGCGAGGCTGTCAAGGAGCGCGACTGGCAGCGCGACCGGGCGCGGCTGTTGCGGGACCGGGGGTAGGCGGAGCGGCCGCCGCGCGCGGGCAGCCCCGTCCCGTCATCGCGCGCGGCGCGACTGAGGGCGACATGACGGCGAGCCCGGTGCAGCCGGATTTCTGCCGCCGGGCTCGCAAGGACGGGGCTGCTGAAGTCGTCCGGTGGCGACAGGATCGCTTTGGCCATGATCGCGCGATATCTCATGGTCACGGCTCCGCCGGTGCGGCGTTCCGAGCTTGCGATCATGCGGAGCGATCGATGCAGTCCAACCCCGACTCCCTGCCCGACGACCTCCCGAACCCTGTGGATGACGGCGCGGCCGATCATCTGCGCGGGATGCGGCTGCCCGACGTGGCGCTCACGGCCACGGATGGCCGCACCGTCTCGCTGGCGCGGCTTCCCGGCCGCACCGTGGCCTACGCCTATCCCCGCACCGGCGAGCCGGGGAAGCCGAGCCTCACACCCGACTGGGACGCGATTCCCGGGGCCCGGGGCTGCACGCCGCAGGCCTGCGATTTCCGCGACCACCACACCGAGCTGACGGCGCGGGGCGTCGACCACGTCTTCGGCCTCTCGACACAGCCGAGCGCCTACCAGCGCGAGGCCGCCGAGCGGCTGCGATTGCCGTTCCCGCTGCTCGCCGATCCGCATCGCGCCTTCACGATGGCGGCACACCTGCCGGTGTTCGAGGCCGGCGGGCATGTGCTGCTCCGCCGCCTCACCCTGGTGATCGATGACGGCGTGGTCAGCCAGCTGTTCTATCCGGTCTTCCCGCCGGACCGGAGCGCACGGCAGGTCCTCGACTGGCTCGACGGCGCAGGCGCCTGAGGCGCTAGTCCTCTCCGTCCTCCGGCTGGCGGATGCCGTAGCGGTTCTCCAGGCTCGGGTTCGCCCGGCCCTCGCCACGGTAGCGGCTCGGCGAGTCGGCCGTCGTCCGGGCCGGGCGCTCGCCGGGCTCTCGCCCGATCCGGCTCGCGAGGCTCGCGAGGTCGACGAACTCGTCCGCCTGTCGCCGCAAGTCGTCGGAGATCATCGCCGGCTGGGTCTGGATGGTGGAAATCACCGTGACCTTGACCCCGCGCCGCTGCATGGCCTCGACCAGCGAGCGGAAGTCGCCGTCGCCCGAGAACAGGATCATATGATCGATATGGGCGGCGAGTTCGAGGGCGTCGATCGCCAGCTCGATATCCATATTGCCCTTGTACTTCCGACGTCCCATCGAGTCCGTGAACTCCTTCACGGGCTTGGTCACGACGCGGTAGCCGTTGTAGTCGAGCCAATCGATCAAGGGACGGATGGAGGAATATTCCTGATCCTCTATCATGGCAGTATAGTAGAAAGCGCGGAGAAGGTTCTCACGCGACTGAAATTCCTTCAGCAATTTTTTGTAGTCGATGTCGAAGCCCAGGGCTTTGGTCGTGGCATAGAGGTTTGCGCCATCAATAAAGATGGCGCTGCGCTGCATCGCAGTCATGGATAGTTCGAATCCTGAAAAGAAGGGTGACGGGAAATCGCTAGATGAAACGGCCTGGCCTCGTCCGGCGTGGAAGGCCGGGACCGGGGCCGCCAGGAGGCGTCGCTATAGTCTGCAATCCCGGGCGCAATAGCCCGGTCTTCTTCCGTATGACCGCCGCCCAGTCGGACGAACCATTCGTTCCAAACGCCGTCTTGTCAAGCAGATCCGAAGATTTCCCGCCCTTAAGATCGTCTCCCGTCGGGTTGGTGACCGGAAGGGACCGATACGGTTTGGCTTTCACTGTAGCTGGGAAGATTTGCCGAAGATAATCGACGCAATCTCAGGTTTGTCCCCCGGTGGACAGGCTCAGCCGTTCACCCGCTCGACGCTGTTCACCGGGCGCTTGCCGCGCAGTTCGGCGATGATCGCGTTCAGGTGCTGAAGGTCCCAGACCGAGAGGTCGATGGTGATGTCGGTGAAGTCCTGGGTGCGCCGCTTCATCGAGATGTTGTCGATGTTGCCGTCGTGGTCGGCGATCACCTGGGCGATCTGAGCGAACACCCCCGGCTCATTGATCGACTTGAGCGCGAGCCGGGCGGGAAACCGCTCGCCGCTGAGCGCCTCCGTGTCCCAGCGGACGTCGAGCCAGCGCTCCGGCTCGTTGTCGAAGGCGGCGAGCGCCGCCGACTGGATCGGGTAGACGGTGACGCCGACCCCCGGGGTCAGGATGCCGACGATCCGGTCGCCCGGTACGGCGCCCCCGTTCGGCGCAAAGGTCACCGGCAGGTCGCCCGCGAGGCCGCGGATGGGGATCGCGTCGCTCCGGTTCTCGTCCGCACCGCCCTCGGCACCCGGAAATGTCAGGCGCATCGTCTGGTCGGACGAGCGCACGAGCCGGCCCGCGCCCCCGGCCGCTCCCGGCGACGGTGACGGCCGGCGCTCGTCGCGGTGGTCGGGGTAGACGGCGCGGACAACATCTCCGGAAAACATTTCGCCGCGGCCGACCGCGGCGAACACGTCCTCGGTGCTGGCCCGGGCGAGCCGCGGCAGGGCGCCCCGCAGCTTGTCCTCCGAGAAGGTCTTGGCCGCCCGCTCGAAGGCCCGGTCGAGGATCTGGCGGCCGAGCCCGGCATATTGCCGGCGCACGGCGGCCCGCGTCGCCCGCCGGATCGCCGCCCGGGCCTTGCCGGTCACCACCAGGGATTCCCAGGCGGCCGGCGGCGAGGCGCCATCCGAGCGGCTGATCTCCACCTCGTCGCCGTTGGCGAGTTCGTGCAGCAGCGGCGCCATCCGGCCGTTGATCTTGGCGCCCACCGCGGTGTTGCCGACGTCCGTATGGACCGCGTAGGCGAAGTCGATCGGCGTCGCGCCCCGCGGCAGCGCGATCAGCCGGCCCTTCGGGGTGAAGCAGAACACCTGGTCCTGGAACAGCTCCAGCTTGGTGTGCTCCAGGAACTCCTCAGGGCTGTCGCCCTCGGCGAGCAGCTCGATGGTCCGGCGCAGCCACTGGTAGGCGCCGCTCTCGGCGGCCAGCCGCGGATGCACGCTGCCCTCGCCGCGGGCCGGCTCCCGGGTCAGCTCGATGCCGAGCTCCTTGTACTGCGCGTGCGCGGCGATGCCGTACTCGGCGATCTCGTCCATGGCGCGGGTACGGATCTGCAGCTCGACGCGCTGGCTCTTCGGCCCGATCACGGTGGTGTGGATCGAGCGGTAATCGTTCTGCTTCGGCGTCGAAATGTAGTCCTTGTAGCGGCCCGGGACCATCGGCCAGCTGGTGTGGACGATGCCGAGCGCCGCGTAGCAACCCTGCACGGTGTCGACGACGACCCGGAAGCCGAAAATGTCGGAGAGCTGCTCGAAGGCGACGGACTTCCGCTCCATCTTCGACCAGATCGAGAACGGGCGCTTCTGCCGGCCGCTCACCTCCGCGGTGATGCCCTGCGCGCCGAGCTTGTCGGTGAGCACCTGCGCGATCGTCTCGACCACGCTCTCGGACTTGGCGGTGAGCCGCTCCAACCGCTGGGTGATGGTAGCGTAGACATCCGGCTCCAGGTTGCGGAAGGCCAGATCCTCCAGCTCCTCGCGCAACTCCTGCATGCCCATGCGGCCGGCCAGCGGCGCGTAGATGTCGAGCGTCTCCTGCGCGATGCGGTGGCGCTTATCCTCCCGCATGTGCTGGAGGGTGCGCATGTTGTGCAGGCGGTCGGCGAGCTTGACGAGCAGCACCCGCACGTCCGCCGCCACCGCGAGCAGCAGCTTGCGGAAATTCTCGCCCTGGGCCGCCTGCTTGGAAACGAGGTCGAGACGCTTGAGCTTGGTCAGTCCATCGACCAGCGCGCCGATTTCCGGCCCGAACAGCCGACGGATCTCCTCCAGCGTCGCCTCGGTGTCCTCCACGGTGTCGTGCAGAACCGCGGCCACGATGGTGGCGTCGTCGAGATGGAGGTCGGTGAGGATCGCCGCGACCTCGAGGGGGTGGGCGAAGAACGGGTCGCCCGAGGCGCGCTTCTGCGTGCCGTGCGCCTGCATGGCGTACACGTAGGCGCGGTTGAGCAGCGCCTCGTCGGCGACCGGATTGTAGCGCTTGACCCGCTCGACCAGCTCGTACTGGCGCATCATCCGCCGGGACGGGGCCGGCTCCTGGGGCGTGCGCGCGGGCCGGATCACGCGCGATTGTTCCGCACCCTTCGGCGCCACGCCAGCCTTCGCGGCGAGCGGGGCCGGTGCGGGCTCGGAACGAGAGAACCCGGCGTCGCCGCCGGGTCCGGATTCGCTCAGGTCGTGCGTGTCGAGACCCACGGGGCCTGACTCACTCGCCCTCGTCGTCGGTCTCGACCGGCGGGGCGAGGTTCTCGAGGCCGCGCAGGAGGTCCTCCTCGCTCATGCGGTCGAACTGGACAGCCGCGTCGTCGCTGGAGGATTGCGGCGCCACCGCGGCGGCGGCCGGCGAGCTCGACAGCAGCGGCACAGTCTCTGCCTCGGGCTCGTCCACCTCGACGTATTTCTGCATCGAGTGGATCAGCTGCTCCTTGAGGTCGTCCGCCGTGATCGTCTCGTCGCCGATCTCGCGCAGGGCCACGACGGGGTTTTTGTCGCGGTCGCGGTCGATGGTGAGGGGGGCGCCGGCGGCGAGGAGGCGTGCCCGATGGCTCGCCAGCAGGACGAGCTCGAAGCGATTCTCGACCTTCTCGATACAATCTTCAACGGTGACGCGCGCCATGCGGGGCGGCTCCTTGGGCTTGAGCGACGTGTGCTGTCAGGTATGACGCCGTCTTACACCGGATGCCGTTCTGCAACAAGCACAGCGGCTTGCGCCCGGCGCGGCCCTGAGGGGCGAGCCGGGCCTGCGCGGAGGCATTCGCGGGGTCGGAGGCGGGGTCGAACGAAGGTCAACACCGTGCGGCACATTGTGCGGCGCATTGTTGACACCCGCGGCCGCGGGTGCGAGTGCGCGCGCCATTCCAGAGTTTCAGCCGACACGGGCGGCGTCCGCGCGCCGTCCGGCGCCGGCGATCGGGAAGTACCATGCGCGCACTCATCTTTCCCGGCCAGGGCAGCCAAGCGGTCGGCATGGCGCGTGACCTCGCCGGGGCCTTCCCGCAGGCGCGGGCCGTGCTCGACGAGGTCGACGCCGCCCTGAGCCAGAACCTGTCGCGGCTGATGTTCGAGGGGCCGGTCGAGGAGCTCACGCTCACGGCCAATGCCCAGCCGGCCCTCATGGCGGCGAGCCTCGCGACCCTGCGCGTGCTGGAGGCCGAGCGCGGCCTCGACCTGACCCGGGATGTCTCCTGCGTGGCCGGCCACTCGCTGGGCGAATACGCGGCGCTGGCGGCCTGCGGCAGCCTCTCGGTCGCCGACGCCGCCAAGCTTCTGCGGCTGCGCGGCGAGGCCATGCAGGCCGCGGTGGCGCCCGGCGCAGGCGCCATGGCGGCGCTGATCGGCACCGACCTGGAGGCCGCCCGGTCCGTGGCCGAGGCCGCGGCCGACGAGGCCGGGGGCGCCGCGGTCTGCGACGTCGCCAACGACAATGGTGGCGGCCAAGTGGTACTCTCGGGCGACAGGGCCGCCGTGGAGCGTGCCATCGGCATCGCCACCAGCCGCGGGATCAAGCGCGCCGTGCTGCTCAACGTCTCCGCGCCGTTCCACTGCCGACTGATGGCGCCCGCCGCCGAGGCCATGGCCCGGGCGCTCGCCGCAGTGCGCCTGGCGGCGCCGCGCGTCACCCTCTATGCCAACGTCACCGCCGCCCCGGTCTCCGACCCGGAGGCGATCCGGCGGGCGCTGGTCGAGCAGGTCACCGGCACCGTGCGCTGGCGCGAGAGCGTCGCCGCCATGGCGGGGTCGGGCGTGGACCGGTTCTACGAGCTGGGCGCCGGCAAGGTGCTCACCGGCCTCGTCAAGCGCATCGCCCCCCAGGCCTCGGCCGCCGCGATCGGCACGCCCGCGGACGTCACGGCCTTCGCGCTCTGATCCCACAGGAGCCCTGCATGTTCGACCTCACCGGCCGCAAGGCCCTCGTCACCGGCGCCACCGGCGGCCTCGGCCAGGCGATCGCCCGGACCCTGCACGCGCAGGGCGCCACCGTGGCGCTCTCGGGCACGCGCCCGCAGGCGCTCGAAGCGCTCGCCGCCGAACTCGGCGAGCGGGCCCACCCGGTGGCGGCCGACCTCGCCGACGCGACCTCGGTCGAGGGCCTCGTACCGGCCGCCGAGGCCGCGATCGGCCCGCTGGACATCCTGGTGAACAACGCCGGCATCACCCGCGACAACCTCTTCATGCGGATGAAGGACGAGGAGTGGGAGCAGGTGCTGGCCGTCAACCTCACCGCCGCCTTCCGCCTGTCGCGGGCTGCCGTGAAGGGCATGATGCGCCGCCGCTTCGGGCGGATCGTCAACATCGGCTCAGTGGTGGGCTCGACCGGCAATCCCGGCCAGGGCAACTACGCCGCCGCCAAGGCCGGCCTCGTGGGCCTGACCAAGGCGCTCGCCGCCGAGGTCGCCTCCCGCGGAATCACCGTCAACTGCATCGCTCCGGGCTTCATCAGCTCGCCCATGACCGACGCGCTGAACGAGAAGCAGCGCGAGGGCATCCTGACCCGGGTGCCCGCCGGGCGCCTCGGCGAGGGCGCGGAGGTGGCGGCCGCCTGCCTCTACCTCGCCTCCGCGGAGGCCGGCTACGTCACCGGCCACACGCTGCACGTGAATGGCGGAATGGCGATGTACTAGGATCTGTATACTGGTCTTGGCTGTTCGCGAATCAGGGTGTCCGGCACGCAAACGCCACACCCATGAAGGGTTTCTGAACGGCCCCTCGCCAGGGCGGGAGCCCTGTGCTACCAACCCCCCGCAGCCGCACAGGGGGTTGACGGTTCAGCGGGTTTTCAGTCCAAGGCCTCCCGGCGGGGGCACAGGGTTCACCTCGCCGGTTACCTCAGAAGCACGCGCGATCGGACACCGGCCCGTCAACAAGCCCTAGAAGGGGCGCGACGCGGTCAAGGCATCACCCCGAGAAGACTGACAGACCAGAAGGACGAGGACGGAAGACCGATGAGCGATATCGCTGAGCGCGTGAAGAAGATCGTCGTCGAGCACCTGGGCGTCGAGCCCGAGAAGGTGGTCGAGAGCGCCAACTTCATCGACGACCTCGGTGCCGACAGCCTCGACACGGTCGAGCTGGTGATGGCCTTCGAGGAGGAGTTCAACGTCGAGATCCCGGACGATGCGGCCGAGACGATCCAGACGGTGGGCGACGCCGTGAAGTTCCTGGAGAAGAACTCCGCCGCCTGACGGCGCCGGGACTTTTTCGATTCACGCGGCGCGGGCGAGGCGGAACGGCCCCCGCGCCGTTATGCGTTTGAAGGCTCGGAGGCGTGATCGGTCCCGACGGGACCGAATCCGCCTCCGGCAGTTATAGACGATGCGCTCCGGCGGACCGGGTGCGCCTCAAGACGGGACGGGTGCGATGCGGCGGGTGGTGGTCACGGGTCTGGGGATGGTCACGCCGCTCGGCAGCGGGGTCGAGCACACCTGGAGCCGGCTGATCGCGGGCGACAGCGGCGCCGGCCCGATCCGCGGCTTCGAATCCGGCGACCTGCCATGCCGGATCGCCGCCCAGGTCCCCTTTGGAGACGGCACCGACGGCACCTTCAACCCCGACGCGGTGATGGAGGCCAAGGAGCAGCGCAAGGTCGACCCGTTCATCGTCTACGCCATGGCGGCGGCCGACGAGGCCCTGAAGGACGCGAACTGGCTCCCGAAGAGCCACGAGGACCAGTGCGCCACCGGCGTGCTGATCGGCTCCGGCATCGGCGGCATCGGCGGCATCTACGACGCCTCCGTGACCCTGCACGAGAAGGGCCCGCGCCGGATCTCGCCATTCTTCATTCCGGGCCGGATCATCAACCTCGCTTCCGGGCAGGTCTCGATCGCCTACGGCCTGAAGGGGCCGAACAACGCCGTGGTGACGGCGTGCTCCACGGGCGCCCACGCCATCGGCGACGCGAGCCGCCTGATCGCGCTCGGCGACGCCGACGTGATGGTGGCGGGCGGCGCCGAGTCGCCGGTGAACCGCCTCTCGATCGCGGGCTTCTCCGCCTGCCGGGCACTGACCACGGGCTTCAACGACGCGCCGGAGAAGGCCTCCCGCCCCTACGACCGCGACCGCGACGGCTTCCTCATGGGCGAAGGTGCCGGCATCGTGGTGCTGGAGGAGTACGAGCACGCCAAGGCCCGCGGCGCGAAGATCTACGCCGAGGTGGTGGGCTATGGCCTCTCGGGCGACGCCTACCACATCACCTCCCCCTCCCCGGACGGCGACGGCGCCTTCCGCTGCATGAGCGCGGCGGTGAAGCGGGCCGGGATCTCCCCGTCCGAGATCGGCTACATCAACGCCCACGGTACTTCGACGCCCATGGGCGACGAGCTGGAGTTGAAGGCCGTGGAGCGCCTCCTGGGCGACGCCGCCGCGAACGCCACCATGTCGTCCACCAAGAGTTCGGTCGGCCACCTGCTGGGCGCCGCCGGCTCGGTCGAGGCGATTTTTTCGATCCTCGTCCTGCGCGACAACGTCATCCCGCCGACGCTGAACCTCGACAACCCCTCGGTCGAGACCAAGATCGATCTTGTCCCGTTCGAGGCGAAGCGGAAGCAGGTGGATGTGGTGCTGTCGAACTCGTTCGGGTTCGGGGGGACCAACGCGTCGCTTGTGATGCGGCGGGTGAATTAATTTCTAGGGACTTTGATCCATTACTGAGGTCATAGGATCAGGCGCAGGCCTCAAAAGCGAATTCTACCTAACCAACATATTGTCATGGATCGGTAGGAATTAGAGGTTGGCGATCACCACCTCTGCCGCTCCTCTGCTCCGGGCACCCGCCCCTGCGGCGTGAGCACGTGCACCACCTCTGGCAACGCCTGGGCCAACTGAGAAAGAAGCGTCTCGCGGTCCATCCCAGTCTGGCTCTGGAGGGTGTTCACCGTGTCGGGGCCGAGCGCCCGAGCGAGCTGGTCCGGGGCCACCGGGCGGTTCGCGCCGTGGCCGATCCAGGACTCCATCACGTCGCCAAGGCCCCCTTGGCGGAACCGATCCACCAGCCCGTCGAGGCCGCCGAGATCCCCCTGCCCTTCCGGCGCGGCGCGGCTCGGGGCCGGGGCGTCGCCGGGGCCGTCGAGCATGCCGGACAAATCCGAAAAATCGCCGGGCGGCAGGGACGGGTCGACGGTGCCCTCGGGGCCGCTATCGCGGCGGCCGCCATACTGGTCCCAGCCGCCGATATCGCCCCCGTCGGGCCGGCGCCCGCCGGCATCGGCGGGGTGCTGGCCGGGATCGCGCCCGTAGGGCCCAGCGCCGCCGGAGCGGTCGGCCTCGGGTCCCGGCTCACCCTGGTGCCCGCGCCCGAAAATGTCGCCGAAGCCGCCGCTCGCGCCCTTGGCGAGTAGCAGCATCAGCAGGGCCTTCACCAGGGGCGACATCCCCCCGGATCCCTGCTTCTGCCCGCCGAACACCTGGCCGAGCACGCCACCGATCGCCGATTCGAGCAGTCCCATGGCCGTCTCCCCGGAGCCCGGATGCGGGCTCGGGCGGACAACAATCCGGAGCCGGTCCGGGTTGCCTCACCGGACGCGGCTGGCCGGCGGATCCGCCGCGGATCGCGGTGGGCGGAGCAGATCCGCAACTGCCCATTCCGCGCCCCGCTCCGCGGCCCGAACGGCCGCGGAGCGGGGCGCGAGGCTCCTTCCCCCCGGCCGGGCTTGCCCGTCGAGGGCTTCTTCGTGCCGATCCCGGGCAGACCCGGGATCGGCCTAGAGGAGCGACAGGGTGAGGGATCATGTCCTTCCGGACAACGCGCACCCCTCGCCCTACCCCTTTCCAGCACGGCAGTGACGGCGCGTCCGCCCGACGCGCCGCCGCCATTAGCGGGCCGGCAGCGTCAGGGCCGCCTGCGCGGTTTGGCCGGAGGTGGTCGCGTCGGCGGGCTCGACCAGCGGCACCGTGGCGGCCGAGAGGGCGAGAGCGGCCAGGAACAGGCCGGTGGCGGCGGCGCCGGCCCGGGGGCGCGGCAGACGGAGGGCGGAGCGGCGCTGCGCCGGGCGGGGACTTCGATCGGTCCGGATCATGGCGGCCTCGTCGGTTCGGGGTGGGCATCGCGCCCTGCATGGGGAGGCAACGCGGGCAGGCCGCGCACCGGTTCCCGAACCGATCGATCGCCCGTCGCCGGAGCCGCTCAGCTCCGCGTCGCGAGATGCCGCCCCAGCGCCCCGAGCACGCAGCCGGCGAGATAGGGCGGCAGCAGCAGGGCCGCCGCGTCCAGCCAGAGGCCCGGCACGCCCGGCACGAACCCGGCGATCGCCGCGGCCCCCAGCAGACCCGCCAGCACGAACAGGCCAAGGGGCACGCCGTACCGGTCCGGCCAGCCCGCGAGGGCACCGACCACGAGGCCGAGCGCACCTGCCCCGGCGAGCCCGGGCCAGAACCCGGCGAGCAGAAGCGTCACGGCCGTCCGGCCTCCCTGCGGGTGCGGTGAAGACGCGGGCGCGGGAACGGGCGCGACCCGGCCGGCGGGCGCGCGGCGGAGCAGATGGCCGTCACGGCAGCAGCGCGATGGCGACGGGCCCGGCCGGGACGTCCGGTCCCGGCGCGACCTGATCGGGGCGGGCGCCCGCCTGGAGCAGGTACTCGACCACGGCCTGCGCCCGCAGGCGCGGCAGGTCCTGCGGCGGCTCGTCGGGCGCTTCGGCCGGCTTCTTCGCCGCCGTCTTGCCGTGGGCGGCCGCCTCCTTCCGGGGCAGATCTTTCTTCGATCCGTCCTTCTTCCCCGCATCGGCCTTCGGCGCGTCCTTCTTCGGTGCGTCCTTCGCGACCGCCCCCGCCTTCTCTCCGGGCCCCTCCGGCGCGGCCTTGCCGGATGCCGGTTTGGCCGCCGCGGACGTGTCCGGCGTCGCCGCGGGCTTCCCGGCCTGTCCCTCCGGCTTGGCGGCACTGGCGGGCTGGGCCGGGTCCGCGGCGGAATGGGCGCCCTCCCCCGGGCCCGGTCCGGCGGCCGGCGTCGGCGGAGCCTTCGCCGGGGCCGGCTTGGTGGCGTCGGCGGGCCCCGAGACCGCGAGGTGCAGCGACGGGCACGCCTTGGCAAGGGCGGCCAGGGCGTCGAGGGTCGGGTAGAAGGCCGGCGACAGCACGGTGCTGCCCGCCGGGAAGCGCAGGTCCGCCCGGGTCAGGTCGGCGGCGTCGGCCCGGCAGGTCTCCGGGTCGCGCCGTTCCGCCGGCTGCCGGGCCGAGACCGAGGCCTGCCCGGTCCAGCCCCGGGGAAGCGCCTCGGCCAGCCGGTCGGAGGCGCGGGCGGCGCTCTCGCGGTAGAGGCTTTCGCCGCTCAGCTTCAGGGCGCGGTCCGAGGCCGCCAGCTCGCCCGAGGCGAGGCCGGTCACCAGGGGGATCGCGGCGGCCAGTGCGCCGCCCAGATCCGGCGGGGCACCCTCGGCGAGGCGGGTGCGGTCGATCACGGGCTCGCGGAACAGGCGCGGCCTCAGGGCGTCGAGCAGGCGCTCCCGGGTCTGGACATCCGGCACATGCCCGGTGAGCGTGACCGCATCCGCGGTCCGGCGGATCGTCACCCGGTAGGGCGAGAGCGGCCGCGCCGCCAGCGCCACCCTACCGGCCTTCACGCCGGCGGGCCGGGCGTCGCGCATCAGCGCCTCCGCGTCGGGAACAGCCTGCCCGTCGATGGCGTCCCCGGTCACCGAGACGGCGCCGTCTGCGAAGGCGACGCGGCCGGTCTGGATCAGCTCAGCCAGCCGGAACGCGAAGGCGATGAGGGTCTTGGGATCGATCGCCGGGTCGAGGCCGCGGGCCGGCAGGAGCCGGTCGTCCACGGCGCCGCCGGCCGCAGCCTCGGAGGCGGCGCGCCGGGCCGCTTCCAGGTCGGACGCGGTGGGTGCGAACCCGTCGAGCGTGATCCCCCGGGCGGTCTTCTCCACGGCGAACCGATACGATGCCACCAGCGGCGGCAGGATCTCGACCCGCCCGACACTGAACCCCTCCGGCGGCTCGGATAGGGCGGCGCGGAGCGCCTCGTAGGCGGGCACGTCCACGGCCTCGCCGGACAGGCTGAGCACCGTGTCGTCGAGCGACGCCCGGCCGCCCTTGGCGAGGCCTGAGAGCCGTGCCGCCAGGAACGCCGCCGCGCTCGCGAATTCCGGCGGCGCCCCGCGGGCGGCCCGCGCGGTGTCGTCGAGGCTCGTGCCGGGGCTCAGGGCGCCCGTGACCCGCGCCTCCAGGGCGCGCCGGCCCATCTCCGCCGGGCGGCTGCCCTCCAGGGCGACCCGGTCCGGCCCCAGGCGGATCGCGGTCCACCGGAACGGCGCCGCGGTTTCGACGAGGCCGATCTCGGAGACGATCCGGCGCGGCCCGTCCAGTGTGGCAAGACGGAGAAGCGCGCCGGTGCGCGCCGTGACATCGGGCGCCTCGCCGGCCGCCAGGAGGTCCCGGCCCCGGGCCTCCAGCCGCAGCCAGGGCTCGCCGGTTCCGGTACCGGTGCCGGCCACCACGGTCGCGCCCGCGGCCTCGATCCGATCACCGATCTCCGGGGCGGCGTAGAGGGTCGCGCTCGCCCAGACCAGCGCGAACGCCGGCAGGCCGGCGAGCCAGCCGGCACGGCGCAGGCCTGAGGCGAAGAAGTCGGGCAACGGTGCAGTCGTGGGTTCGGGCGGATCCGCCTGTCAGACGACACCGGCTTTCCGGCAGGATGAAGGCCGCAACCTCCCGTTCCGGCCGCTGCGGTGGGGGTCCGCGTCAGCGCGCCGCCGGACCCGCACGGGCCGCGGCTTCGTTGATCCCTGAAGCGCTTTACGCGGAGACAATCATGCGGGCCATCCTCGCCGCCCTGCTGGTGCCGATCGCCGTCCCGGCCTGGGCCCAGAGCCTGTCGGCCACCGCGACGGTCCCGAATTCGGCCTCCCTGGAGCCCAACAGCGCCATCGCCAATCCCGGGCAGCTCAGCCTCGGCGGCGGAACGACCACCGGCCCCTTCCCGACCCTCTCGGCGCAGACCGGCGGCCTCGTCAATGCCGGCCAGCTCAGCCTCAGCCGCTCGGGCGGCGGTGGCGGCACCATCGGCGCGCCGTCTGGAACCGGACTCGCCGCGGGCCAACTCGGCCCGTCGGGAACCGGGGATACGGGCGGCGCCGGACTCGCGGGGACGACGGCCGGTTCGAGCGGGATCGGCAACACGATCGGCGCTACCGGGATCCGGATCGGCTCCAGTTCCACCGCACGCTCGGCGCAGGGTTCGATCGGGGGCGGCGTCTCGTCGATCGGCTCCGGCAGCCTGCCGGTCGGCGCCTCCGCGAGCGGCCTGACCTCCCCGGCAAACGGCTTCGGAGCCGGTGGCACCGGGACATCGACGGGCGGCGTTTTCGGGGTCTCGACCGGACAGGGGCGCCTCGGCACCGGCTTCGCGACATCGGGGATTGCGGCCAGCGGCGGCGCAAGCAGTGGCGGCGCCGGAATCGCTGTCGGCACGTCCGGGATCACAGACCGCGATCTCGATGCCGCCGCCACGGCGCGCACGCCACAGGCCGCGGGCGGCGCCTCCGGCGGTGCCGGCATCGCGGGCGCGGCGCCCGGCTCAGGGAGCAGTGCCTGCAAAGGCTTGCCGGCCGAGGCCTGCCTCGTCGGGGCTGACACCTTCTGAGGGACCGGTCGACGCGGAACCGGTCTCAAGCGGTGCCGTTCCTTCTGAGCCGGCACCTGGGCCGGGACAGGAGGCAGGGATGAACGTCACGGTGGGCCGCATCTCGCTCGCGGCCGTTCTCGTTCTGGGCGTCTCCAGCGCGGCGTTTGCGCGCGAGGCGGGGACCAAGACTCGCGGGGCCGACAGGGCATCGGGCCTGCATGGGATCGGCTTCACCGAGCCGAAATTCGGATCGACGCTTCGGACGGCCAGGGATCAACCCTATACGTGGCCGGTGAGCGACCGCTATCGTCCGGTCTCCCAGCCCTTCTACGGACGGGCCTACTG
Organism: Methylobacterium sp. A49B; assembly: GCF_053346215.1. Classification (NCBI taxonomy): domain Bacteria; kingdom Pseudomonadati; phylum Pseudomonadota; class Alphaproteobacteria; order Hyphomicrobiales; family Methylobacteriaceae; genus Methylobacterium; species Methylobacterium sp. A49B. The sequence goes on from NZ_JBKFBO010000128.1 coordinate 90,639, forward strand.
AGAGTCTCCGAAACACCGCCGGCGCGACCCCGCGCCGGCGTCCAGAGGCAGAGCCAGGAATGTGCGCGATGCATCCGCGAAGCTGGCTTGTCCTAACGGCCCTCGTCGCCTCGCCTTTCGCGGTGCAAGCGGGGGAGTTCGCGCAGACGGCGCCGGCTCCCGGCATGGCCTTGACGCTTCCCGAGCCCGGCATGGCGAACGGCGTTCCCGCACGGGCGCCGCCCTCTGCCGCAGAGACGCCAGCACCGGTCGCGCCCCAGGTCGAATTCCAGGGCAGTCGGCGGCGGTTCAAGGCGCTTGGCAGTGGATTGCCGGTGATCGACGGCCAGCTTCCCAACCAGCGCACAGGGCCGAAACGCGAACACGTGGTGCACGACATCTGTATCGGCTGCTGATCGCTTTCGACGGCGCCCCGGGTGACCGAAATCGGTGCTGAAGCCCCTATTGAAGCGGGCGCCCAAGGGTGTTGGCCCGGATCCAACGCGGCGAGAGGATGTCGCCCGCCTCGGTGATGATCCAAGGTTGAGCATCCTCGGCCTCGATCGCCTGTGCGGCGACGGCGAGTGCTTCCCTGAGGGTTTTAAACGGTCGTCCCTCGGCGGAACGGCCAGGCGAGCGCCGGGGCCAGACAGTCAGTTCGGCGCGCATATCGAGATCGGCGGGCGTCATCTCTCGCTCCGAGTGCTTCGTGGGCTCGCCATCCCTAACGCCGCCGTGTGACGTGGATCTGGCGATCGTGTTGCCGATTCGTGTCGCGGTTCCGCGCCGGTCCTCAGTCCGCTTGCGCGGGCAGGTGGCAGGAAACGCGTCGTCTCTGAAAATCAAATCTTATACGGCCTCAATTTTCATTTGAGGTTGGCATATGGAAGTTTAATTCCTCTTGCAGTCAATGCATGGCTTCAACAGTCCTTCCTCAAATCTAGCACTCAGAATGCATCGGAAACATTGCAGTACCGTTCCGATGCGGCGTTATGGTGCAATGCGCAATCAACATGCCGCAACGCACAAATCCATGGTTTCCTGCGGGTGTCGGTCGTGTCCTGCGATCGATCCGCGCTCGAAACGGAGATGCCCCATGCGCACGATCCTCATCCTCGCCTCGGCCGCGCTTGCCACGGCTGCCGTCCTGGTCGGTCCCGCTGCCGCCGATGACCGCCTGCACCTCACCCCGCCGCTCTACAGGGAGCAGGCGCGCAGCACCCGCGAAGTCCACCCCGCCGGCGATCTGACGACCACGCCCCAGCCCGTGGCCGCTCCTGCCAGCCAGATCCGGTCCACCTCCGCCCTCGTTCGGCCCCTCATTCAGGCCTCTGCCGAGGTGAGCCGCTGAGCGCGACGCCGGGGGCACGATCGTCTCCGGCGCAGCTTCAGCCCTAGCGTCATCCTGTGCCGAGCATCGCGACGTCGATGATCAGACGAGGCGCAGGTCGCGGGCCGCGGCGGAAGGCGCGACACCCAGCCGGATCAACCGGCGTGTCCGCGCCCTCTGATCCTGTCGAGCGCTGCAGACTGAAGCTGCCGATTGATGCGCTTCGAACCACCATTCGAACCAGGCATAGTGGACGGCAACAGCGAGCAGGATGACGGTCTCTGCCTGCCGAAGACTCAGCCTCAGGCTCTCGTCCGCCAGACGGCCAACCTCGCCCGACATCATCGGCGCACCCGTTCCGATCCGTTCACTAGAACCGGGGCCGCGACTGCCTCCTGCGCGCTCAGAACCGACACGGCGCGACCGAACGGGGACCGGGATCTTCGCAACGTCATCCTGCCTCCTCGTGCACGAGCTGGCTCCTCAACCCCACCCATCCGTTGGGCGGTCTGGGGAGGCTCGGTCAGATGTCGGTCTCGCGCCTGATCACGGCGTCCTCGTCGAGGCCCTTCTGCGACAGGCCGACATCGGGATCCTCGTCGGTGATCGCCGGAGGCCTGACCGCAGGAGGCGACCGGCGCGATCCGGGCTCCGGCTCGACCGCGGCGCTGTCCTGATCCGAAAGCTCGGTCGCGCGCGCGTTCGACATCCTGAAGCTCTCCCCATCCTTTCAACGCGCCGCGCGCGCTCCGGCTCCTTGTCGGGAGCGCCCACGGCGGCAGGATCGGATCGGCAGCGCTATATGGGTCGGGAGAACAAGGAGAGCGTTGTGTTCACCGTCAAGGGGATCGACCCGTCCGGGCGCGTCATGACCTTCGCCTGCGGGACCGACGAGCAGGCCATGGAGAAGACGTGGGAACTCGCCCGTCGCGGCTTCCGCGAGATCACGGTCGCCGATCCCAAGGGCAAGGAGATGTCGGCGGCCGCTTTCGAGCGTTCCCTGAACATCGACTGGGATTGATGCGCACTCCGGCGGAGCGGCCCATCCGACCGGCGCCGCGACTGCGCCGTCAGTGCAGCTCGTAGCAATTCGTGATCACGCGCGGGTTGCGGGTCACATCGCACAGGATCGAGCACTGGACGAGATACGGCCTGTCCTTCCTGCGAAACAGGATGAGGGATGAGCGGTTGTCGAAGGTCCCGGTATAGCCGGCGATCTCCCAGCCTTCCGTGCTAAGCCGCTCGATGGTGAGTGGTTGCTCGGCCGCCGCAGTCCCCGAAATCCAAGCGAGGCTGGCGATCAGGCCCAGACAGCTGCCCGGCAGCCTGAAGCCTTGAGGCCATACGGTTGGAATGGGCCTGCGTCCCCACGGTGCGAAGTTGCGTCCCGCCGGGATCACAGCCCCGTCACCTCATCGATTTCCGGCGCAGGCTCCTCTCGCGGGGGCATCGGCTCGTCCTCCGGTGCTGGAGGAAGCCGCGGTGGGGGCATCTCGCCGCTGTTCGGCGGTGTCGGCAGCCCCTGCGGGAGGTCGACAGCCGGCGCTGCGTCGGCGTCGCGCGATTTCGGATCCGGCATGATTCGTCCCCGATGTGACTCCGGCGACGCGCCGCGTCGCGACATCAACCCGACAGAGAACGACCGGAGCGCGGGAAGGTGCCGCCCCTGCGGCGGTCGGTCCGTCGATGCCGGTCAGGACAGCTCGAGCGCGCGGGCAAGACCGAAGCCGTCCGGGTGCAGGATTGGGGATTCGTCCGTCGTCGCTCCGATCTCTTCCGCCTTTCGCCAGACCGCCCGGCAGACGAGAAACTCTTTGCTGGCATCGATGCTGAGCACGAAATGCTCCGGCACGATCTCGGCATCCGGCAGAGCGACGCGGATCCCGCCGGCGGATCGGTCGTAGACGATGCACGGTAAGCTCCGGTGCTCGTCCACCGAGATGCTGCCGGTCTCATTCAGGCGCGTACGCGGGTAACTGCGTCGTTCGAACATCGCCGCCTCGTGGAACTTCGAGCGGCAGAATCGGCGATACGCGTTCAGGGGACGTTTTTGAATTACATCAAATTGTCTGCACTGGCGATCGATTGTGAATTATGAGTTTTGATGTCGTATCCCCAACATATTCGCGGAATGTATGCAGATGATGGATCGTCCTGCCAGGCGGTTGAGCCACGCCGAAGGCCCCGACGAGGCCAGTCCGGACGGCGGAAGCCTATCCGGTGATCACCTCGACAAGGGTCGTCAAGAAGCCAAGGGCAACCGCGCCGATCCCACTCATGAACGCCACGTCCCAGCCGGCGAACTCCTTCGACTGCGGCGCGCGCATGAAGGTGAACACCGTAACGACGGTTCCGCACACGACGAGCGCGATGGCGAGGTAGATCGGACGGGACATGACGCTTCCTCTTCACCGGTCCCGCGGCCCTGGAGGGCTCATTCTGCGGACGCATGAAACCGGCGTGATCTGTCTTTGCGCGTCCGTGGACGAAGCATGACAGACGCAAACGCGGTGAACAAGGTGCATGTCAGTTCTGCATCGCAGAACGACGATGCGTAAAGGTGTGGAGATCTGATCTCAACGTCGAGCTGCTTCAAGGCGGTCGCATTGTACCGCAGCGCTGCTGGGGCGGCCGGCCCGGGCAGGTCGGAGAAGAGGCGAATGCCGTCGGCGTCGAGAATGTCTTACCGGCCTGGCGCCGTCGCGCTTAGCCGATCGTCGCCAATTCCCGCGCGGCGCCACGGCCTTCCGTGGCGAAGCGAGCCTACACGCCGACGAAGCGAACCGACGCCGCAGGCTTGACCGCCGACGCGTCGACCGCGCCCGCCCGATGGAGGATCCGAGGCTTATGCTCGGGTGATTACTTCCGGGCAGCCATCAGGTCGTGGGTGAGTACCGTCAGCTTGCCGATCAGGCTGCTGATGTCGGCGCCCTTGCAAGACCACTGCGTTCCGATTGCTTCCCCGTCCGCCGAGACGGAGACCACGGCCACGGAGCGCAGCCGACCCTCACGGGCGAGCGCCAACTGGTCCTGCAGCACTGCGATGATCGACGCGGTATCCTCGTCGGCAATGGCGGGGGCGACATGGGCCGGGAAGGGCACCACCGTACTCGTCTGCTCTCGCTTCATCTCGCTGATCCCTCGACTCTCGTCCTAGGGACCGACGTGCGCATCCGCTTTGTGCAGAGTAAGGCAGCTTGTCCGTGTCGCGCGACGTTGCGGATCAGTGTGGCGCTCGCGCAACGATCGCGGCGTCCGGGCAGCGTCGTGGCGGCATCCCGTCCGGGCGCCGCACGCGCAGCCCCGCGACGGGACGCGGATCGGCTCAGGCGGCCTGACGGCCCTTCCGCTCGGCCATGGCGCCGGGCTGTCCGAGGCCGATGGCCTTGGCGAGGGCGGAGCGCTGCTCGGCGTAGCTGGGGGCGACCATCGGGTAGTCGGCCGGCAGGCCGTAGCGCTCACGGTAGCTCTTCGGGTCGAGGCCGTGGCTGGTGAGGTGGCGCTTGAGCGTCTTGTAGGTCTTGCCGTCGATGAAGCTGACGATGCCGTCGGGCCGGACCGACTTGCGGA
>NZ_JBKFBO010000129.1:0-42519 GCF_053346215.1 Methylobacterium sp. A49B
ATGGGCAAGGAAAAGTTCTCCCGCACCAAGCCGCACTGCAACATCGGCACGATTGGGCACGTTGACCACGGCAAGACGTCGCTGACGGCGGCGATCACGAAGGTTCTGGCGGAGACGGGCGGGGCGACGTTCACGGCCTACGACCAGATCGACAAGGCGCCGGAGGAGAAGGCGCGCGGGATCACGATCTCGACGGCGCACGTGGAGTACGAGACCTCGAACCGGCACTACGCGCACGTGGACTGCCCCGGCCACGCCGACTACGTGAAGAACATGATCACGGGCGCGGCGCAGATGGACGGCGCGATCCTGGTGGTGTCGGCGGCCGACGGCCCGATGCCGCAGACGCGCGAGCACATCCTGCTGGCGCGTCAGGTCGGCGTTCCGGCTCTGGTGGTGTTCCTCAACAAGGTCGACATGGTCGACGACGAGGAGCTGCTGGAGCTGGTGGAGCTTGAGGTGCGCGAGCTTCTCTCGAAGTACGACTTCCCGGGCGACGACATCCCGATCACCAAGGGCTCGGCGCTGATGGCGCTGGAGGACAAGGAGCCCAAGATCGGCAAGGAGGCGGTGCTGGCGCTGATGGCGACGGTGGACAGCTACATCCCGCAGCCGGAGCGCCCGATCGACATGCCGTTCCTGATGCCGATCGAGGACGTGTTCTCGATCTCGGGCCGCGGCACGGTGGTGACGGGCCGCGTCGAGCGCGGCATCGTGAAGGTGGGCGAGGAAGTCGAGATCGTCGGCATCCGGGCGACCACGAAGACGACGGTCACGGGCGTGGAGATGTTCCGCAAGCTGCTCGACCAGGGCCAGGCGGGCGACAACGTCGGCGTTCTCCTGCGCGGCACGAAGCGCGAGGACGTGGAGCGCGGCCAGGTGGTGTGCAAGCCGGGTTCGGTGAAGCCGCACGCGAAGTTCAAGGCCGAGGCGTACATCCTGACCAAGGAGGAGGGCGGGCGCCACACGCCGTTCTTCACGAACTACCGGCCGCAGTTCTACTTCCGCACGACGGACGTGACCGGGATCTGCACGCTGCCGGAGGGCACCGAGATGGTGATGCCGGGCGACAACGTGACCATGGACGTGGCGCTGATCGTGCCGGTGGCCATGGAGGAGAAGCTGCGCTTCGCCATCCGCGAGGGCGGCCGCACCGTCGGCGCCGGCGTCGTCGCCGCCATCAACGACTGACGATTGATTGGGGCGGCGTTTCGCGCCGCTTCGCCTTCGCGCCGGCCCCCGACCTATCGGGGGCCGGCGTTGTCGTCTGGGACCGACAAGCCCGTTGAGGGATGCGCTCTCGCGGCGATCCTCGTGCTCGGTCCCGGGGCGTATTCCGCTGGCGCTGCATGCGCCCAGGAAAAGGCCGGGATTTATCCTGCGTGCCCCCTTTTTCCGGACAGCTGGAGCGAAGCGGAACCTGATCCGGGATCCAGCGGACGGAGCGCCGCGAGAACGGCTCCGAAGCCCCGCTTCCCGCAAGCAGCCCCTTGCAAGCCGGGCCGCGATGGGGCATTGGGCGGTGCGCTAGGAGTGTAGCTCAACTGGTCAGAGCGCCGGTCTCCAAAACCGGAGGTTGCGGGTTCGAGTCCCTCCACTCCTGCCAGACATTCAACCCGATCCCGCGCGGCGGCCCGGTCGACAAGCCGGGGGAGTTGCGCTAGAGCGGGCGCAATCCGAGATCTGAAGCGACCGTCGGTGCGGGCCCATCCGGGTCCTCGGCGCCGACATTCGCATTCCCGGATGCGGTCTCTGCCTCGGGGCCGAACACGCACAGACACTGGCGCCATGGCATCGAACGAAGCGACCAAGAAGGTGGACCTGGTGCGCGGCGCAGCCCGCGGACCCGCGAATCCGCCGCCGGCCCGGCCGGCGACGCCGACCCGGACGCCGCAGAAGCGGGCCACGCCGGGCGAGTTCTTCGCGCAGGTTCGCGACGAGGCCCGCAAGGTCACGTGGCCGACCCGCCGCGAGACCACCATTACGACGATCATGGTCTTCGTGATGGTCGTGGCCGCGAGCGTGTTCTTCACGGTGGTGGACCAAGCCCTGCGCTTCGTGGTCGGCCTGATCCTGGGCGTCTGAGGGCGGCCCAATCGGACGAGGGAGACCTCGCGGACTTGTCGGAGTTGAACGGAACCGTGTCGAAGCGCTGGTATATCGTCCACGCCTACTCGAACTTCGAGAACAAGGTCGCCCAGTCCATCAAGGACCAGGCGGCCCAGCGCGGGCTGACCGAGCTGTTCGACGAGGTGATGGTCCCGACCGAGAAGGTCGTGGAGGTGCGCCGCGGCCGGAAGGTCGATGCCGAGCGCAAGTTCTTCCCCGGCTACGTGCTGGTGAAGTGCGATCTCACCGACGAGGTCTACCACCTCATCAAGAACACCCCGAAGGTCACGGGCTTCCTCGGGGCCGACAAGTCGAAGCCGGTGCCGATTCCCGACGCCGAGGCCGAGCGGATCAAGGGCCAGGTCGCCGAGGGCGTCGACCGGCCCAAGCCCTCGATCTCCTTCGAGATCGGCGAGACCGTCCGGGTCTCGGACGGTCCGTTCGCCAGCTTCAACGGCACCGTTGAGGAGATCGACGAGGCCCGTTCCCGCCTGAAGGTGGCCGTGTCGATCTTCGGCCGTGCCACACCGGTGGAACTGGAATACGCCCAGGTCGAGAAGGCCTGATCGTAGAGCGAGTAGGGAGTAGCGAATAGCGAGTAGGGACGCAGGTGCCCCGCCGGGCTGATAGCCCTATTCGCTATTCGCTACTTCCTACTCGCTAAACCCCGCGGGAGACCCGCCCGGCCTCGCCTCCGGGATCCACGGCTCGCACCGCGACCTGCAACCGTCCGACCCGCCGCGCTTCAGGCCGCGTGGGGGCGGATCCTCATTGGGAGCAGTCCCATGGCGAAGAAGATCACGGGCTACGTGAAGCTTCAGGTCCCGGCCGGCGCGGCGAACCCGTCGCCGCCGATCGGTCCCGCGCTCGGTCAGCGCGGCCTCAACATCATGGAATTCTGCAAGGCCTTCAACGCGAAGACCGCGCAGATGGAGAAGGGCACCCCGATCCCGGTGATCATCACCGCGTATCAGGACCGCTCCTTCACCTTCGAGATGAAGCAGCCTCCGGTCACCTTCTTCCTGAAGAAGGCCGTCGGCCTGAAGCTCGGCAAGAAGCCGGCCTCCGGCTCCAAGACACCGGGCAAGGGCCCGACCGTCGGCAAGATCACCGAGGCGCAGCTCCGCGAGATCGCCGAGAAGAAGATGCCTGACCTCAACTGCGACACGGTCGAGTCGGCCGTCGCGATGATCCGTGGCTCCGCGCGGGCCATGGGCCTCGAAGTCGTCGCGTAAGGGAGGGCAGCATGGCTAAGGAAGGCAAGCGCATCCGCGCCGCCCGCGAGGGCATCGAGGTTACCAAGCTCTATCCCCTCGACGAGGCGATCAAGCTGGTGAAGGAGCGAGCGACCGCGAAGTTCGACGAGACCGTCGAGGTCTCGATGAACCTCGGCGTCGATCCCCGTCACGCCGACCAGATGGTCCGCGGCGTCTGCAACCTGCCGAACGGCTCCGGCCGGACGGTGCGGGTCGCGGTCTTCGCCCGCGGCGCCAAGGCGGACGACGCCAAGGCAGCGGGTGCCGACATCGTCGGCGCCGAAGATCTCCTGGAGATCGTGCAGGGCGGCAAGATCGAGTTCGACCGCTGCATTGCGACCCCCGACATGATGCCGCTGGTCGGCCGTCTCGGTAAGGTGCTGGGCCCGCGCGGCCTGATGCCGAACCCGAAGGTCGGCACCGTCACCATGGACGTGAAGGGTGCGGTGGCCGGCGCCAAGGGCGGCTCGGTGGAGTTCCGCGTCGAGAAGGCCGGCATCGTCCATGCCGGCGTCGGCAAGGTCTCGTTCGACGCCGACAAGCTCGTCGAGAACATCAAAGCGTTTGCGGACGCGGTCGCCAAGGCCAAGCCCGCGGGCGCCAAAGGCACCTACGTCCAGCGCATCGCCGTCACCTCGACGATGGGCCCGGGCGTGAAGGTCGAGCCGAGCACGGTTCTGACCGCCTGAGCTAAGGCGAAGCCTCTACGCTGCGGAGCGCCCGGCCGGAAACGGCCGGGCGTTTTGCTTTGCGGGGGCGAGGGTGGAGCGAATTTCCGACGTCGACATGTTGGCGAGCCGGCGGAATGCGACCCGGGACCCAGCACAGAAATCGCCGCGACAGCGGCACCACGCTTCCTCACGCCATTCTTAACCGCCGAGGGGGGCGCCAAGGCGCATGGCTGTGCTAGATAGGCCGCCATGCGATGCACCCTGACGGTCACCTCCAAGCGACGCATCCTGTGCGTCTTTCCCGCCTACACACCGTCCTTCGGGACATTCTCACATGCCTACCCGCTGATGGGCGGGGTGAAGGCGTTCATGCCGCCGCAGGGGCTGCTGCTGATCGCGGCCTATATGCCGGAGGCTTGGGAATGCCGGTTCATCGATGAGAATATCCGCCGCGCCGGTCCGGTCGACTTCGCCTGGGCGGACGCGGTGTTCGTCTCCGGCATGCACATCCAGGAGCCGCAGATCCACGACATCCGCGACCGCGCTCGCGCCGCCGGCAAGGTCACGGTGCTGGGCGGTCCCTCGGTCTCGGGTGCCCCGGAGAAGTACGGCGATTTCGACTACCTTCACATCGGCGAGATCGGTGACGCCACCGACCAGCTCGTCGCGCGCCTCGATGCCGACCTGACTCCCCCGCCTGCCCAGGTGGTGCTGGAGACGAAGGACCGCCTCGCGCTCGCGGACTTCCCGGCCCCGGCCTACGAGCAAGCACCGCTCAAGCGATACCTGATCGGCTCGCTGCAATTCTCCTCGGGCTGCCCCTATCGCTGCGAGTTCTGCGACATTCCCCAGCTCTACGGCCGCCAGCCGCGTCTGAAGAGCCCCGAGCAGATGTGCGCCGAGCTCGACGCCATCGTCAGCCAGCCGGGCCATCCGGCAGTGGTCTACTTCGTCGACGACAATTTCATCGGCAACCGCAAGGCGACCCGCGAGATGCTGCCGCATCTCGTGGCTTGGCAGAAGAAGAACAACTACCCGCTCCAGTTCGCCTGCGAGGCGACGCTGAACATGGCCAAGCAGCCCGAGATCCTCGAGCTGATGCGGCAGGCGAACTTCATGACGGTGTTTGTCGGAATCGAGACCCCGGAGGCGGACGCCCTCAAGGGTATCGACAAGACCCACAACGCCGCCGTGCCGATGTACGAGGCGATCGAGACCCTCAATTCCTACGGGCTGGAGGTCACCTCAGGCATCATCCTGGGTCTCGATTCCGACACCGACAAGTCCGAGCAGAACCTGATCGATTTCATCGATCGCTCGGCGATCCCCGTGCTGACGATCAACCTGCTGCAGGCTCTGCCCAAGACCCCGCTCTGGGACCGGCTGGAGCGCGAGGGGCGTCTCGTCCACGACGCGGCGCTGGAATCGAACGTGCTGTTCAAGCGCCCTCACGATCTGGTGGTGGGAAGCTGGCGCCGCGCCATCACGCACGCCTACGAGCCCGAGAAAATCTTCGAGCGCTTCAAGCACCAGTGCGCGGTGACCTACCCGAATCGCATCACCACGCCGACCGCCGGCAAGCTCACCTTCACCAACCTGCGCCGGGGCCTGATCCTCGGCTTCAACATCATCACCCGGGTCGGGATCTTTTCCGACTACCGCAAGCCGTTCTGGAGCGCGGCCGGCTACGCGCTGAAGCGCGGGCAGATCGAGGCGGTGTTCAACATGGGCTTCGTGGCCCACCACCTGATCCGCTTCACCCGGGAAGCCCTGCGCGGCGAGCACAACGCCTCCTTCTACGCCGCCAAGGCTGCGGAGGCGAAAGCCGCCCGCGACCGGAGTTGGTGGGAGGCGGCACGGCGGAAGCTGGTGCCGGAGCGGGAGGCGGCGTAGCTCTGGATCCGGACCGCGCGGAGCGATGCCGTCAGGGCAAGGCTCCCGCGCAAGTCCTTGCCTGCGGCGGAAAAGTCGCGCTTCGGCCCTTGGCAGGCGGCTTGCTAGGCTCTATACACCGCGCCTCACGCATTTCATCCTCACGGAAGGAGACGGCCGATCGGCCGGTTTCCGCTCGAAATGTCGCCCGGGCAACCGGGTGGCACTGGCCGGAAGGATCCTAGGGGCGACGAGCCCCGCGGAGCCTTGTCCGGCCATGTCCTGTCCGAGACTGCAGGTGCCGGTTCGCCGGCTTAATCCGCCAGCCTGCACAGACGGGGAAGACCGAATTCGAAAACGCTCCGCCTCGGCTCGCGCCGCGGAGGGGTTGTCGGTTTGAACCAACTCGCCCGAGGCGGCCTCCAGGGGCACGCGCGGGGACAGGGCCGCGAAGCGTCGTTCGGACGTTCCCGGTCTTACGGCCGAGATCACGTCCGGGCGGCATGTGCAACCGGCGGACCCGAGACCGGGTTCTGCCAACCGGAGAGAGCCCAGTGGACCGGACAGCTAAAGCTGATCTCGTCTCGACGCTCAACGGCGTGTTCAATCAGAGCGCCGTCGTCGTCGTGGCCCACTACAAGGGCCTCACGGTCGCCGACATGCAGAAGCTGCGCTCGCAGATGAAGCAGGCCGGCGCCACCGTGAAGGTCGCCAAGAACAGCCTCGCCGGCATCGCACTCGATGGCACGGACGTCGCCTCCATCAAGCCGCTCCTGAAGGGCCCGACCCTGCTCGCCTATTCCGGCGATCCGGTCGCAGCCGCGAAGGTCGCGGTCGATTTCGCCAAGGCCAACGACAAGCTCGTGATCCTCGGCGGCGCGATGGGGAAGACCGCCCTGAACCCGGACGGCGTGAAGGCGCTCGCCTCGCTCCCGTCCCTCGACGAACTGCGCGCCAAGCTCGTGGGCCTCATCCAGGCTCCCGCGACGAAGGTGGCCCAGGTCGTCAATGCGCCGGCGGCCAAGCTCGCCCGCGTGTTCGGGGCCTATGCCAAGAAGGACGAGGCCGCCTGAGGCCCTTCAAAATCCATCCGTTCGAACCGATATTGAGAGGAATTCACCATGGCTGATCTCGCCAAGCTCGTCGACGACCTGTCCTCGCTGACCGTGCTCGAGGCCGCTGACCTGGCCAAGATGCTCGAGGAGAAGTGGGGCGTCTCGGCGGCTGCCGCCGTCGCCGTCGCTGCCGGTCCGGCTGCCGGTGGTGGCGCTGCCGCCGCCGCCGAGGAGCAGACCGAGTTCACGGTTGTCCTGGCTTCGGCCGGCGACAAGAAGATCGAGGTCATCAAGGAGGTCCGCGCGATCACCGGCCTCGGCCTCAAGGAGGCCAAGGACCTCGTGGAGGGCGCGCCGAAGCCGATCAAGGAAGGCGTCGCCAAGGACGAGGCCGAGAAGCTCAAGGGCCAGCTCGAGAAGGCCGGCGCCAAGGTCGAGCTCAAGTAAGTCGACGATGGGCCGGCACCGGCCCATCACCCCACGGAGGCTCCCGGCGAGCCTGTCGTGACTGGAGCCCGCGGGTGCAGCGCCCGCGGGCTTTAGGCCGCTTCGGCGGATGGTCCTGAAAAGGGCCGACAAGAGATTCGGTTCGGTGGCGCGGCCCGGCGGGGCGCGCGTCACGGCCCGGTGCGGGAGGTCCCTTTCGGGAACGCTTCCCCGGGCGCGAGGCACGCGGGTAGGAGCGAGGTCACATGGCCAACACGCTGGTCGGTCGCAAGCGCATTCGGAAGTTCTTCGGCAAGATCAAGGAAGTTGCCGAGATGCCGAACCTCATCGAGGTTCAGAAGGCGTCCTACGACCAGTTCCTGATGGTCGACGAGCCCGAGGGCGGGCGCGCCGACGAGGGGCTGCAGAGCGTGTTCAAGTCGGTGTTCCCGATCTCCGACTTCGCTTCCACGGCGCTGCTCGAGTTCGTCCGCTACACCTTCGAGGCCCCGAAGTACGACGTCGACGAGTGCCGCCAGCGCGGCATCACCTTCGCGGCCCCGCTGAAGGTCACCCTGCGCCTCATCGTGTTCGACGTCGATCCCGACACCCAGGCCAAGTCGGTCAAGGACATCAAGGAGCAGGACGTCTACATGGGCGACATGCCCCTGATGACGGAGAACGGCACCTTCATCGTCAATGGCACCGAGCGCGTCATCGTCTCGCAGATGCACCGCTCACCGGGCGTGTTCTTCGACCACGACAAGGGCAAGACCCACTCGTCGGGCAAGCTCCTGTTCGCCGCCCGCATCATCCCGTACCGGGGCTCCTGGCTCGACGTCGAGTTCGACGCCAAGGACATCGTGCACGTCCGCATCGACCGGAAGCGCAAGCTGCCGGCGACGTCGCTGCTCTATGCTCTGGGGCTCGACGGTGAGGAAATCCTGTCGACCTTCTACAACAAGGTCGTCTACGACCGCGACGGCGCCGACTGGCGCGTGCCCTTCGACGCCGAGCGCATGAAGGGCATGAAGGCCACGGTCGACCTGATCGACGCCGATTCCGGCGAGGTCGTGTTGGAGGCCGGCAAGAAGCTCAACGCCCGCAACGCCCGCCAGATCACCGAGAAGGGCACCAAGTTCCTCAAGGCGACCGACGAGGATCTCGTCGGCCAGTACATCGCCGAGGATCTGGTCAACACCCAGACCGGCGAGATCTGGGCCGAGGCCGGCGAGGAGATCACCGAGAAGCTCCTGAAGAGCCTGGAGGATGTCGGCACCGCCGAGCTGCCGGTGCTCGACATCGACCACGTCAATGTCGGTCCCTACATCCGCAACACGCTGGCGGTGGACAAGAATTCCGGCCGCGAAGGCGCGCTGTTCGACATCTACCGGGTCATGCGCCCGGGCGAGCCGCCGACCCTCGACACCGCCGAGGCGATGTTCCACTCGCTGTTCTTCGATTCCGAGCGCTACGACCTCTCGGCGGTCGGCCGCGTGAAGATGAACATGCGCCTGGACCTCGACGCCGCCGACACCGTGCGCACGCTCCGCAAGGAGGACATGCTGGCGGTGGTCAAGGCGCTGGTCGAGCTGCGCGACGGCAAGGGCGAGGTCGACGACATCGACCACCTCGGCAACCGCCGCGTCCGCTCGGTGGGCGAGCTCATGGAGAACCAGTACCGCCTGGGCCTCCTGCGCATGGAGCGCGCCATCCGCGAGCGCATGAGCCAGGTCGATATCGACACGGTCATGCCGCAGGACCTGATCAACGCGAAGCCGGCGGCCGCGGCCGTGCGCGAGTTCTTCGGCTCGTCGCAGCTGTCGCAGTTCATGGACCAGACCAACCCGCTCTCCGAGGTGACGCACAAGCGCCGCCTCTCGGCGCTTGGCCCGGGCGGTCTGACCCGCGAGCGCGCCGGCTTCGAGGTGCGCGACGTGCACCCGACCCACTACGGCCGCATCTGCCCGATCGAGACGCCGGAAGGCCCGAACATCGGCCTGATCAACTCGCTCGCCACCTTCGCGCGGGTGAACAAGTACGGCTTCATCGAGACCCCGTTCCGCCGCGTGCGCGACGGCGTGGTCACCGACGAGGTCGCCTACCTCTCCGCCATGGAGGAGGCGAAGTACTACGTCGCCCAGGCGAACGCCCAGATGGACGAGGCCCGCAAGCTCACGGAGGACCTCGTGGTCTGCCGCCGGGCCGGCGAGGTGATCGTCGTGGGTCCTGAGCGCGTCGACCTCATGGACGTGTCGCCGAAGCAGCTCGTCTCGGTGGCCGCGGCGCTGATCCCGTTCCTGGAGAACGACGACGCCAACCGCGCGCTCATGGGCTCGAACATGCAGCGCCAGGCGGTGCCGCTGGTCCGCGCCGACGCCCCGTTCGTGGGCACCGGCATGGAGGCGGTGGTCGCCCGGGATTCCGGCGCCGCCATCGCGGCCCGCCGCGCCGGCATCATCGACCAGGTGGACGCCACCCGTATCGTCATCCGCGCCACGGAAGAGGCCGACGCCAACAAGCCGGGCGTCGACATCTACCGGCTGCAGAAGTTCCAGCGCTCCAACCAGTCGACCTGCATCACGCAGAAGCCTCTGGTCCGCGTCGGCGAGTTCGTGAAGAAGGGCGAGATCATCGCCGACGGACCCTCGACCGAGTTCGGCGAGCTGGCGCTGGGCCGGAACGTGCTCGTCGCGTTCATGCCGTGGAACGGCTACAACTTCGAGGACTCGATCCTGCTCTCCGAGCGGATCGTGAAGGATGACGTGTTCACCTCGATCCACATCGAGGAGTTCGAGGTGATGGCCCGCGACACCAAGCTCGGGCCGGAGGAGATCACCCGCGACATCCCGAACGTTTCGGAAGAAGCGCTCAAGAACCTCGACGAGGCCGGCATCGTCTACATCGGTGCCGAGGTGAACGCGGGCGACATCCTCGTCGGCAAGATCACCCCGAAGGGCGAGAGCCCGATGACGCCGGAGGAGAAGCTGCTCCGCGCCATCTTCGGCGAGAAGGCCTCGGACGTGCGCGACACCTCGCTGCGGGTGCCGCCGGGCGTCACCGGCACCATCGTGGAAGTCCGCGTGTTCAACCGCCACGGCGTCGACAAGGACGAGCGCGCCCAGGCGATCGAGCGCGAGGAGATCGAGCGGCTCGCCAAGGACCGCGACGACGAGCAGGCGATCCTCGACCGCAACACCTACGCCCGCCTGTCGGACGTGCTGATCGGTCAGGCGCCGGTGGCCGGCCCGAAGGGCTTCAAGAAGGACACCACGCTCACCCGCGAGCTGATCAACGACTACCCGCGCTCGCAATGGTGGCAGTTCGCCGTCATCGACGACCGTCTCATGACCGAGATGGAGGCGATGCAGAAGCAGTACGACGAGTCGAAGAAGCGCCTTGAGCAGCGCTTCCTCGACAAGGTCGAGAAGCTGCAGCGCGGCGACGAGCTGCCCCCCGGCGTCATGAAGATGGTCAAGGTCTTCGTGGCGGTGAAGCGCAAGATCCAGCCGGGCGACAAGATGGCCGGCCGTCACGGCAACAAGGGTGTCGTGTCGCGGATCGTGCCGATCGAGGACATGCCGTTCCTGGAGGACGGGACGCATGCCGACATCGTGCTCAACCCGCTGGGCGTGCCCTCGCGCATGAATGTCGGCCAGATCCTGGAGACGCACCTGGGCTGGGCGGCTGCGGGCCTGGGTCGCAAGGTGTCGAAGGCGGTGGATGCCTATCTGAAGTCGCAGGACATCGCGCCGCTGCGGGAGGAGATGAAGGCGATCTACTCCCCCGGCGAGCTCGACGGCCTGACGGACGAGGAGCTGGCCGAGGCCGGCAACAACGTCCGCCGCGGCGTGCCGATGGCCACCCCGGTGTTCAACGGCGCCAAGGAGGCCGACATCGAGCAGATGCTGGAGATGGCCGGTCTCGACCGCTCGGCGCAGTCGACGCTCTATGACGGGCGCACCGGCGAGCCCTTCGACCGCAAGGTGACGATGGGCTACATCTACATGCTGAAGCTGCACCACCTCGTGGACGACAAGATCCACGCCCGGTCGATCGGCCCGTACTCGCTCGTCACCCAGCAGCCGCTGGGCGGCAAGGCGCAGTTCGGCGGTCAGCGCTTCGGCGAGATGGAGGTCTGGGCGCTGGAGGCCTACGGCGCGGCCTACACGCTGCAGGAGATGCTCACGGTGAAGTCGGACGACGTGGCCGGCCGCACCAAGGTCTACGAGGCGATCGTCCGCGGCGACGACACCTTCGAGGCCGGCATCCCCGAGTCGTTCAACGTGCTCGTCAAGGAGATGCGCTCCCTCGGCCTCAACGTCGAGCTGACGTCCTCCAAGAAGGCCGCCAACGACCAGCTTGAGCCCCCGGCCGACGCGGCCGAGTAAGCCAGCAAAAACCTCCCGTGGCGGCGGAGCACCGCCGCCACGGTCGAGCGGGGAGGGGAGGGGCCTTCCAGGGTTCGACGACGGTGAGCAGCGTCCGCGCGGGGCGCGGCGCCGGATTGTTTTCAGGACGCGGTGGCCCGGCGCGGGGCTGCCGGCGTCAACAAGGAGCGGATCATGAACCAAGAGGTCATGAACCTTTTCAACCAGCAGGCCACGCCGGTCAGCTTCGACCAGATCAAGATCTCGATCTCGTCTCCGGAGAAGATCCTCTCCTGGTCGTACGGCGAGATCAAGAAGCCCGAGACCATCAACTACCGGACCTTCAAGCCCGAGCGCGACGGCCTGTTCTGCGCGCGCATCTTCGGGCCGATCAAGGACTACGAGTGCTTGTGCGGCAAGTACAAGCGCATGAAGTACAAGGGCGTCATCTGCGAGAAGTGCGGCGTCGAGGTCACCCTCGCGCGCGTCCGGCGCGACCGCATGGGCCACATCGAGTTGGCCGCCCCCGTCGCCCACATCTGGTTCCTGAAGTCGCTGCCGTCGCGCATCGGCCTGCTGCTCGACATGGCGCTCAAGGACCTTGAGCGGATCCTGTACTTCGAGTCGTACTGCGTCATCGAGCCGGGCCTCACCCCCCTGAAGGAGCGTCAGCTCCTGACGGAGGAGGAGTACCTGCGCGCCCAGGAGGAGTACGGCGAGGACTCGTTCACCGCCATGATCGGCGCCGAGGCCATCCGGCGCATCCTGCAGGAGCTCGACCTCGACAAGATCGCCAACGATCTGCGCGAGGAGATCGCCGTCACCACCTCGGAGCTGAAGCCCAAGAAGCTGCTGAAGCGCCTCAAGATCATCGAGGCGTTCCAGCAGTCCGGCAACCGCCCCGAGTGGATGATCCTCACGGTCGTGCCGGTGATCCCGCCGGACCTGCGCCCGCTGGTCCCGCTCGACGGCGGCCGCTTCGCGACCTCCGACCTGAACGACCTGTACCGCCGCGTCATCAACCGCAACAACCGCCTGAAGCGGCTGATCGAGCTGCGCGCGCCCGACATCATCATCCGCAACGAGAAGCGGATGCTGCAGGAGGCCGTCGACGCGCTGTTCGACAACGGCCGCCGCGGCCGCGTCATCACGGGTGCCAACAAGCGCCCGCTGAAGTCGCTCGCCGACATGCTGAAGGGCAAGCAGGGCCGGTTCCGCCAGAACCTGCTCGGCAAGCGCGTCGACTACTCGGGCCGCTCGGTCATCGTGGTCGGTCCGGAGCTGAAGCTGCACCAGTGCGGCCTGCCCAAGAAGATGGCGCTGGAGCTGTTCAAGCCGTTCATCTACGCGCGCCTCGACGCCAAGGGTTTTTCCGCGACCGTCAAGCAGGCCAAGAAGCTCGTCGAGAAGGAGAAGCCGGAGGTCTGGGACATCCTCGATGAGGTGATCCGCGAGCACCCGGTGATGCTGAACCGCGCACCGACGCTCCACCGCCTGGGCATCCAGGCGTTCGAGCCGAAGCTGATCGAGGGCAAGGCGATCCAGCTGCACCCGCTGGTCTGCGCCGCGTTCAACGCCGACTTCGACGGCGATCAGATGGCCGTGCACGTGCCCCTGTCGCTCGAGGCGCAGCTGGAAGCGCGCGTCCTCATGATGTCGACCAACAACATCCTGCACCCAGCCAACGGTCAGCCGATCATCGTGCCGTCGCAGGATATCGTGCTCGGCCTCTACTACCTGTCGATCGTGGCCGAGGGCGCGCCGGGCGAGTTCAAGGCCGGCAACGCCAAGAACCCGATGCAGGGCGTCTACGGCGACATGGGCGAGCTGGAGCATGCCCTGGCCGCCAAGGCCGTGTCGCTGCACTCGAAGATCAAGTGGCGCTGGACCGGCATCGGCCCGGACGGCGAGCCCCTGACCAAGACCTACGAGACCACCCCGGGCCGGGTGATCCTGTCCGGCGCCCTGCCCAAGCACCGGAAGGTGCCCTTCGACGTCGTCAACAAGCTGATGACCAAGAAGGAGATCTCGGCGATGATCGACACCGTCTACCGCCACTGCGGTCAGAAGGAGTCGGTGATCTTCTGCGACCGGATCATGGCGCTGGGCTTCACCCACGCGTTCAAGGCCGGCATCTCGTTCGGCAAGGACGACATGGTCGTGCCGGAGAACAAGTGGTCGATCGTGGACACGACCCGCGCGCTCGTGAAGGATTACGAGCAGCAGTACAACGACGGCCTGATCACCCAGGGCGAGAAGTACAACAAGGTCGTCGATGCCTGGGCCAAGTGCTCGGACAAGCTGGCCGCCGAGATGATGGGCCGCATCTCGGCCGTCCAGAAGGACGACAAGGGTGCGGACAAGCAGGTCAACTCGATCTACATGATGAGCCACTCGGGCGCCCGCGGCTCGCCTGCACAGATGAAGCAGCTCGCGGCGATGCGCGGCCTCATGGCCAAGCCGTCGGGCGAGATCATCGAGACCCCGATCATCTCGAACTTCAAGGAAGGCCTGGACGTTCTGGAGTACTTCAACTCCACGCACGGTGCCCGTAAGGGCCTGGCCGACACCGCTCTGAAGACCGCCAATTCCGGCTACCTGACCCGGCGCCTCGTCGACGTGGCGCAGGACGCGGTGATCCGCGAGGTGGATTGCGGCACGACGAGCGGCATCAAGATGCGCGCCATCGTGGATGCCGGCCAGGTCGTGGCGACGTTGGCCACCCGCATCCTCGGCCGCGCCACGGCGGAGGATCTCGTGGCTGCGGACGGCACGGTGATCGTCAAGACCGGCGAGACCATCGAGGAGCGGCACCTGCCGGCGATCAACGCCGCCGGCATCCAGGAGGTGAAGATCCGCTCGGTGCTGGTCTGCGCCACCAAGAGCGGCGTCTGCGCCACCTGCTACGGGCGCGACCTCGCCCGCGGCACGCCCGTCAACATGGGCGAGGCCGTCGGCGTCATCGCGGCGCAGTCGATCGGCGAGCCGGGCACGCAGCTCACGATGCGCACCTTCCACATCGGTGGTGCGGCCCAGATCGCCGACTCGTCCTTCATCGAGTCGAGCTTCGAGGGCACGATCAAGATCCGCAACCGGGCGATCGCCAAGAACACGGACGGGGATCTGATCGCCACCGGCCGCAACGTGGCGGTGGTCATCGTCGGGCCCGACGGGGTCGAGCGGGCGGTTCACCGCCTGCAATACGGCGCCAAGCTCCGCGTCGACGAGGGTGACAAGATCAAGCGCGGGCAGCGGATCGCCGAGTGGGATCCCTACACCCGTCCGATCCTCACCGAGGTCGACGGCATCGTGGCCTACGAGGATCTGGTCGACGGCCAGTCCATGACCGAGACCACCGACGAGTCGACCGGCATCGCCAAGCGGGTCGTCGTCGACTGGCGCGGCTCGGCCCGGACCTCGGACCTCAAGCCCGCGATGGTCGTGGTCGACAAGGACGGCAAGGCGCTCAAGCTGCCCCGCGGCTCGGACGCCCGCTACTTCCTGCCGGTCGACGCCATCATCGGCTTCGACCCCGGCGCGACGGTCAAGGCCGGCGACATCCTCGCCCGCGTCTCGACCGACTCGGCCAAGACCCGCGACATCACCGGCGGTCTGCCGCGGGTGGCGGAGCTGTTCGAGGCCCGGCGCCCGAAGGACGCGGCGATCATCGCCGAGAAGTCGGGCACCATCGCGTTCGGCCGCGACTACAAGAACAAGCGCCGGCTCACGCTGACGCCGCATGACGGTTCGGAGGCGGTCGAGTACCTGATCCCGAAGGGCAAGCACATCCACCTGCAGGACGGCGACGTGGTGGAACTCGGCGACTACATCGTCGACGGAAACCCGGCGCCGCACGACATCCTGGCGATCAAGGGCGTGGAGGAACTCGCGGCCTACCTCGTCAACGAGATCCAGGAGGTCTACCGGCTGCAGGGCGTGTCGATCAACGACAAGCACATCGAGGTGATCGTCCGTCAGATGCTGCAGAAGGTCGAGGTGACCGACGGCGGCGACTCGGACATCCTCTCGGGTGACCAGATCGATCGCACCGAGCTGACCGACTTCAACGAGAAGCTGCTTGCCGAGGGCAAGAAGCCGATCCAGGGCGTTCCGGTCCTGCTCGGCATCACCAAGGCGTCGCTGCAGACCAAGTCGTTCATCTCGGCGGCCTCGTTCCAGGAGACCACCCGCGTCCTCACGGAGGCGGCGGTCAACGGCAAGGTCGACACCCTGGAAGGCCTGAAGGAGAACGTCATCGTCGGCTCGCTCATCCCGGCCGGCACCGGCTCGATGGTGGCGGACATCCGCGCCATCGCCCGCCGCCGCGACGCGATGATCCTGCAGCAGAAGCAGACCGAGAGCGGCGCGGTGCCGGTCGAGGAGCTTCCGCCCGCCGCCGAGTGAGGCAGCCGGCCGGTTTGCGTTGAGAGAGGGCGGCCTTCGGGCCGCCCTTTTTCGTTCCGGGCTCGCGTTGTTCGGCCGTTTCCCATCGACGACGTGAGCGCCGTCTCTGCGATCGGAGCGAAGCAAGTCAGGGCGGCGCCGCGCGTCCTGACGTCCCGCTGCCCTGGGTCGCTTCGCTGCGCTCGTGATGACGGACAGGGACGTGTCGACTGCAGCGTTCAACCCAAAGCCGCATCGAGACACCACGCAGTCGGCCGCCTTAACCGCAACTCAACCATACCGCGCGATAAATCCAGCACGGCCGCAGAAACACCCTGGAAACGGGGAGGATCGGGTCGGGTCAGGTGCGTGAGTGCGGGTCAGGCGTCGTGGGCACGAGACGGGGACGACGGGAATCGAGCCTCCGCTGGCTCTCGGCGGCCATGACGCCCTGGATGGTCGGGCTCGGCCTCCTGGTGTCGTTCACGGCCGATGCCGGCACGGAGAACGCCATCGGATCGAGCCGTCTCGGCGTGATCGACGCCGACACCGTGCCGCCGCTGCCACCCGGCACCCTGCTGATCGGCTCGGCCCTGCGCCGGCTCGGCGACGAGCCGCCTCAGGCGGTGTTCAAAACCGGCGCGCATGTCTTCCCGATGGTCCAGCGGAGCGGCAAGGGTAATCCGGCCCGACCGCCCGCGGAGAGCTTCGCCCGTCGGGCTGCGAACCTGCGGAAAGCAGGCGGCGCCCTCGTGTTCGGCGACGTCACCGGCAGCGTCACGGGTGTGCTGACGCAAGGCTCCGCGGTCTGGGATCCGGATTCCGAGCCGGACGCCGCCTTCGTCCCCGTGCCCGATCTCGGCCTGACCACCGGTGCCGGCACCGCCGCCTCGACGGGCGAGGGCACGGCCGATCTCACCGAGGACGGCGACCCCGCGCGCTTCGACGGATCGACCCCGCCCGTGCCGCGTGCCGTTGCCCTGTCCTCCACCACCCCGGCGCCCGCGGACGCGATCCCCGTCGAGGTCGCGGCGGCGAGCCTCGCCCTGCCCGATTTCGCGATCCGCACCGAGCGCCCGGACGGTGCCCAGCCGGTCCCGGAAGATGCGCGGCGGCGCTACGCCGACCTGATCGACCCGAACTCCCTCGACAAGGAGCAGCGCTGCCTGTCCGAAGCTGTGTATTTCGAGGCCCGGAGCGAGCCGGAGGCCGGCCAAGCCGCCGTCGCGCAGGTGGTGCTCAACCGCGTGAAGAGTGGCCTCTACCCGAGCAACGTCTGCGGCGTCGTCTACCAGAACCGGCACCACTACATGGGCTGCCAGTTCTCGTTCGCCTGCGAGGGCAAGTCGCTGCGCATCACCGATGCCGGCGCCTGGGAGACCGCCACCCGCATCGCCCGCTCGGTCATCGAGGGACGCACCTACCTCGCCGAGGTCGGCGCGGCGACCCACTACCATGCCGACTACGTACGGCCCGGCTGGGCTCGCCGCCTGCGCAAGATGGACGTGATCGGGCGCCACATCTTCTATCAGCTCAAGGCGGGGCAGACGTGATCCCAGGCCGCCGAGCGGCTTTCACAATGAAGTCTGTGGAATGAACTGAGAATTCTACCTAAGCAGGCGACGTCTAAGCAGTCGAAACCGAGGGTTAATTTTACCTTCATTTCCGATAATGCTTGCGCGTCGGGCAACGAGTCTGGCCTCTGGTACGTCGAGACGAGCGCCGCCTTCGCGCAGCGTCTCGCTGTATCGCGTACCAGAGGACTCCCATGACCGCGCCGGTCGCTCGCTCCGCATTGTTCGCCGCCGCTATCGGGGGCCTGATGTTCGCCGCACCGGCCGAAGCCGGCGGCTGCTACGGCTCCCAATGCTACCGCCGCGTGGTGACGCCGCCGGTCTACGACACCGTGCAGGAGAACGTACTGGTCCGCCCGCCCCGCACGGTCTACCGCACCGTCCCGCCGGTCTACGACACCGTGTCGGAGCGCGTGATGGTCTCGCCCGGCGGCCGGTTCTGGCAGACGAGCCGCGGCCCCGGCGGAGAGCTGATCGGCTGCTGGGTGACGACGCCGCCGCGCTTCGCGGTGCGCACCCGGACCGTGCTGGTGCGTCCGCCGCAGTCGATCCCCGAGACGATTCCGCCGGAATATGCCAGCGTGAGCCGCCGCGTCCTGGTGGCGCCGGCGCGCGCCGGTTGGGCGCCTGTCGGCGGTTACGGAGCTGGCTACGGCTACCGCCCGGCCGCGTATGGCGGCCCGCTGGTCGGCTCGATCCCGGACGCGCTCGGCATCACCGGCGCCAGTTCGTCTGACGTCGGAGTCGCCCTCGGCTTCTCGTACGGCAGCCAGTACGACGGATACTGATCCGGTCCCGGCCGTCTTGATTCCGGACGTCCCGGCTACACCTCACCGCGCAATGCGGGAGGTGACGATGGGAACGTTCAAGGCCTGGGTGGTCGAGAAGAACGAGGCCGGGCAGAGCCTGGCCTTCCGGGACTTCGACGAGTCCGACCTGATGGACGGCGACGTCACCGTGCGGGTGACGCACTCGACCCTGAACTACAAGGACGGTCTCGCGCTCACCGGCACGTCGCCGGTGGTGCGCCGCTTCCCGATGATCCCGGGCATCGACTTCTCCGGGATCGTGGAGTCGTCGGACCACCCCGAGTACAAGCCGGGCGATGCCGTCGTCCTGACCGGTTGGGGCGTCGGCGAGACCCATCTCGGCGCCTACGCGCAGCGCGCCCGCGTGAAGGGCGATTGGCTGGTGCCGCTGCCCCAGGGGCTCACGGCGGAGCAGGCCATGGCGGTGGGCACCGCCGGCTACACCGCGATGCTGTGTTGCATGGCCCTCGACGCCCATGGGGTGACACCCGACCAGGGGCCGGTGATCGTCACCGGCGCCTCCGGCGGCGTCGGCTCGGTGGCCGTGGCGTTGCTGGCGCGGGCGGGCTGGCACGTGATCGCCTCGACGGGGCGGGACGGCGAGGCGGAGTACCTGAAGGGGCTCGGGGCTGCCGAGATCCTGGACAGGGCCGAATTGTCGAAGCCCGGCAAACCGCTGGGCAAGGAACGCTGGGCGGCGGGAGTCGACGCGGTCGGCTCCACCACGCTCGCCAACGTGCTCGCCATGACGAAGGCCGACGGCGCCGTGGCAGCCTGCGGGTTGGCGCAGGGGATGGACCTGCCGACCTCGGTGGCACCCTTCATCCTGCGCGGCGTCTCGCTGCTCGGCATCAACAGCGTCACCACCCCGCAGAAGAAGCGGCGCGAGGCCTGGGCGCGGCTCGCCCGGGATCTCGATTTGGCCAAGCTCGCCGCCATGACGAGCAAGGTCGGCCTGGAGGAGGTCGGACGCCTCGGCGAGGAGATCCTTGCGGGCAAGGTGCGGGGGCGGACCGTGGTCGAGGTCGGATAGCATCGCCGCGTCCGGAACCGAAGCCTAAGCATTCCTGTTTCAGTCTCCATGAGCGTCGCATTCGTCAAAGAGCCTGAGGGTGGAGAAGCGTTCGAGAACCTTCCCGACCGTCCGATCTCACCCCACACCAACTTCGTGACTCCGGAGGGCCTGGCCCAGATCGAGGCCGAGGTCGCGCGTCTGGAGAAGGAGGTCGCGTCCCTGGATCCCGCCGACAAGGCCGAGGATTCCCGGATCGGCCGCGACCTGCGCTACTGGGCGGCCCGGAAGAACACCGCGCAGCTCGTGGAGCCGAAAGGCGGCGACACCGTTCAGTTCGGCTCCACCGTCACGGTGATCCGCGAGGACGAGGCCGGCAAGGAGACGCGGCAGACCTTCCGCATCGTCGGCGAGGACGAGGCCGATCCGCACAAGGGCTCGATCTCCTACGTGGCGCCGCTGGCCCGCGCCCTCACCGGCAAGACCATCGGCGATGTGGTCGAGGTCAATGGTCACGAGGTCGAGCTGATCGAGATCCGCTGAGCCGGCTCAGCGGCCCTCGAAGCGCGGTCGCAGCGGTACGATCGCCTCGGCGACATGCTCCATGAAGGCCCGGACCCGTGCCGCGTGGCGCAGGTCCGGATGCGTCAGCAACCAGAGACCGACACCAAGGTCCGGTTCCGGGCCCGACAGGCGCCGCAGCGCCGGGTCGGCGTCGGCCCCGAAGCAGGGCAGCGGACCGATCCCGACGCCTGCGGCCACGGCCGCGTCGAGGCCCGTCACCGTGTTGATCCGCAACGCGATCCGCTCGGGTGCGGCCCGCGCCTCCACGAAGCGCGCGAGCACGCCGCCCGCCACGGCCGGGCTGGCGCTGACCCAGGTCTCCTGAGCGAGGTCGCCGTAATCCCGTCCGGCCTGGCCGTAGATCGCCCAGGCGATCCCGCTGAGCCGGCGCCCGACGAGCGTCTCGCTCGGATCGCGGCTCGCGCGGATCGCCACGTCGGCATCCCGGCGGGACAGGTTCAGCGCCTCCTCGGCGAGGATCAGGTTGAGGTGGATCTTCGGATACCGGGCGCGGAAGGCCACCAGGATCGGCATCAGCAGGCCGGTGGCGAAGTTCGCCGGTGCCGTCACGCGCAGCTCGCCCGACGGCGTCTCGCCCAGGCCGGCCACCGAGCGCGCGAAATCCGTGACATCCGTCTCGATCCGCGTGGCCGCCGCGATCATCGCCCCGCCGGCCGCCGTGGGCACGTAGCCGGTGCGCAGGCGCTCGAACAGGCGCACGTCGAGATGTGCTTCCAGGGCACCCAGGCGCCGGAACGCCGTGGACGGGTTGATCCCCAGGTCTCCCGCGGCCGCCGTCAGGCCGCCCCGGTCGGCCACCGCCTTGACGAGCCGGAACGCGTCCCAATCGAGTGCCACGCGGCGATCCTTGCATTCATGCAAGACCACTCTTGCATCCGAAGGCGTTCTTGCAAGACCCAAAACACGCCATGGGTGAGTACCGTGCCGCCGGACGATACGGCCGGCCGTTCAAGCCTCATCGTTCAAGAAACATCTTGGAGATCCGCACATGGCCAAGGTTCTGGTGCTGTACTACTCGACCTACGGGCACGTGGAGCAGATGGCCTACGCCGTCGCCGAGGGCGCCCGCGAGGCCGGGGCCGACGTGGTCGTCAAGCGCGTGCCCGAGTTGGTGCCGGAGGAGATCGCCCGCCAGAATCACTTCAAGCTCGATCAGGCCGCCCCGGTCGCTGCCGTCGACGAGCTGCCCCAATACGACGCGATCATCTTCGGCACGCCGACCCGGTACGGCAACATGGCCTCGCAGATGAAGCAGTTCATCGACCAGACGGGCGGACTCTGGATGAAGGGCGCGCTGGTCGGCAAGGTCGGCTCGGTCTTCACCTCGACCGCCTCCCAGCACGGCGGCCAGGAGACGACGCTGACGAGCTTCCACACGGTGTTGTTCCACCATGGGATGGTCGTGGTTGGGTTACCCTACAGCTTCCAGGGGCAGGCCGGCGTCGAGGCGGTCAAGGGCAACACACCCTACGGCGCCAGCACCATCGCGGACGGGGACGGCTCGCGCCAGCCGAGCGCCGTCGAGCTGGAGGGCGCCCGCTTCCAAGGCCGCCACGTGGCTGGAATCGCCGCCAAGCTGGCCTGATGGAGGGTCCAAGAAAAAAGGCTCGGATTGCTCCGAGCCTGAAAGGGAAAAGGCCATATGGGGGCTGAGAAGGCCTTCGTGACCAATAAACGGATGGGCCCAGGGTCTGTTCCGCCGTGGCGGAAAAAATCTCCGCCCCAATCTCGGCCCTCAGCGCGGCGCCGCGGCCCGCGCGAGACGGTCGCGGATCGCCTCTCCGAGACCCTCTGCGGGGATCGGCGCCACCGCAATGGTGGCGGTCCCCGCGGCATCGAGGTCGCGCAACGCGCCGAACAGGCGCGCCGCCGCCTCGGCCAGATCGCCCGACGGGCTGAGGTTCAGCGCGGCGCGGGCCCGGTCATGGCCCGGCTGGCGTTCCGGTCCGAAGAGCAGCGCCGCCTCGCCCGGTTCGATGTGCGTCGCGTCGAGCCGGACCTGTGCCCGGGGCGCATAGTGCGAGGCGAGCAGGCCTGGCCCGGCCGGCCGGTCGGCGTCGGCCGGATCGGGCGCCGCCGGATCGGAGCCCAGGACCGCGCGGAGCGCCGCGCGGGTGATGCCGCCCGGACGCAGCAGGCGCGGCGGCCCGCCGAGGCAGGCCACAACCGTCGACTCGACGCCCACCGGCGTGTCGCCGCCGTCGAGCACCGCGGCGATCCGGCCCGCGAGATCGTCGAGGACATGGTCCGCCCGGGTCGGACTGACCCGGCCCGAACGGTTCGCCGAGGGGGCCGCCACGGGTCGGCCGACGGCGGCCAGTAGATCCCGGGCGAGGGGATGCGCAGGCACCCGCAGGGCGACGCTTCCCAGCCCGGCGCGGGCGAGGTCGCAGACGCGCATGCCCGGACACGCCGGGACGACCAGGGTGAGCGGGCCCGGCCAGAAGGCCTCGGCGAGGCGGCGGGCCTGCGCGTCGAAGGCGCCTTCCGCCAGGGCGGCCTCCGTGTCGGGCAGATGCGCGATGAGCGGGTTGAAGCGCGGGCGCTCCTTGGCGGCGAAGATCCGCGCCACGGCGGCGTCATCCGTGGCATCGGCCCCGAGGCCGTAGACCGTCTCGGTCGGGAAGGCGACGAGGCTGCCCGCGCGCAGCAGTGCGGCGGCCTCCCCGAGGCCGGACGCGTCGGGGGCGAGCCTCCGGGTCGCGGCCGGGACCGTTGACCCGGGATCATTCATGCGGGAAGCCGTCTCCGAGGTGATGGCGGCGCGCGGCGCGCCCGCCTATCCTCGAACCGCCGTAGCCCCGGCACGCGCGCGCGGTCAAACCCGCCCGGCGAATGACCGTGCGGGCCGCGTCGAGGGAGGATCGTATGAGTTACCGCGCCCCGGTTCCGGAGATGCTGTTCACCCTCCGGCATGTGGCCGGGCTCGACGCCGTCGATCCCGAGGACGCGGAGGCGATCCTCACAGAGGCCGGGCGGATCGCCGGCGGGGTGATCGCGCCCCTCAACCGGGTCGGCGACCGGCACGGCACGCCCTTCACGGACGGGCGCGTCACCACCCCGCCGGGCTGGCGGGAGGCGTACCATACCTTCACGGAGGGCGGCTGGAACGGGCTCTCGGCCGAGGCCGACCACGGCGGCCAGGGCCTGCCGAAGCTGATCGAGGCCGCCTGCACCGAGATGTGGAACGGCGCCAACCTCGCCTTCGGCCTCTGCCCGCTCCTGACCCAGGGCGGCATCGAGGCTCTGGCGGCCCACGGCTCCGACGACCTCAGGGCGCGCTATCTGGAAAAGCTCGTCTCGGGCGAATGGCCCGCCACCATGAACCTGACCGAGCCGCAGGCGGGCTCCGACCTCGCCCTGCTGCGGACCCGCGCCGTCCCCGCGGGCGACGGCACCTACCGGATCACCGGCAACAAGATCTACATCACCTACGGCGAGCACGATCTCGCCGATAACATCGTCCACCTCGTGCTCGCGCGGCTGCCGGACGCGCCCGCCGGCACGCGGGGCATCTCGCTGTTCCTGGTCCCGAAGGTTCTGCCGGACGGGACCCGCAACGACCTGCGCTGCTCCGGCATCGAGCACAAGCTCGGCATCCACGCCTCGCCGACCTGCTCCATGGCGTTCGGCGACCAGGGCGGGGCGACCGGCTGGCTGATCGGCCAGGAGAACAAGGGCCTCGCCTGCATGTTCACGATGATGAACGCGGCCCGGCTCGGCGTCGGCCTTCAGGGGGTCGGCGTCGCCGAGGCCGCGACGCAGCGGGCGCTGGCCTACGCGCAGGAGCGGCGGCAGGGCAAGGCCGTGGGGGCTGCGGAGGCGACGAGCCCCATCGTCGCCCATCCGGACGTGCAGCGGATGCTGCTCACCATGAAGGCCTACACGGCGGCGGCCCGCGCGATCTGCTACCTCACCGCCGCCGCCCTCGACGCGTCGAAGGCGCTGGAGGGGCAGGCCGCCCTCGACCGCGCCTCCCTGCTGACCCCGGTGGCCAAGGCGTTCTCCACAGACCTCGCCAACGAGGTGACGTCGCTGGGCGTGCAGGTCCATGGCGGCATGGGCTTCGTGGAGGAGACCGGCGCGGCGCAGCTCATGCGCGACGCGCGTATCCTCGGCATCTACGAGGGCACCAACGGCATCCAGGCCATCGATCTCACCGCCCGCAAGCTGCCGCTGAACGGCGGCGCCACTGCCCGCTCGCAGATCGCCTGGATGCGCCGGGCGGCCGAGGGCCTGCTCAAGGCGGGCGACCCTGCCTTCGGCCACATGGCGCCGCGACTGCGGGACGCGATCGGCAGCCTTGACCGGGCCACGAGTCATCAGCTGGCGGCGCTGGCCTCGAACCGCCCCGAGACGGCACTGGCGGGCGCGGGCCCGTATCTGCGCCTGTTCGGCCTGACGCTCGGCGGCGCCTGCCTCTCCCGGAGCGCGCTCGCGGCGAGCGCCGCCCGGACCGCCGGCGAGACCGACCCGGCCCACGCCGCGCGGATCGCGCTGGCCCGGTTCTACGCCGAGAACCTCCTGGTTGCCGCTTCCGGGCTGGAGCAGAGCGTGGTCGCCGGCGGCGCCTTCACGGACGACGCCGCGCTGGCGCTGGCGGTTTGAGGAGCGGGGCATGGCCGAAACCGTCGCGATCACCGATCTTCAAGGGGCCGTCCGCCTCATTACCCTGAACCGGCCGGAGAAGAAGAACGCGCTCACCGGCGTCATGTACGATTCCATGCGCGCGGCGCTTGCCGAGGCCGACGGATCGGACGAGGTCGGCGCCGTCGTCTTCGCCGGGCAGCCCGGCATGTTCAGCGCCGGCAACGACCTCGCCGATTTCATGGGGCATGCCGGGGACGGGTTCAGCAACTCGCCGGCCCTGTCGTTCATCCGCCAGCTCGCCCGGACGCGCACGCCCATGGTGGCGGCGGTCGACGGGATCGCGGTGGGCATCGGCGCGACGCTCTGCCTGCATTGCGATCTCGTCTATGCCAGCCCGGCGGCGCGGCTGCGCATGCCCTTCGTGGAACTCGGCCTCGTGCCCGAGGCGGCGTCGAGCTACCTGCTCCCCCTGCGCGTCGGTCGGCTCCGGGCCACCGAGCTGCTCCTCCTGTCCCGGCCGCTCGAGGCCGACGAGGCCCAGGCGCTGGGTCTGGTGAACGCGGTCATGCCCGCCGACATGCTGATGGAGCATGCGATCGCGCAGGCGGCGCGCCTCGCCGCACTCCCGCGCGGTGCGCTGGCAGCCTCCCGTGCGCTCCTCCGGGGTGATCAGGCCCAGGTCGAAGCGGCCCTGGAGGCCGAGGCCAGGGCCTTCGACGCGCAACTGCGCTCGCCCGAATCCCAGGAGCGGCTCGCCGCCTTCCTGTCGCGGTCGAAGCCTGGTCCTGCGTGAGCACGCCCGACCTGTCCCAAAAGATCTGCCTCGTGGCCGGCGCCTCGCGGGGCGTCGGCCGCGGGCTCGCCCGCGCTCTGGGGGAGGCGGGCGCCACCGTGATCGTCACCGCCCGCTCCAGCGAGACGGGCCCGCGCACCGAGCTGCGGCCCGAATCGATCGAGGACACAGCCCGCATGGTCGATGCCGCGGGCGGGCGCGGGCACCACTACCTCTGCGATCACCGCTCCGAGCGCGCCACGGACACGCTGGTCCACTGGATCTTGCGCCGGTTCGGGCGGATCGACGTGGCGGCCTGTTCCGTCTGGGGCGGCAACGAGGGCTACGACGGCGAGCGCTATCCGGACGGCGCCGGTTGGGGCACGCCATTCTGGCGCCGCTCCGCGGAACCCTATCTCGGCTTCCTCGAGGCCGGTCCTTTGCCGGCTCTGCTGCTGGCCCGCGCGGTCGCGCCGGCTATGGTGGCGGCGCGGTCGGGGCTGATCGCGCTGGTCTCCTTCGGGACCGAGGATTATCTTGGTGACGTCTTCTACGATTCCGCCAAGGCCGCCACCAACCGGCTGGCGCTCGCCTTCGCCCGGGAACTCGCGCCGCACGGCGTCACGGCGCTCGGCCTCTCGCCGGGCTTCGTCGCCACCGAGCGGGCGCGGGACCTAGGGCAGGACGGGCTCGCCACCGAGGGGCCGCTCTACGCCGGCCGGGCGCTCGCCGCGCTGGCGGCCGATCCGGAAGTCGCCGCCCGGGCCGGTGCGGTCCTGCATGCCGGGGACCTCGCCCGGATCTACGGCTTCACCGACGCGGACGGCACGCAGCCGGAGCGTTTCCGGGTCGGGCCGTGATGGTGCGCCGCGGGCGCTGTCGCCGAAATGGCGCAACATCCGGTCAATCAGACAGAATTTCTCTCCGCGGGACCCGGAGGGGTTGATTCGCGACCTTCGGACGGGCGTCCTGTCGGCCTTGGCGATCCGGATCGCTGCGGGCGCGAAAGACGGCCTCAATTCGCCCGATTTCGCCCGCAAGTCAGGGGTCACGCTTCTGCCCGATCCGCGTTCGCGCGGGTCAGGCCGCCTGTGAGAACGAAGGAACCCGGCATGTCGGATGCGAACACGGCCCCGCGCGTGCTGATGGTGTTCCCGAAGTTCTACGAAAACTCCATGTGGAACTTCAAAGAGGCCATGGAGCTGCAGGGCGCCCGCGCCCCCGCGCCCCCGCTCGGCCTGATCACGCTGGCCGCGATGCTGCCGCCGGCCTGGCAGGTGACGCTCGTCAACCGCAACTGCGAAGAGCTGACGGACGCGCAGATCCAGGCGGCCGACCTCGTGATGACCGGCGGCATGCTGCCCCAGGAGCCGGACTGCCTCGTGGTGATCGACAAGTGCGTGGCGCTCGGCACGCCGGTCTGCGTCGGTGGCCCCGCGCCGACCTCGACGCCGGAAGTCTACGACAAGGCCGACTTCCTCGTGCTCGGCGAGGCCGAGGGCATCCTCGACAAATTCGTCGCCGCCTGGGAGGCCGGCGAGCGCCGCGGCCGGTTGACGGCGGAGAAGTTCAAGGCCGACGTCACGAAGAGCCCGATCCCGCGCTTCGACCTGCTGACCTTCAGCCACTACCTCTACATCGGCGTCCAGTTCTCGCGCGGCTGCCCGTTCACCTGCGAGTTCTGCGACATCATCGAGCTCTACGGCCGCGCGCCGCGGACCAAGACCACGCCGCAGATGCTGGCCGAGCTCGACCGGCTCCACGGCCTCGGCTATCGCGGCCATGTCGACTTCGTCGACGACAACCTGATCGGCAACAAGAAGGCGATCAAGCTGTTCCTGCCGCACCTGATCAAGTGGCAGGAGGATCACGGCTACCCGTTCAAGTTCTCCACCGAGGCGTCGCTGAACCTCGCGGACGACGACGAACTGCTCGGGATGATGCGGGATGCGAACTTCTTCGCCCTGTTCACCGGGATCGAGACGCCCGACGAGGCGACGCTGATCCAGACCCAGAAGAAGCAGAACACCAAGCGGTCGATCGCCGACAGCGTGCACAAGCTCTACGAGAACGGGATGTTCGTCACCGCCGGCTTCATCGTCGGCTTCGACACCGAGAAGGACAGCATCTCCAAGGCGATGTCGCTCTGCATCAGCCAGACCGGCATCCCGATCGCCATGGTCGGCCTGCTGTTCGCGCTGCCGAACACGCAGCTGTCGCGCCGCCTGCGCAAGGAGGGCCGCCTCTACGAGAACTACGCCCTGACCACGGCCGACCAGGGCGACCAGTGCACCCAGGGGCTCAACTTCGTGACCCTGCGTCCGCAGCGCGACGTGCTGGCCGATTACCGCGACGTCCTTCAGGAGGTCTACGATCCGGTCAACTTCTTCGATCGGGTGCGCGTGGTGGCGCGCCGGGTGAAGCGCCCGAAATTCGCTGCCCACAAGGTCAACTGGCGCCACGTCGCCCACGATCTCTGGTCGCTGGCGCGCGTGTGCTGGCGCATGACCGTGCGGCGTCCGGAACTCGCCAAGCACTTCTGGAGCGTGTTCTTGGAGACGGCCCGGCGCAACCCGGCCGCCCTGGAGGCCGTGGTCACCAACATGGTGCTCTACCTGCACGTCTACCCATTCTCGCGCTACGTCATCCGCGAGATCAACGGCCGGATCGCCGAGCTCGAGGCCGGCCGCTGGGTGCAGCCGCCGGTCCTGGTGCCGGAGGTCGAGACCTGCAAGGCGCCGCCGGTCGGCAAGGTGGCGGCGAAGGCGGAGGTGAAGCACCTCGCCGCGGTGGCCTGAGCCCGGCTCCCGCGAGCGGGCCCCCGAGCCGCCACAGGGGCGTACCCCGCGGCGGCCTCATTCCGGAACGGCTCAGGCGGCCCGCACGGTCGCCAGGAACGTGTCGATCTCCCGGCGCAGCTCGGCGGATTGTTCGGAGAGGCTCGCCGCCGAGGCGAGCATCCGCGTCGCGGCCGTGCCGGTGGCGTCCGCGGCCTGCGCCACGGCGTCGATCGTGCCGGTGACCGCGCCGGTGCCGGACGCCGCCTCGGCGACGTTGCGGGCGATCTCCCGGGTAGCGGCGCCTTGCTCCTCGACGGCCGCCGCAATCGAGGTCGCCACGCCGTCGATCTCGCGGATGCGCGCCGCGATGCCGTCGATCGCCCCCACGGTCTGTCCCGTCGCCCCCTGGATGCGACCGACCTGGTCGGCGATCTCCCCGGTGGCCTTGGCGGTCTGGGTGGCGAGCTGCTTCACCTCGGCGGCGACCACCGCGAAGCCCTTGCCGGCCGCGCCGGCCCGGGCCGCCTCGATGGTCGCGTTGAGCGCCAGCAGGTTCGTCTGCCCGGCGATGTCGGTGATCAGCCGCACGACGTCCCCGATCCGACCCGCCGCCGCGCTCAGCTCATGAACGAGACCGGTGGTCTGGCCGGCCTGGACCACTGCGCCCCGGGCGAGGTCAGCGGAACCGTCCACCTGGCGGCTGATCTCCTGCACGGAGGCGCCGAGTTCCTCCGCGGCCGCCGCCACGGTGCCGACATGCTGGGCCGCCTCCTGGGCGGCGCCGGCCACCGTGGCCGCGCGCTCGGCCGTGTGGGTGGCGGTGTCGGACATCGCCTCCGCGTCGGCGCGCAGGCCGATGGCGGCATCCGACACCCGCGCCAGCACGCCGCCGACGGCGGCCTCGAAGGACTCGGCCATCGCGTGGACGGCGCGTCGGCGCTGCATCTCGGCGCCCTCGCGGGCCAGCGCGGTCTCCCGTTCCAGGGCTCGGCTGCGGATCAGATTGTCCTTGAAGACCTGCACGGCGGCCGCCATCGCGCCGATCTCGTCGCGACGCCCGGTATGCGGTACCGCAACCGACTCGTCACCCTCGGCCAGCCGTCCCATCGCGCCGGTCATGCGCTCGATCGGGCGGGCGATCCCGAAGATCGCGAACAGCATCGCCGCTGCGGCGACGGCCAGCCCCATCACGGTGGCGGCGAGGGCGATCAGTTTGGCGCGCGTCGCCTCCTGCGCGGTCTCGGCGACGTTGGCCTGCGTCTGCGCCCGGGCCGAGGCGATCGTCTCGGTGAGGCTGGCCACCGCCGCGTCGTTCTGCGCGCCCGTTGCGGGATCCAGCACCAGCGCGAGGGCGCCCTGCTGGTCGCCCGCGATCATCAGCTCCACCACTTGGAGCTGGATGTTCTGATAGGCGTTCCACGCCGTGGTGAAGCGCTCGTAGATCGCCCGGTCCCGCGGCGCCGTCAGGCGCTCCTGAAAGGCTTGGCGCAGTCCGGACAGCGCCCCGAGCGTGTCGGTGAGCGCCGTCTGGTTCCTGTCCAGGGCGTTGGCGTCGGGCGAGGCCACCGCGAGCCGGTAGAGCCTCAGCCGTGCGTCCCGGACGGCCGTCCCGATGGCCTCGGCCTCGTTCTGCGCGGGGAGGGCCTGCTGCGAGATCGCCGTCGCGTTCCGCTCGATCTCCGAGAGGGTCACGACGCTGGCAATGCCCTGCCCGGCGGCCGCGAGCGCAAGCAGGCCGATGGCCCCGGACAGGACCGTCTTGAGGGAGAATTGCATGGGAGCTTCCGTCTTCGCGGCCGCGCCGCGCCGTCAGGCTCCGGGGTTCTTGCAGGAAACTCTTAATTCTTTACCGGTTGTGGACCCGCATCTGAGGCTAGAGCCACTTCTTCCAGCGGAAGAAGAAGTACGGGAATACGGCGGCTACGACCATCATGACCAGCGCCATCGGGTAGCCGAACGAGAAATCTAGTTCCGGGATGGCTTTGAAATTCATGCCGTAGATCGAGGCGATCAGGGTCGGCGGCATGAAGACGACGGCCATGACCGAGAACAGCTTGATGATG
This sequence comes from Methylobacterium sp. A49B, assembly GCF_053346215.1. NCBI lineage: Bacteria > Pseudomonadati > Pseudomonadota > Alphaproteobacteria > Hyphomicrobiales > Methylobacteriaceae > Methylobacterium > Methylobacterium sp. A49B. The sequence goes on from NZ_JBKFBO010000129.1 coordinate 30,328, forward strand.
TTGTTCTGCTCGAGGTTGACGAGCCCGAGGGTCGCGTCGAGCAGGAACTGGATCTTGTTGTTGAGGAAGGTCGCGTGCTCCTCCAGGGATTGTAGATCCCGCAGGGTCGAGCGGACGTCCTCCCGGAGATCGCGCGGGGCCTTGTTGGTCCGGTAGGTCGCCGAGAGGGAGAGCAGGATCCGCTCCATCGAGACGAGGCTCTCGCGCTGCTTGGAGATGAGGTCGCCGTGCCGGCCCAGCGCCCGCAGCGTGTCCTGGAGGGCGGTGTTGCGGGCGGAGGGGTCCTCCTGCACCTCGAAGATCTTGCCTGAGAGGCGGTCGATCCGCTCGCCCTGGAGCTGGAGCACGTCCGCGGCCCGGTCGATCACCGCCTCGATCAGGCCGGCCAGGATGGTCTCGCCGGAGGCTGACGTGCTGCTGCCGTTGCCCATCGAGCGGCCGGCGCGCTGCGTGTACATGCGGAAGGCCTGGGGCTCCTCGTGGCGCACGGTCACGAGGCGGTTGCCGCGCAGGATGAAGGTGATGCCGGCCAGCCCCGGCTCGTCGGAATCGCTCACCTTGGACAGCACCCGCCCGGTCATGTAGCGGGCGCCCTCCTCGACGTAGAGCAGCTCCGAGGGCTCGATGTCCTTCATCTCCTCGCGCGTCGGCACCTCGATGCCCGCGAAAGCCTCGACCTTAAGCTCCTCCTCGCGGCTCGGGCGGATCAGGTCGAGCCAGACCGTGTCCTCCGGAATCGTGTCCTGAAGGTCGACGACGCGGCGCTCGAGCTGCGTGGATCCGGCGCCGATGGCGGGCTGGTGGATGAAGATCACGGACGGGTCTCGGGAGTAGGACGGTCACGATCGAGCGCAGGGCGCCACCCGCATCCGGCACGGCGAGTCCCGACGCAAGCTGCGCCGCGGATGTGGCGGTGTTTTCTGACGCTTCCGTGACATCGCAGCCGCCCGGACCCAGGCGCGGCGAGCGGCGTCCTCAGGGCGCAGGCTCGGGAGACCGCTGAAGATCAACCGACGCGTTGGACGCGGCCTTGGACCCGACGTCGATCAGTTGCAGCCGTCGCAGATGCTGCGGTCGATCTTGTCGGTCAAGGATCGCTCGCGCCGCCGCTCCTCGCGTGAGGGCACCTCACCGGGTCCCAGCGACGTGCCGGGTGGCTTGGTCACGCCGAGGCTGTTGGTGTTGGGCGCCGTGATCGTCGAGGCCGGGCCGCCGCCTGTACCGGTCTGATCGGGCGCAACGGACTGCGCTGCGAGGGCGCCCGGGAGGGCGAGGCTCAGTGCGGCGAGGGTCACAGGGCGAAGGCATCCGCGGATCATGGGGGACCTCCAATCATCGAGAGAACGTCAAACGTGGCCGTAGGTTGCGTCGCTCATCGGCGGCGCGCGGCGGCGCGGCGGAACACGCCGACCATCTCCACGTGACCCGCGTGACGGAACTGGTCCACCGGCGTGACCGCCTCCAGCCGGTAGCCGCCGGCGACGAGCGTCGCGGCGTCCCGGGCGAAGGTGCCGGCGTCGCAGGCGAGGCCGACCACGAGGGGCACCCGCGACGCCGCGAGCTGGCGGGCCTGCGCCTCGGCGCCGGCCCGGGGCGGATCGAGCACCACCGCGTCGAAGGCGTCGAGCTCGGGCGGCAGCAACGGCCGGCGGAACAGGTCTCGGCGTTCCATGGTGATCTGGCGGCGGCCCACGGCGGCACGGGCCGACCGGTCGAGGCCGGCGAGCGCTGCCGCGTCGGTCTCCACCGCGTGGACCGCGGCCGTCCGGGCCATGGCCAGGGTGAGGGGGCCGCAGCCCGCGAACAGGTCCGCCACCCGGCGCACCCGCGGGCCGAGGGCCGCGAGGGTGAGTTCGGTGAGCGCCGCCTGCCCGGCCGCGGTCGCCTGCAGGAAGCCGCCGGGGGCCGGGTAGAGGCGCGTTTCGCTGTCCGTGACAGAGACCGGCTCGGCCTCCATCAGGCGCTCGCCGTGGAGCGACAGCCGGGCGAGCCCCAGCTCTCCGGCGATCCGCACCAGCGCGGCGCCGACCCCGCCGCTGACCGGCCCGTGCCCGCGCAGGTCGACGTCGAGGCCCTGGTCGGTGGCGGTCACCGCGACGTCGAGGGGCTTCCGGCCGTGCCCGAGCGGCCCGGCGAGGCGACGGGCGACCTCCGGTGCCGCGTGGAGGGCCGGCACCGTGATCGGGCAAAGGTCGATCGGGATCAACGCGTGGCTGCGCGCCGCCATGAGCCCGGCCTCGGCCCGGCCGTCGATGTCGCGGACATGCAGCGTGATGCGGCGGCGCCCGGCACCGTGGGCGTCGAGCGTCGGCGCGGGCTCCAGGCCGAGGCCGGCCTGCGACAAGGCCTGCGCGACGAGGCCGCCCTTCCAGGTAAGCTCGGCCGGCCGCGCGAGGTGCTGCGTGCGGCAGCCGCCGCAGCGCATGAAGTAGGGACAGAACGGCTTCACCCGGTCTGCCGAGGCCTCGGCGATGCCGAGCAGCTCCGCGCGCCGGCCCTCCGGACGGATGACGACCTGCTCGCCCGGCAGCGCGTAGGCGACGATGGTTCCGTCTTCAGCGATGCCGTCGCCGCGGGCGCCGAGGGCGCGGATCGTGACCGTCTCGCTCTCGGTCCCGCTCATGGCAGGCGCGCCCCGATCAGGAACTCGGCATTGCCGTCGCCGCCGGGCACGGGCGAGTCGATCAGGCCGAGGATTGCGGCGCCGAGCGCCTCCAGTTCCCCCCGCACGGCCGCGCAGACCTCCGCGTGGACCGCCGGGTCGCGCACGAGGCCGCCGCGACCGACCCGGGCCCGGCCGGCCTCGAATTGCGGTTTGATCAGCGCGACCAGATCCGCGCCGGGCCTGACCAGCGCCGGCACGGCCGGCAGCACGAGGCGCAGTCCGATGAAGCTCACGTCGATCCCGACGAGATCCGGGCGCGGCGCCAGCGCCGCCGGGTCGAGGCCGCGGATGTCGGTGCCCTCCAGGTTCGTGACGCGCGGATCCGCCACGAGGCGCCGGTGGAGCTGGCCCCGGCCCACGTCCACCGCGTAGACATGGTGGGCGCCGCGGTCGAGCAGCACGTCCGTGAAGCCGCCTGTGGACGCGCCGATATCGAGGCCGACTCGGCCGCGCGGATCCAACCGGAATGCCTTCAAGGCCGCGGCGAGCTTGAGGCCGCCCCGGGACACGTAGGGGTGTTCGGGTGCCGCCTCGACCTGCGCGTCCGGGGCAACGGGGTCCGAAGCGCGTGCGAGCGTCCGTCCGTCGATCCGCACGAGGCCGGCCCGGATGGCCGCCTGCGCCCGGGCGCGGCTCTCGAAATGGCCGTGCTCCACCAGGAACAGGTCGGCGCGCCGTGTCGGCGCGTCGGAGGCGGTGCGGTCCTGTATGGGCCGGTCTCGGGTCATCAGGGCTTCGCGTGATCCGGGCAGTGCTGCGGCTGAGGTTCAAGAGCGCCAGCCCTGTCGAAGGGCGGCGTGCTCCCTAACTAGACCGGGCCTGACAGGAGAGCCACCGCATGATCCGCACCCTGCCGCTGTTCGCATTGCTCGGGACGCTCGCCGGGAGCGGCGCCCTGGCGCAGGAGCCGGCCAAGGCGCCCGAGAGCAAGGCACCCGAGACCTTCGAGGCGCCGATCAAGAACGCCAAGGGCGACGCGATCGGCTCGCTGACGATCCGCGACGGGGCGAACGCCCTGGTGCTGCGGGTGGCGATCCAGGCGGGCGGCTTGCCGCCCGGCTGGCACGGCATGCATTTCCACGCGGTCGGCGACTGCTCCGATCCGAAATTCATGAATTCCAAGGCGCACGTGAACCACGATCAGAGCAAGCACGGCCTGCTGAACCCGGACGGCCCGGACGAGGGTGACCTGCCGAACCTCTACGTTGCCCAGGACGGCTCAGCCAATGCCGAGGTGTCGAGCGAGACGCCCCTCACCGGCGAGGGCGGGTTGAAGGATGGCGACGGCTCGGCGCTGATCATCCACGCCAACCCGGACGACCACACCAGCCAGCCGATCGGCGGTGCCGGCGACCGAGTCGCTTGCGCGGTGATCAAGTAACCGCGGAGGGTGAGGGCACCGCCGGCGGGATCGGGCGCGGCCGGCCCTCCTCGTCGATGGCCACGAAGGTGAAGGTCGCCTGCGTCACCCGCTCGCGGACCTGGGTGCAGAAACGCCGCGCCCAGGCCTCGACCTCGATCTTCATCGAGGTCCGGCCCACATGCGAGACCCTTGTGTAGACGCACAGCACGTCGCCCACCCGCACCGGCCGGATGAAGGTCATGGATTCGAGCGCGACGGTGACGACGCGGCCCTGCGCCCGGTCCACCCCCGCGATGCCGCCGGCCTGATCCATCTGGGACAGCACCCAACCGCCGAAGATGTCGCCGTTGGCGTTAGTGTCGGCCGGCATGGCGATGGTGCGCACCGTCAGGTCGCCCCGAGGCAGATCGACCTCCTGGGGCGGCGGCACACTCGTGCCCGCTGAGAGTCCGACGTGCTTCATGCCGTCCATCCCCCGTTCCGCGCCGTCAGGGGAACAGGCCGGCGAGCTTGAGGCCCGCGGCCAGCAGGACGGCGGCGGCGCTCAGGATGCATTCGAGCGGGACCAATTGCCAGAGGTCTCGCGGCGCCGCCGCGGGCTCGGCGCGCTGCGCGATATCGTTCATCGGGCGTCCTCCCGGCCGGGCCGATCTGCCGTCGCCCGTGCCGTTGCATGCAGGATAACGCATGGACATCCGTTGCGCACCCCGAATCAAGGCATGAAAAAGCCCTGCGGCTGCAGGAGCCGCAGGGCCGACCAAGCCGGCGTGGGCTTAGTAGTAGAACCGGCGGCGGTAGTACGGGCGGCGCCAGTAGGGGCGCGGGCCGTAGTAGAACCGGCGGCCGTAATAGGGACGGCGCCAGTAGGGCCGCGGGCCGTAGAAGCGGCGACGGTAGTAGTACTGGGCCTTCTCGGTCACCGCCGGTGCAGCGTCGGCCGGCAGGGCAAGCCCCGGACCGATGGGCGCGGCGGACGCTCCCTCCGGGGCCGCAGCCGCGAAGCCCAGCACCAGCAGGGCCGCGAGCAGGAATTTCCTCAGCACGGTCTCGACTCCCTTCGTGTGTTTGCATCTCGGACGACGAACCGCGCGGGGAGCGAGGGCCCTCCGCCGGTCCGAAACGCTGCAACGCATGGGCGAGCCGAAGCGTTGCAGCGTAACCGCTACGGAGTGACGAACAGGGTTGATCGTGCGTTGAGGGCCGCGGCGTCAGGCGATCTTGGTGGTCATGTCGTCGATGCGGGCCTCGGCGCTCTGGCGCACCAGGGCGATGCCGTGCTCGCAATCCTCCCGGCGGACGTAGCCCTCTCCGGATTCGGCGATCACCTCGCCGTTGCGCGCCCGCAGGCGCCAGCGCCACTCGCCCTTGGAATCCCGGTACAGTTCGAACCGCATGGTATGGGCCCCCGATTCATCCAGCGGATGAGATGGGTCACCTCGCCCGCCAGAAAAAGATGTGCTGCGCGGCCCATCCGCGCGATCGGGGCGGGGGCGTGGATCTTCAGCCGGTGGACATCCCCGGCCGCTGGACCGGCGGAAAGAATTGCGGAGCCTCCCGGCGATCGAACAGGCCGTAGTCGCGGATCACCCGCACGGTCCGGACGCGGACACCGCCGGCCGTGGACGGCTTCGTCGGCCTGAACGAAGCGGCCGCCTCCGGACCGATCCAGGACACCAGCAGCATGACCTTGCCGCTGGTGTAGAGCGAGACGAACACGTCCGACGCCACGAGCCCCTCGGCCGCGGGGTCGAGGCCCAGGGCGAGCGCCAAGTCGCCCGAATCCTCCGGGAGGGCGCGGCCGTCCCGCGCGGTCGCCTCCACCAGCGTGCAGGCCCTGGCGCGGCCGACCTCCGTCGCGTCGAGACGCTGCTGGTGCAGCGCGCAGCCCTCCGGCGGTGCACTGTCGGCGGTCACCTCGGCGACGCGCAGGTGGTAGTCCGCGAACACCGCGGTGCGGCCCGTCTCCTGGATCAGGTGGTGGCCGGCATGGGTACGCCAGCGGATCACGGCCTTCTCGTCCCGCCAGGTCGAGTGCGACAGCATCCAGCCCGGTCGCGTCCGGCTCGCGAACCGCTCATTGTCGATGAAGCCGTCGATGCCCTCCAGTTCCGGCCGCAGGAGCTTCGCGTGTTCCAGATACGCGTCCGTCCGGCCATCGCCGGGACGGAGCTCGAAGATGATCGAGAACATGTTGCCTCCTCCCCGCGTCGCGCGTGTTCTTCATCCCGCGTCCGAGGCGCAGCAGGAGCAGGCCGAGACCCATCGCGGGGCCGGCGACCCTGTGGTCCTCCACGCGCAGATCCAGCGCGCCGGCTGACATCGGGGCGCCCCGGTTGTGACGATGCGGACGATGGGCCGGCCGGCCCCGGTTGTCAGCCGCCAATGCTTCGGCGGCGGCCGAAGCGTTCCGGCGTGCCCGGCGGGGCGTTCGTGGTTAGGCTGCGTGCATGACGACCGCCGCCCGCCTGTCCGGCACCGCCGCCCTGATCGGCGATCCCGCCCGCGCCAACATCCTGATGGCTCTGCTCGACGGGCGCGCCCTGACGGCGACGGAACTCGCCCACGCGGCCGGCGTAAGCGCGCAGACGGCCAGCGGGCACCTGTCCAAGCTCGTGGACGGGCGGCTGCTCGGTGTCGCGCGGCAGGGACGCCACCGCTATTTCCGGCTGGCCGCCCCCGAGGTCGCCCGGATGCTGGAGGGCATCATGGTGGTGGCCGACGAGCCCGGACCGGATGCGCCGCGCGCGACGCCGCGGATCGACCCGGCGTTGCGGCGGGCGCGGACGTGCTACGACCATCTCGCCGGACGACTGGGCGTCGAGATCGCGGACGCCCTGGTGGCGCGGGGCCTGATCGTTCTGGTTGACGAAGCCGGGGCGGCGACCGAGGCGGGGCATGCATGGCTCGCCGCGTTCGGCGTCCCGATCGAACCTGCCGGACGGACCCGCCGCGTGTTCTGCCGGCCCTGCCTGGATTGGAGCGAGCGGCGGCCGCACCTCGCCGGCCGGCTGGGGGCCGCCCTGTGCCGCCGCTGCGAGGAACTCGGCTGGATCACACGGGCGCGCGACGGTCGTGCCGTCGGCGTGACCGAGGCGGGCCGACGGGGTTTCGAGCGCCAGTTCGGGGTATCCTGCCGGGACTGATGCGGTCTCAGGGTGATGGATTCGGTCGCAGCAGCCCGCTCCGTCAACGCGCGCTGCGAAGCGACGCTGAATGGTGTGGCGCTCGGGATAGCTTCGCTGCGCTCGCGAATACGGTGGCACCGAAGGGATCGACGGGAAACGGCAGGACACGGTCCCCGGCCAACAAATCCCGTGCGTCGCCACGATCCATGAAGAAGCCGTCCGGGACGGTCTCGTCCCGGGCGGCTCCGCAGGTCACACCATGACGTCGATCTCAGGAGCGCGGCGCCCGCTCCAGCCAGCCGATGCTGCGGCCCTCGCCGCCGCCGCGCGGGCGGGACTCGGCCCGCTGGGGCCGGCCGTCACGGTTCGGGCGGCCCTGGTTCGGGCGCGGCTCGCCCTGCGGGCGGGCGGGACGGTCCGCACGGAACTCACGACCCTGCGGAGCCTGGCCGCGGCCGTCGCTTCGGCCATCGCTCCGGCCGTCTTGCGGCCGCCCCTGCCGGGGCGCACCCTGGCCGCCGAAGCCGCGTCCGCCCTCGGGCCGCCCCTGCTGGGGCCGGCCCTGCTGCTGCCGGGGCCGCTGACCCGGACGGCCGCCGCCGGGGCGCTGCTGGCGCTCGGGCCGGCGCTCCTCCTCGCGGGCGATCTCCGCGGCCTCCTGGCGCGACGGCGGGCTGAAGCCCTCCGGGAAACCCGCCACCGGCACCTTCTGACGCGTCACGCGCTCGATGTCGCGCAGGTAGGCCTTCTCCTCGTCGTTGCAGAACGAGATCGCCAGTCCGTCCGCGCCGGCGCGGGCGGTGCGGCCGATCCGGTGGACGTAGCTCTCCGGCACGTTCGGCAGGTCGAAGTTGACCACGTGGCTCACGCCCTCGACGTCGATGCCGCGGGCCGCGATGTCGGTGGCCACCAGCACCCGGCAGGAGCCGTCCTTAAAGGCGGCGAGCGCCCGCTCGCGCTGGGGCTGGCTCTTGTTGCCGTGGATCGCCGCGGCCGCGATGCCGACCTTGTCGAGGCCGCGCACCACCCGGTCCGCCCCGTGCTTGGTGCGGGTGAAGACGAGGACGCGCTCGATCGCCGGATCGCGTAGGATGTGGCCGAGCAGCGCCTGCTTGGCGCCTGTGTGGACGAAGATCACCTGCTGCTCGACCCGCTCGGCGGTGGTGGCGACCGGCGTCACCGCGACCTGGACCGGATCGGTGAGGTACTGCGCCGCGAGGCCGGCGATGTTCTTCGGCATGGTGGCCGAGAAGAACAGGCTTTGCCGCTTCTCCGGCAGCATCTTCACGATGCGCTTGAGGGCGTGGATGAAGCCGAGGTCGAGCATCTGGTCGGCCTCGTCGAGGACGAGGATCTCGACGCCGTCGAGGGTCAGGGAGCGGCGGTCGACGAGGTCGATCAGCCGGCCCGGCGTGGCGACCAGGATGTCGACGCCCGGCGCGAGCGCCCGCTCCTGGCGGCTGATGGTGACGCCGCCGAACACCACCGTGGTGGTGTAGTGCAGGTGGCGGCCGTAATCCGTGAAGGATTCGGCGATCTGGTTGGCGAGTTCGCGGGTTGGCGACAGCACCAGCACCCGGCAGCCGCGGCGCGGGGCGCGGCGGTCCGAGAGCGACAGGCGGTGCAGGATCGGCAGCGCGAAGGCCGCGGTCTTGCCGGTGCCGGTCTGGGCGATGCCGCAGAGGTCGCGGCCCTCCATGGCCGGCGGGATCGCCTGGGCCTGGATCGGGGTCGGCGCGACGTAGCCGGCCTCGCTGAGAGCCCGCAGCACGGGCTGGGCGAGGCCGAAATCGGTGAATTGGGTCAAGGATGTATCCGATGCAGCAGGGCCGACCGGGCGCCCCGCGTTCCTCGCGAGCGGCGCCGTCTTCGGATCGGTCCGTTGGCAGGGGGCAGCCCGCGTGATGGGGCGGCCCGGGTGCATGCACGTTATGAAGAGGGGGGCCGGATCACGCCGGGTGGCGCCCGATCCGTCACGCAGCCCCCTCAAGCGGACCGTGACGGCCGCTGACGCTGCACCGCCGATATGCAGGTGTGCGGCTGCGAAGTCAATGAACGGAGGCCGGCGGCGGCGCATGGCACAGCCCCTGTCGGCGCACGTCTCGACTTCCGCCTGACGCCCAAACGTCATGCCTGCACGGCGGAGAGGAGCAGCGTGAGCGCAGCCCCGAGCGCCAAACAAGGCAAGCTCGGCGGATTACGCGGCGCTGGATACAGGAAATCGGCTCGCGGACGTCGATTCGGTCAGTCTGGTGCCCGCGCTGCGCCGGCAGTAACGGATGAGGATGCTGAACATGCCCGATCAGGAGACATGAAACGCGTTCGCGGGTCGAAACGAAGATTGCATGTCGCGTCTGAAATACGATCCAATTGTGATTATTTCACCCATCGACAAACGGAAATGCTTTGCCGTGCGGACGCATTGACCTTCGGATCGGCGCCGGCTCGTCGTCGAGGTGCGTCCCGATGCGTCCCGATGCGTGACTTGATACGCGGATGAGACCTGCGTGCGGCTAGGAACCGGAACGTCCGGACAGCGCGCCGGCTTGCCGCCGATTCGAACTCCCGCCCTCGTAGAGGATGACGGGATGCGGGCCCGCGAAGCTGACGCCCAGGTCGAATTTCGCTGAACCGCTCTTGCGGGTTCCTCGGTTGGGATTGGCCACCGCGAAATCGATCGTGGAGCGGGCGGCGCACTTGCGCGCCTCGGCGTTGCAGAGGATCCGCATCGTGCCGGGCCGATGGACGTAGCGCCGCACGGGCCATTGGGCGATGGCCCGTCGCTTCTCCGCCTGCAGGTCAGCCTGCGTGTACGGCTTGCCGTAGAACTGGACCGTGCGCCCGTACATGTAGGGCACGTCCGCGACGGGGCTCACATTGTTCGAGGACCAGATCTGGAGATAGCGGTTCGCGATCACGGCCGTACGGGCCTGCATGTCGGCGGGGCTGAGTGCATGGGCTGCGCCGACCCACGGGATGGCAGCCACGACGACGCCGACGGTCAGGGTCCGGAAGTTCATCATGCGCGCCATCACCATCTCGGAACGGAAGACTCAAGGTTCCTCAAGCCAGCGCAGGACGCCGCCCGTCTCGGCAGAGGTGACACGGCGTCGGGAAACGGGCGGGCGGTCCGCGACGTCTCGCTCGTAGCGATCGAGGCCGTCGGGGTTGCGCAGGGCGTAGGGGTCGGGCGGCCAGGCCGCGAAGTCCCGCCGCGCGATGGGAGCCCGGCGCGCCTGCCTCTCGACCGCGAGGCGGATCTCGTCCTGCTCCGCCTCGGAGGCGGCGAACCGGCCGCCGATCGGCCGTCGCTGGGAACTCGCCAACTGCCGGGACGCCTGCGTCTTGCGGGATGGCGCAGCGCCTGGGGACCGCGCCGCAGCGTTCCCGGCGACAGAAGTGCCTGTGGCGTCCGGATCGCGCTGCCCCGCGGTCTTCGCGAGGAACTCGGATGCTTTCGGCCGGCGCGGCGGCATCACGGCCGCTTCCTCCCGGTGCGCTGTGTCCCTCTCGGCCCGCTCGCGATCCATGTGGAACACCAGCGGGGGGCGGGGCGGTGTGCCCGCACCCCCGGCCGTCCGTTGCTTGACCGGATCGACCCAGGCCTCCGTCACGGGTGCCGGCACGCCCTGCGTTGCCCTCTGCTTTGCCCCTTCCGTTGCCGCAGCCGATTCGGCCATGCGCGCGGCCGGGGCGTGGGCTGCGACACTGGCGGCGTGTGGAGGCTGGCTGGGGGCGGCTGGCTCAGGGGCGCCGCTCATCATGCCCTGCCGGGCCCCTGTCGTCTCGGATGGAGCGCCGACATAGGCTGCAGTGACGACGACGCCGGCGGCGAAGGCGGCCCCGATAGCGAGGAATGACTTTGCAGGCGCGCTCATGGGCACTCAGTGCTTGGGCGTTGCGGATCCGGGGTCCGACATAAACCCCGAGCCGACCGGGCTGGTTCCGGCGCGAGGCCCGGACCCTAGGACAGCCCACTTATCGGCGGCCATTCCAGGATGTATTAGATCGTCAACTTTCTAATTTTCGCGGATATAAATGGCGCGATCTACGGGTCTTGACTCCTGATCCCAGGATGGATGGTGCCGAAGTCGGTGGCATGACGGCCCAAGTCCGATCGTCACATCTTTCGGATTGAGGCCTATGTCTTCGAGGCATCTGCAATCGAGCCGGCACAGATCGCGACCGGCACGTGCATTGGTATACCATGATGTCATGGAAGCGATGATCCGGTTCCACATGGCGAGCTCCTTCGGCAGGATCGATGTGGAACGATGCGCCGATGCAGTCGCGGCGGCGGTGATGATCCGCACGCGCGCAGCCAATAGAGATCATCGTCGCGATGGACTTGCCTGCCGCGCCCTCCGTCATGCTATGACCGTCCCGATACACGGCCGCGTCCGAGTTGCATGCGCGTGAGGCCACACACCGATGAGTAGGCGTCTGGCGGCGATCCTCGTGGCCGACATCGTCGGCTACAGCCGGCTCATGGGCGCCGACGAGGGCGGCACGATCCGGCGCCTCAAGGCCCTGCGCCGCGAGGTCACCGATCCGGCCATCCAGGCCGCCCAGGGCCGCATCGTCAAATCCATGGGCGACGGCCTGCTCGTGGAGTTCCCCAGCCCGCTGCGCGCCGTCACCTGCGCGCTGCGCATCCAGCAGGCCATGGCGCAGCGCGAGCCCGCCCTGCCCGAGGAGCGCCGCTTCCGCCTGCGCTTCGGCATCACCGTCGGCGACGTGCTCGCCCAGGCCGACGGCGACCTGTTCGGCGACGGCGTCAACGTGGCCGCCCGCCTGGAGCCGCTGGCCGAGCCGGGCGGCCTGTGCGTCTCGCGCTCGGTCCACGATCAGGTGCGCGACCGGCTGCCCTGCCGGTTCGAGGACCGCGGCAAGCTCGATCTGAAGAACATCGCCCGGCCGGTGGGCGTGTTCGCGCTCTCGGCCGCGGCCGTCCAGGCGCTGGTCCTGCCCGAGGACGAGGACGACGACGAGGATCTGCCCGGAGCCGGGGCGCGCGCGGCCGGGCCGGCGGCGGGGCC
>NZ_JBKFBO010000130.1:0-9487 GCF_053346215.1 Methylobacterium sp. A49B
ACACCGGCACGGGGGTGAACACCGGCGGCGGCGCGGCACGGCGCGGAAGGTCGGCCGCCGAGGCGGCAGCGGTCAGGGCGGTAAAGGCGGTCAGCGAGGCGAGGAGCTTGGTCATCGGGGCCAATCCAAAGGTTTGATCTGGCGCTAAGGCTACCGATCTCTGAGCAAATTGGCTGTAGTTTTACGGACACACCGAGCGTCTTCGATGCAAGTCGCTATAGTAAATCTTCTATTAACATGCATCAGGCTGCGGAAATACATGTCCAGATCCGTGGCCAAGCGCGACAACATCTGAGCCGCCCCTTGGTTGCAGCCTGCCGCCGACATGCGCGATGGCTGTGACGAAGCGGACACAGGCGGGGGCGGCCGAGCCCCCGTCCGGCGGTCTCCGGAATTCGGCTTCGGCCCGTCGGCTGCAATGACATCGAGGCTGCCGGAAACCGCACGATCCCGCGCCTCGCGAGCCCCATGTCGGACCCCCGACAGTGCGCGGTTCGCGCCGGCCCGGGACACCGGTCGTCGGTCAACCTCCCGGGCGTCCGATGCTCATTTGACGAGGGGACAGCCGCCCTCGCGTTCCGGGCGGTACGCGTCCTCGGCGGGCGTCGTCGCGACCGTCTTGAGCAGGTCCCATCCGCCTTTCGATTCGCCCGGCGCCTTCGCCTGAAGGAGATAGGAGGGCTGGACCTTGCGCCCGTCGGCGCGGATGCGTCCCGTCCCGAACGCGTCGTCCTCGGTCGGCATCGCCTTCATCCGCGCCACGGCGGCCTTGCCGTCCGCCTTGGCCGCCGCGACCCCGATCTCCGCGACCGCCTTCAGGTAGTGCAGCGTCGCCGCGTAGCAGCCGGCCTGAACCATGTTGGGGCAGGCCGGCCCGATCTTCGGATGCAGGCGCTCCGTGAGCGCCCGGGTGCGCGGGTTCAGGTCCCAGTAGAAGCTCTCGGTGAGCAGCAGCCCCTGCGCGAGTTCGAGACCCAGCGCATGGACGTTGGTGCTGTAGAACAGCATCGCGGCGATCTTCATGCTCTGATCAAGCCCGAACTCGTGCGCCTGCTTGATGCAGTTGATCGTATCCGCCCCGGAATTGGCCAGTCCCAGCACCTTCGCGCCGGAGGACTGCGCCTGAACCAGCAGGGATGAGAAGTCGGACGTCCCCGGGAACGGGTAGGCGCGGCTGCCCAGGACCTTGCCGCCGGACGCCTCGACGACGCGGGTGGTGTCGCGCTGCAACTGCTGGCCGAAGGTGTAGTCCGCCGTGATGAAGTACCACGTGTCGCCGCCCGCCTTCACCATCGCGCCACCGGTCGAGCGGGCGAGCATGTAGGTGTCGTAGGTCCAGTGGACGGTGTTCGGGCTGCATTGCGCCCCGGTGAGATCCGTGGTCGCGGCGCCGGAATTCAGATGCACCTTGTTCTTGTCGCGGCAGATCTGGTTGACCGCGAGCGCGACCGAACTGGTCGGCACGTCGATGATGGCGTCGACGCCGTCCTGATCGAGCCATTGCCGCGCGATGGCGGCCCCGACATCGGGCTTGTTCTGGTGGTCCGCGTAGATCACCTCGACCTTCAGGCCGTCGCCGAATTCCTGCACGGCCTGGCGCACGCAGGCCACCGAGGTCGCCCCGCCGTCATCGCTGTAGGGGCCGGACTGATCATTGAGCACGCCGAGCCGGATGACGGGCGCCTGGGCCCGGGCGGGCCGGATCAGCGGGGGCGCGATCAGCGCTGTCGTGGCCGCGAGCAGATCACGGCGGCTGAGCGACGGCATGCGGCATTCCTCCGATGTGTTTCTTTATTGGCCCTCCAACTACAGCGTATTGCTTGCCTTCTGTCCAACGTGATCGAGACAGATGGCTGCGCCTGTCCCGGATCTACCGCCCGGAAACGCCAGTCAATCCGCATCACGCCGCCAGTATTTCAAGTCCCGCCGATACGGGCGAACCCTGTGCCGCGCTCCCCCTCGGCCTTCGACATGCCGCGGGCGCGCAACCGTGTCACCGGTGGCGGATCCGGGGGGCGTGAAGGCCGGGAGCGGGCGGCCCGATCGTGGAGCCGCTTCCATCGGGGTGCCGCATCCATCCTGAGCGCCCCGCGTCGATCCCCCGAAACGGGAAGGAGCCGCAGGGGGTCTGCGGCTCCGCCGGGTCGGTCGCGGCGGTTCCGGTTCAGTATTTCCGGATGATCGGCTCCGGCGCCATCGGCACGGGATCGGCGCCGAACCGGTAGGTCAGGCCCGCATAGATCGAGAGCGGCTGGGCCAGGGTCGTGGTCCGCGGGTCGTTGATCGAGAGGTTGCCGGCCACCGCACCCGGCTCCGCGAACGTCCCGAATGTGGCGTAGCGGTTGTTGGTCAGGTTGGTGATCAGCCCGAAGATCTCCAGGTTCTTGGTGACCTGATACTTCGTCGTCAGGTTCATCACGTAGTAGGCCGGCAGCTTGCGGTTCAGGTTCGACTCGTCGCCGCGATAGTAGGAGGACGAGAACGCCGAGACGTTGAGGCCGAAGCGCCAGTTCGGGGTGATGAAGTACTCGAACCCGGCCTTGATCTGGTGATCCGGGACCAGCGGGATCTTGTCGCCCCGGCGGACGTTGATCGAGCCGTCGGCGTTGGCCAGCGGATTGTTCGGTGAAGACAGCGTCTCGTTGAACTGGAAGGTCGCGTCGACCAGGGCGTAGTTCGCGTAGATCAGCAGGTCGGGGGTGACGGCGTATTCCGCGCCGACCTCGATGCCCTGTCGCCGGGTCGCCGGGACGTTGATGTAGTAGGCGCGGGCGGCGTTGCCGGCGACGGCGACCTGGTAGAGGTCGTTGGTCAGGTCGGTGCGGAAGACGCCGGCCTTGTAGGTCAGGGCGCCGCCCTGGAGGAAGGCCGGGATCACGCCCCGGAAGCCGGCCTCGTAGGTCTGGCCGGTGACCTGCTTGAGCGGCGGGTCGGCCACCAGCGAGTTCGGCAGCAGGCACGGCTGGGTCGGGCTGGAGCAGGACAGCTCCAGGGGCGTCGGCGCACGGTTCGATTCCGAGTAGCTGCCGTAGAGGTTGAGGGCCGGATCGAACTGGTAGGTCAGGCCCGCCAGCGGGTTGACCTTGGTGTACTCGTGCGTGCCCGTCACGTCCGGCGAGAACCCGGTCTGGTCGCGCGTCTGGATGCGGGCGTAGTTGAGACGGAAGCCGGCGGTGAGCGACAGCCGGTCGGTCAAGTCGAGCGTGTCGGTGGCGTAGAGGCCGAGATACAGCGTCGACCCGCTGACATTGGTCGGGGCGAGGCCGATCGCGCCGAGCGTGCGGATGTCGGTCGTGCCCAGGCCGGGGATCGTCCCGTAATACGGGTTGTTCGGATCGACGCTGACCGAAAGGTTCGGGTTGATCACGCCCAACTGGCTATCCGACTTGAACGAGAAATTCGAGGCATCGACGCTGCCACCGACCACGAAGGTGTTGGGCAGTCCGAAGATCCGATCCCGGTTGGCTGCCTGCAACGAGCCACCGTAGGCTTCCGAGTTGGTCAGGGTCGTGTCGATGGTGCCGTAGGGAACGTTCCGGAAGGGGATCGGCTGGCCGTTCAGGCCGATGATGGTGAACTGGTTGGCATAGGCCCGGCGCGCCGCCACCTGACTGGTCGGCGGCGCGTTCACGTTGAACGCGTCGTCCTGGAAGCACAGGAAGCCCCGGAAGCTGCCGCGGCTGCTGCAATTCTCGAAGTTGCCCTGGTTGCCGTCGACGTAGGTCTCGCTGAAGCGCCGGTAATAGGCGTTGCCGGCGAGATCCCAGGTCGGCGAGATGTCCACCCGGCCTGTGAGCTGCAGCGTGCCGACCTGGGTGGTCTGGGTCTGCGGGTAGGTGAAGATCGCCCGCGGATCGATGTGGGTGAAGTCCACCGGGGTGGCGGCGGCCGCGCCGTAGAAGCTGCGGGCGGCGAGCCCGATCAGGTGGAACTCCGAATCCTGCGACCGGTAGCCGAGATCCGCGTAGAGCCTGCCGATCGTGCTCGGATTCTGGTAGCGCCAGCCGCGGTCGTTCAGCCCGTCGCCCGTGAAGTAGAAGCTCCAGTTGTCGGAGACCTTGCCGTATTCGAGGTAGCCGGCGGTGCGCGCGTCCGAGCCGCCCCAGGCCGAGATCTCGGTCCCCTGCCAGGTGAAGCCGTTCTTCATCTGGATGTTGACCGCGCCGCCGATGGCGTTGAGGCCGAAGATCGGGTTGCCGGTGACCACGTCGATCCGCTGGACCGCCTGCGGGGGGATCAGGTCGAAGTTGACGACGTCGCCGAAGGCCTCGTTGATGCGGATGCCGTTCTGATAGACGGCCAGGCCCTGCGGCACGCCCTGCACCGGCGAGGCGGTGAAGCCGCGGTAGTTGAGATCGACCCGGTTGCCGTTGCCCTGCGAGTCGTTGAGGTTCACGCCCGGCGTCTCCCGCGCGAAGGTCGCGAGGATGTTGTCGGTGCCGCGGTCGACGTCGATCTGGCGGGCCGTGACGGTCTCGACCGTGCTGGGGATCTTGTTGAGCGGCTGCTCGGAGCCGCGCAGGCGCGCCGGACCGGCGGGTGCGGTCGGCACGGTCTGGCCGAGGGTGTTCAGGTTCTGAACGGCGCTGGAATTGCCGCCGCCCGCGCCGACCGGCGAGGTCGAGACGACGCTGATCTCCCCAAGTGTTACGGCCTGCTGCGCCTCCGCAAGACTGGGCAACATCGCCACAGACGCGATCAGGCTGCCTCGTAAGGCGCGCATATCTTCCCCCAGCCAGATGTTCAGGACGCGCGTGCTTGTCCGCGACTGCGCACAGCCATTCACATCGGGCGGGCATCGCTCCGCAATTCACGAATAGTTTAATCCCTGGCACCGGCGGTCCGCGCACGCGAATGCCGCCGGCCTGTGTCCCTTATGCCACAAATTGCCTCAGCTTTTCAAAGGGTTGCGGGACGAATTGGCAGTTCTTGCCGGGACGATCAGGCAAGGCGGGCCGCGGAGCCGCGGAATCGGCGTGCGGGTCTCGCGACGGGTGACGCGAGGCGCGGGCGGTCGTCGTCCGCCGGGCCGATCCGCCCTCTGGATCGACGCGCACGCGTCGAAGTTCGCGGACAGTCATGGCAAGTCTGGCGAGCCGTCGCCGCGGGATCCGGATCCGGGACAGGGTCCGGGCCTCGGCGCCGCGAAGAAGAAGCCGCGCCGCGGAATGCCGGGCGGCCTTCGGAGACGGCGCGAGACGGCGCCGGGCCGTGCCGGGCCGGTCAGGCCGTTCCGCGCGGCCGGGCCGGATTGCCCGTGACGGTCGCCCCCGCGGGCACGTCGCGGGTGACCACCGCCCCCGCGCCGATGATGGCGTCGTCTCCAACCGTGACCCCGGGCAGGATCAGCGCGCCGCCGCCGATCCAGACATTCGTCCCGACGGTGATCGGCAGGCCGCTCTCGACACCGGCCCGTCGGAGCGCGGGATCGCGGGGATGGTCGGCGGTGAGGAACTGCACGCCGGGCCCGACCTGCGTCAGCGCGCCGATGACGACGGGGGCGACGTCGAGGATCACGCAGTTGAAGTTCAGGAAGGCCCCCTCCCCCAGGGAGATGTGCTGGCCGTAGTCGCAGTGGAACGGCGGTCGCACCACCGCGCCGGCGCCGACATGCGCGAACAGCGCGGCCAGCATCACCCGCCGCTCGTCCGGCGAGGCCGCAAGACTCGTGTTGTAGCGGACCATCCAGTCCCGGGCCCGCTGGGCATCCGCCGCGAGTTCCGGGTCGTTCGGCCGGTAGGCCTCGCCCGCCAGCATCTTCTGCTTCTCGGTTCTCATGGACGTTCGATCCTTGCCGCGCCGGACGATGCGGGAGCCTTCCCTCCTGCTCCGTTATGTACATATGTACGCAACGGCGGAGGATGCCAACCGTCCGCACTCGACCCTCCAAGCCGGCCCTCCCGGAGTTCGCCTTGACCGCAGCCCAGCGCCGCTACGATCCCGAACGGCGGAGCCGCATCATCCGGGCGACGCTCGACGTCATCGCCGAGCACGGGGTGGCGGGCACGACCCACCGCCGCGTCGCGGCGGCGGCCGACGTGCCGCTGGGCTCGATGACCTACCACTTCGCCAGCCTGGACGCGCTGCTGCTGGAGGCGTTCACGCACCTCGCCGATGCGGTGGCGAACGGGTTCGAGGAGCGCCTGGGCGCCTGCGCGACCACCGACGCGGCCTGCGAGGCCGTGGTCGACCTGGTGGTGGACGCGCGCTGGGTGGGGCCGCGCGCGCTGCTGCTGAGCTACGAGCTGTACGCCCTGGCGGCGCGCAATCCGCCGATGCGGGCGGTGATGCGGCGATGGATGGGACGGAGCCGGGCCGCGCTCGAGCGGCACTTCGCGCCGGAGGCCGCGAAGGTGCTGGATGCCATGATCGAAGGGCTGCTCATCCACCGGTCCGTCGACCCGCAGCCGATGGATCGGGCGCAGGTTCGCGCACTGGTCGATCGGTTGGCGCGCTAGGGCGCGCGACCGAGGGGGATGCCGGTCCGGCGGCGGGCGCCAAGGATGGCCGGATCGGAAGCGGACATCCGGTCCCGGCCCGGTCGGGGCGGCCTTGGACCGCTGGCCGTCAGCCCTGGCCGAGGCGCCGGCGGTTGGCCTGGACCTTCCGGCGATAGCCGCGCACGACCTTCCGCGGCGTACCGCCCATGGCGATCGTCGCCGCGGCACTGCCGGCGGCCAGGACCTTCTCGGTCACCATGCGCTGCGCCTCCCGGCGCGCCTTCGGGCCGCCGACCATCAGCATCGCGATGCGCTGGCCGATGACCATCTGGGCCTCGACGCCGAGCATCGCGATCTCCGTTCCCATCGTGAGCCACCCGGACGGGCCGCCCGCCGTTCTGCGACGTCCGCGCATGATCCCGATCCTCCACGTCGATGCCACCGGACAACGCCCGGACCGGCGCTTCTTTCCGCCGGCCGGGCCGACCGGCCGCTCAGGCCGCGCTCTCGCGCCGGGTGACGATCAGGGCCCAGATCGTCGCCGGGATCCAGCCGATGAGCGTGAGGTGCAGGAGGATGCACAGGATCCCCTGGAACACCTTCCCGCGCAGGAACATGGCGAGCCACGGCGCGAGAAAGCAGATGATGATCATGATCATGGCGGTTGCGGACCTCCTGCGTCGCGGACGAACCCGCGACCGCCCGAGACGTTCCCGTGAGGCACGCGGCCGTCTGTGGATCCGCCGGACGAGGGCCGCGAGGCAGGATCGCCCGGGGCCTGACCGGTCTCGTCCCGGTCCGGGCGGCCGCGCGCCGCGTCAGCCGAGTCGGGCGCCGCCGAACAGAGGGACGCCGCGGTCCTTCTTCTTGGCCTTCTTCAGCGAGCGCAGCCGGCGGATGGCGCGCACGAGCATCTTGGCTTGCCGCTTCTCGCAGGTCTCCGTCACAGGCCGGCCCGCTACGATGACCCGGAAGTGGCCGTCCGCGGCCCGCTCTTTGGTGACATACGCCATGGCAAAGCTCCTGCGACGTTCAGGCTGGGATCAGCGGTTGCTCCGTTCCGGGGGAACGATGGACGGGGGAAGGCTCGGTCGACCCGACGACCCGCCCCTGCCCCGACAAGGGCCCCGACGAGATGGCGCCCGCGGCGGCGGCGCACAACCCGTCTCCGCGCTTTGTGATGGGGCTCGTGCCGCAGCCCCGGTCCGGGGGACCGGTCGTGTCCGTTCCGTCTGGTCGCCCGTCGCGGCGGCCATTATCCTCGCCGGCATGACACCGGCCAGCCACGCCCAGGACGCCGCCCCGAGGGCCGAACTCGCCCCCACGGGCACGCTTCGTGCCGGCCTCATCGAGGCGCCGTCCGCCGGACTCATCTTCGTCGGCCGCGCGGCGGACGGGACGCCCGAGGGCGTCACCGCCGATCTGGGCGCGGACCTGGCCCGGGTGGCCGGAGTACCGCTCGCCGTCACCCTGTTCCCGAACTCGGGTGCGGCGGCCGCCGCCCTCCAGGCCGGGAGCCTCGACGTGAGCTTCATGCCGGTCGACGCGACACGGCGGCAGGTGCTCGATTTCGGGCCGGGCTACTACGACCTGGAGAGCACCTACCTCGCCAGCGCGGCCTCGGGGATCACCGACGTGGCGCAGGTGGACCGGCCGGGCATCAGGGTCCTGGCCATCGACGGCACAACGACGCTCCGCGCCTCGGCGCGCACGCTGACGCGGACGCAGCCCGTGGCTGTCCCGTCGGTGGCCGAGGCGGTCAGCCGCATGCGGGCGGGACAAGCGGACGCCTTCGCCCTCTCGCGCGACACGCTGCGGCCGGTCGTCCCGCAGGTTCCGGGCTCCCGGATCGTCAGCGGCGGCTTCCAGCAGACGCAGGTCGCCGTGGCTCTGCCGAAGGGCCGTCCCGTTGCCCTCGCCTACGTGACCGCGTGGCTGCAGGAGGCCAAGCGCGCGGGTCTCGTCCGCAGGATCTTCAACGCCCACGGATTCGACGGCGATGCTGTCGCCCCGTAGGCGACCGGTCTCCCGATCAAGCTCGGCGGCGGCGCGATCAGGGAGCGAATCGACGCGGGTCGTCGCCGCCGCGCTGCTGCCACGCTCGCGCAGCCGCGCGCAGGATCCGGGGCGCAGGCCGCTCCGATCCCGGAAGAGCCGCACCGGACGGCGAGCGCCTCAGAAGCCGTGGCCCCCGGGGCGCTCGCGGTGACGTAGGCAGTCCGGTCGGGCGCTCCAGCCGGACGGGCCGGGGCTGAAAGCGCCCGCCGCGCTCAGTAGGAGCCGAACTTGAAGTTCAGGCCGGCGCGGGCGATGCCGCCCTCGGTCCGGAAGCGCGAGATGTAGCCGATGCCCGGTCCCCCGACGGAGCCGACGAGCAGGTTGTGGCTGCCGAGATCGTAGCGCAGATACTCGGCCTTGAGCGTCACGGCGCTGGAGCGGAAGAAGTTCAGGAACGAGTCGGTCGGCAGCGCGTACTCGATGCCGCCGCCGTAGGCGTATCCGGTGTCGATCCGCGAACGGCTGCCGAAGTAGGTGAGCGGGGCACCGGTCTGGAACCCGGCGCGCTGAGTCACGTCGCCGTAGGCGAAGCCGCCGGTGCCGTACACGAAGACGCGGTCGAAGGCGTAGCCGACGCGTCCCCGCACGGTACCGAGGAAGCTCAGATCCGTCCGGTAGGTGTTGGTCAGGACGTTCGGGTTGAAGGCGGGACGGAAGATCGACTGCACGCCGGTGCGCTGCAGATCCATGTAGGCGGCATCCGCCTCGACGCCGACCACGATGCCGGAGCCGGGGGTGAACTGATAATTGTAGCCGACCTGGCCGCCGGCGGTGAAGCCGTCCTGCGGCAGGCGGACGGCCGGGCTGCGCAGCAGGTTGTTCACGTTGCTCTGGAGGGCGCCGATGCCCACGGTCCGGATCGTGTCCGCCTCGGTGTAGGCGTAGCCCGCATTGATGCCGAAATACGCGCCCGTCCAGGTGAAGACCGGGACCGGCGTGAACACCGGCGGCGGCGCGGCCCGGCGCGGCAGGTCGGCGGCCGACGCGGC
>NZ_JBKFBO010000131.1:0-4186 GCF_053346215.1 Methylobacterium sp. A49B
GCTGATCAACGTGCTGCAGACCGGCTCGGCCAACCTGACGAACGCGGACCTGAACCAGGAGGCGGCGAACTCGCAGGCGCTCACGACGCGCCAGTCGATGGGCATCTCGGCCCTGTCGCTGGCCAACTCGGCCCAGCAGGGCGTGCTCCAGCTCCTGCGCTGATCGCGGCCGCGCGCGTCGCGCACGCAAAACTGGCCGGCCGGGGCGACCCGGCCGGCCTTTTTCGTGCGCGATGGAGACCGTTCCTGCGCGACCCCGCATAGACGCAGCCGCGCAATCGTGCGCTAGCCTATCAATCTGCCGCACTGACGCGCGCGGACAGCCTTCAACCCGGTGGATGGGCGCGGCGGTCCGGATCTCCTGATGGAAGCCGGGGGTTGCCAAGCTTGGCCATATGCGCCAGCCTGCATCTAAGTAATGGGCCGCAACCCATTCCGGGCAGGAGGATCAATGCTGGTCAACCACGAGCGACGCCTTCTCAACAAGGCTGCAGAAGCCCGTGATTACCGAATCTCGATCCGCAAGAAGCCCGACGATTCCTGGCCGGGCGATCACAGCCGCCTCAGCGCACTCGAAAGTCTCGGCCACCTGACGCGGGTCGGCGGCCCCGGGGTCACCGACGATGCTCTCGCCACGTGGCAACTCACGGCCTCCGGGCTGACGCAGCTGCAGACCCTCGTCCCGGAGGGCGCGTGATGGCTTCGATCAAGATCCGCCCTGTCGGTGACGGGACCTTCGTGGTGTATCGCGACGGCACCGCCGTCGCATCAGGCCTCACCCGCGATCAGGCGGAGCGTTGCGCAACGGTTCTCGGCTGGATCGCGCAGGTCGTCTGAGACCGACGGCTTCGGACCAGCGAGAAACGCTGTTGCGGAGGTGACAGCCTGCGCAGGTGACGGGCAGCCCTGATGGAGTCGCCGAAGCCCTCCTCCCCCAACTGCGCGATCGGCTCCCCGGCGCGCGACCGCAAACGGACCGACATCGACCCGCCGTCCGGCTATCCTCACAGCCGCAACGGAGGGTGGATCAGGCGCGTCGAGGTCACTCCGCGGCTTTAATCACCATGGAAACCGCACGGGCCTCCTGTCGCGCGCGTGCGAGAATTCGCTGACGCGCTCGCGGTTCGGTGATGGTTCCCCACAGGCGGAGCAATTCGAACGTCGCGTTGGCCTCGTGGGCGCTGTCCGAGAGATAGAAGGTCTCGACGGGGCATCCGATCGCCGCGGCGATTCGGCTCAGACGCGTTTCCGCGCGGCCTTCACTGGTCATCGGAGGTTCTTGTCCTGCACGAAACCGGAGCAGGCCTCTATCACTCCAGGTTGAAGGCCGACAAGTGATCATGATCTACCAGCACTGGTCGATTCGTATCAGTCCGAGGAGGACGCGGTCCCTGTCGAACGTGCCGAAACCCGACCGGCGCTCAGCCATTTGCGGCCTCGGGACGTCGGCCTCTCGGCCTCCAATCCGCGTGCCAGGATCGCGGTCGCACGTGCGGGGGCTTCGCGGGGCATCGAGCATGTTTCGACCGGGACCTGCGGAAGCGATCGTTGGCGCGGCTGCGCATTGCCGCAAGCTCGGCCATTCGATCGAAGATCTTGTCTAGCCAGGAATCCTAAGGGTTAGTCTGCGGCATAAGCTTGCCGTTAACCAGGCGTTAACGGACTGGGCCTAGCACGGCCTGAGCAGCGCTCGACGGTCGTCGCTGAACCCATGAGCCGAGGCGACGATGCTTCTCTTGGTTGCGGTAGCGATCGGCAGCGGCCTCTTGGCGGCCGTCGTTCTGACTCCGATCAGTGCTCTGGCCGCACTCATCATCGCCCCTCTGATCGCCAGTATGGCGGCGATCGTCGCGTGCTTCGCTATCGCGTGGCAGAGCACCGGGGGCGGCCGCCAAGTCAAGGCCCTCGACGCCCAGACCGACGCGATGGTGGCTGCTCTGCGCGACGTCGCCCAGCAGGGTGCTGTCACTTCGCCGATTCCGAAGGTTCGAGTCGGCCACGAAGCCGCCCGAATCCAGTCCGCTTGAGAGACTGACGCTCGGCAGCCCCAATCGGATATGCGGCACTTGGTTGCCGCCCGCGACTCGTATCTCTGAGCCGATCGTGGTGCGAGGCGATCGCGCCCGTTGCTCTCACAGTCGATGGTTGTCTCGCCGTCCCTTGGGGCTGAGACCATCGGAACGACGCGTCGCCGCGACTCGCTGAGCACGCCGCACGCGGCGAACGCGGTCGCGTGATCTCTCCACCCAACAGCCTCATCACCCGCATCGCCTATCGCACCCCTTCGTGGCCGATCCGAAACGATCGCGCAGAGGGCGGCCTCGACGGGCTCGCAACTGTTTTGATTTGACGAAGACTCTGCTAAACGGGCCGACCCGGTCGAACGATCCCTCGATTCGAAATTCTAACTTATTGATCTGTCGCGACAGTCTCGATGTTCTACATAAGCGTGATATCGATCGCTTCTGGGGCTGCGTTAATCCTGATCAGATCGAGATTCGGCAGTCGAGCAATACGGATCGAAATCTTGGGCGGCTGTTTACTCTTGCTCGGGCTTTGTCTAATCGGGTTCTGCCTTCCTTTGTACCGGTGATCTTTTCGCGGATCATTTCGACATCTGACGGTTCAGGCCGGGTCTGGCGCCTTCGAAATGCGAACATCCGGCAGACCGACCACCACGTTCTGCGTTCGTCGACGCGTCGGATCCGCGCGATGCCCGGGCGCGCGGCCGACCCTGGGCCTGCTCGGCCGGCGATCGCGTTGCCCTAATCCGTCGAACCTTCCGGCAGGCCGGCCATGCGCAAGCCCTCGACGATGCGTTGATATTCTTCAAGGAACGTCTTGTTCCTCGACCAATCCGCGCGCGCCCACTTCTGAACCGTGTAGCCGGGTGAGATCCTCAGGATGTCGGCGACGGCTTTCGAAGCCTCTTCCGTCTCGCCCAACCACGCATGAGCGGCAGCGAGATCGATGTAGGCTGAGAAATACGGCGTGTGTTCCACGGATCGGTCGCACCAGCGCACCGCATCCCGCCAATGCCCGAGATGCGTATGTGCGTGGCAGATATAATATTCCCAGATACTGAGCGCCGTATCCTTGGGGCTCAGGCGGATCGCCTTCTCGACAGGCGCGAAGGTCTCCGCAGCACGTCCGGCCCAGAGGTTCGTGATCCCCGCCAGGGCGTACGCGATGGACATGTTCGGATCATACTCCGTGGCGATCGCGATCTCCCTGAGACCCCTCTCGAAGTCCTTGGTCGTCCTGAGGACTTCGGCCATCACGTAGTGGGCCATCGAGCTGCGCGGGTCGGCCGCGAGCCCGTCGGTGGCCAGCTGGAAGGCCCTTTGGCTATCCGCCTGGATATTCCGGCTGACCCGCGTATTGACCGCCTGCGCGATCGCCCGCGCTAAGCCGATCTTCGCTTGTGAATTGTCGGGTTCGATCCGAAGGCTCTGCTCGAACCGCGCGCGCGCCTCCTCCGTGTTGACCGGCGTGCGCTCGCGGTTCAGTGCTGCCCATCCGAGCATGTTCAGGTCGGCCGCGGTCGGGTTGCTGGCCCTGTCGCGAAGGATGCGGAGGCTCTCCGCCTGCGTGAGCTGCACGTCGAGCGACCGGGCGAGCCGCGCGACGAACTCGGTCTGGAGCTTGCCGAGGCGGCTCCGCTCGCCCTCGAACCGGTCGGCCCAGACATGGGCGCCGGTCTCCGTCGAGATGAGCTGCGCGTTGAGGACGATGTGGGCGTCGGTGCGGCGCACGCTGCCTTCGAGCACGTAGCGCACGCCCAGGTCGCGCCCGACCTGCTTCACGTCCACGGCCTTGCCCTTGTAGGTGAAGGCGGTGTTGCGCGCGATCACGAAGCTGCCGGCCAGGTGCGACAGGTCGGTGGTCAGATCCTCGGTCAGCCCGTCGGCGAAGAAGTCCTGCTCCGGGTCGGCGCTCAGGTTGGCAAACGGCAGCACCACCAGCGACAGCGCCGGCAGCGGCTTGGGCGGCAGGCCGTTCTGGACCGCCAGCGTCGCCTCCGCCCGCGGCGCCGCCCCCGCGCTCCCGGATCCCGCCGAGCCCGGCAAGCCCGACCCCGGCGATCCCGGCCCCACCAGCCAGGCTGCCAGCCCCAGCGAGGCCAGGACGGCGAGACCCGCCACCAGCCCCGTCAGCAGCCCGGCCCGCCGCCCCGGCCCGGCCC
>NZ_JBKFBO010000132.1:0-23323 GCF_053346215.1 Methylobacterium sp. A49B
TCGAACTCGGCCGTTAAACACGCCAGCGCCCATGGTACTGTGTCTCAAGACACGGGAGAGTCGGTCGCCGCCAGGCCTGCCCATCGCAATTGCCGGACACACCTCCAACCATTCCCTCATCGCGAGACACGACGCGAAAAGGCCGCTCCTTCCGGGGCGGCCTTTTCGCGTTTGGACCGTGGCCCTCACGGAGCTTGCCTTACCGCGAAGTCATCTCGCCGCGAGCGTCCCGTAATCGGCAGCGCGCGATGGTGCCGGAGCCGCCGATCCGCTCCTCGGATCGCGCGGACGAAGCCGCGGCGAACCTCGCGCCCTCCGAGGACCCTCAATGCCGCTTCGGAACGGGTCGGGATTCGCGCCCCGCGGACCCGGCCCGTTCATCCGATCGGCTCATGGGGCGATAGGGGAGGGGATCGGCTTGACCATGCTAACCGAGACACGTTCCCCCGCATTGTGCGGCACGCTATGGACCAGTTCCATGCGACTGCTCATCATCGAGGACGATCGGGAGGCGGCGGCCTACCTGGTCAAGGCGTTCCGCGAGACCGGGCATGTCGCCGACAGCGCCCATGATGGCCTCGACGGGTACGCCCTGGCGCGCGAAGGCGCCTACGACGTGCTGATCGTCGACCGCATGCTGCCCAAGCTCGACGGCCTCTCGCTGATCCGCTCGCTCCGCGAGCAGAAGGTGGCGACGCCCGTGCTGATCCTCTCGGCGCTAGGACAGGTCGACGACCGGGTGAAGGGTCTTCGTGCCGGCGGCGACGACTACCTCCCGAAGCCCTACGCGTTCTCCGAGCTGCTCGCCCGCACGGAGGCTCTGGCCCGGCGGCAGTTCGGCACCGGGGCCGCGGAGGAGACGCGCTACCGGATCGGCGACCTGGAGCTTGACCGCCTTTCACATCGTGTGACCCGCGCCGGGCGCGAGATCCAGCTGCAGCCGCGGGAGTTCCGCCTCCTCGAGTACCTGATGCGCCATGCCGGGCAGGTCGTGACGCGCACCATGCTGCTGGAGCATGTCTGGGACTATCACTTCGATCCGCAGACCAACGTGATCGACGTCCACGTCTCACGCCTTCGCGGCAAGCTCGACAAGGGTTTTCCCACCCCGATCATCCACACGGTCCGGGGCGCGGGCTACGTGCTGCGCGTCGATGAGGGCAGCTCCGGGTGAACACGCGACGGGCCGACGCCGCGCTCCCGCCAGAGACGAGCGGCGCACGCTTCCAGAAGCTGTTCCGCACCACCGCGTTCAAGCTGTCGCTGGCCTATCTCGCTATCTTCGCACTCTGCGCCTTCCTGGCGTTGGGCTACGTCGCGTGGAACGCCCGCGCGGTGCTCGACGACCAGATCGTCTCGACCATCGACGCCGAGATCAACGGCCTGTCGGAACAGTACAATGCCGGCGGTTTGCGCCGGCTGATCACCGTGGTGGAGCGGCGCTCGCGCGAGCCGGGGGCCTCGCTCTACCTCGTGACCACGGCCGGGGGCGACCACGTCGTCGGCAATGTCGGCTACGTCCCCGCCGCCGTGCTGGCGACCCCCGGCCAGAGCGAGACACGCTACGGCCGCAACGACTCGGATGCCGAGGCGCACCGGGCGATCGTGCGGGTCTTCACCCTGCCGGGCGGATTCCGGCTCCTCGTGGGGCGCGACACCGAGGAGCGCGACCGCCTGCGCGCGGTGATCGGGCGGGCCTTCGTCACCTCGCTGGCCGCCGTGGTGCTCCTGGGCGTAATCGGCGGCTGGCTCGCGGCGAGCCGCGTCCTGCGGCGCGTCGATGCCATGACCCAGACCACCCGGGCCATCATGGCGGGTGATCTCGACGACCGGCTCCCCGTTGCCGGCAACGGCGACGAGCTCGACCGCCTCGCCTCAAGCCTCAACCTGATGCTGGAGCGTATCGGCGAGCTGATGCGCGGGATGCGTGAGGTCTCCGACAATATCGCCCACGACCTCAAGACGCCGCTGACGCGCCTGCGCAACCGCGCCGACGAGGCCCTGCGCCGGTCCTCGACGCCGGACGAGCTGCGTGCCGCGCTCGAGGCGGTGATCGAGGAGGGGGACGGGCTGATCCGGGTGTTCAACGCGCTCCTGATGATCGCCCGGCTTGAGGCCGGCAGTGCGCGGGAGATCCTGGTGCCGCTGGACATCGGCCCCGCGGTCAGAGGCGTCGGCGAGCTGTACGAGGCCCTGGCGGAGGATCAGGGACTCGTCCTCGACGTGCGCGCGGAGGAGGGGCTGATCATCGCCGGCAACCGAGAGCTGATTGGCCAGACCCTGGCCAATCTCGTCGACAACGCCCTGAAATACGGGGCTGCCGCAGAGGGAGGCGCGGCCCGGGTGACCCTCGAGGCGTGGCGGGCCGAAGACTCGATCCGGCTCGCCGTCTCCGATCACGGACAAGGCATCCCGGAGGCACAGCGCGCCCGCGTCCTCGATCGCTTCGTCCGGCTGGAGGATGCCCGGTCGAGGCCGGGTTTCGGGCTCGGACTCAGCCTGGTCAACGCCGTGGTGCGCCTGCATCATGGGGTCCTGCACCTCTCCGACAATGCTCCGGGGCTGCGGGTCGAGATCGCATTTCCGGCCGAGGCGCGCGCCGTGGCGGAGGCCGGTGACATCCGCGACGCGCCGCCATCGGCCGCCTCTGTGCCGGCGGCGCCTTCACGCGCTAGTTAGATCCCCGTTTCGTCCCGCCGCGCTCGCGGCGCCCGTCCCGATCGACGGTGCGTCCGCGTCCCAGGAGGTCCCATGACCCTCAAGACCAAGACCGCCCTCGTCACAGGCTCCACCAGCGGCATCGGCCTCGCCATCGCGCGGGCTCTGGCGGCGGAGGGCGCCAACGTCGTGCTGAACGGTTTCGGGGACGCGAATGCCATCGAGGAGACCCGCGCGGGGATCGAGGGCGCCTACGGCGTCAAGGCCCGCTACTCGGCCGCCGACATGAGCAAGCCCGAGGCGATCACCACCATGGTCCGGGAGGCGGAACAGGCGTTCGGATCCGTCGACGTCCTGATCAACAATGCAGGGATTCAGTTCGTCTCGCCGATCGAGGAATTCCCGGCGGACAAGTGGGAGCAGATCATCGCGATCAACCTGTCCTCGGCCTTCCACGCGATGCACGCCGCGATCCCGGGCATGAAGGCGCGGGGCTGGGGCCGGATCATCAACACGGCCTCGGCGCACTCGCTGGTCGCCTCGCCGTTCAAGTCGGCTTACGTCGCCGCCAAGCACGGGATTGCCGGCTTGAGCAAGACGGCCGCGCTCGAACTCGCGCCTCATAGGATCACGGTGAACTGTATCTCGCCGGGCTACGTCTGGACGCCGCTGGTGGAGGCACAGATCCCCGACACCATGAAGGCCCGCGGCCTGACCAAGGAGCAGGTGATCGAGGACGTGCTGCTCAAAGCGCAGCCGACCAAGGAGTTCGTGACGGTCGATCAGGTCGCCGCACTCGCGGTGTTCCTGTGCTCCGACGCGGCGAGCCAGATCACCGGCGCCAACATCAGCATGGATGGCGGCTGGACGGCGCAGTAGCCCTGGAATGGGGGGCGGCCCCGCCCGAGGGCGGACGGGGCCGCGTTCGGTCAGCGACGGCTGTGGATCAGCAGCGCGAGGCCGTACCCGACCGCGCCGGCGATCAGCAGCGCCACAAGCGGGTTCTCCTCCACGCGAGCCCCCACGGCCGCGCGGCCGTCGCGCAGATAGGAACCACCCCGCTCGTAGGCGTCCCCCGCCAGATCCCCGGCGCGATCGTAGGCATCGCTCGCGTAGTCGCCGGCCCGGTCGGCCATGTCGCGCGCCCTGTCCTTGACCTGCCCATAGACGTTCTGCGCCTGGCCCTGAGCCTCGCGGAACCGTCCCTCGACCGAGTCGCGGTTCGAACCGACGAAATCGCCGGCCGCACCTTGAACCTTGCCGGCGGCTTCCTTGGCACCGCCGACGATCCGATCCGTATCAACCATGGCACTCTCCTGGACGTGGGCGCGGCGCCGGGACCGGGCGCCCTCGATACGCCGTCGTCCTCGGAACGCACGAGATCGCGTTTGTGCCCCCGACCGATCATGAATTTCTGCCGACCTGCGCATTCCGGGGCCGGCGTCCCCGAGCGGTTCAGAGTCCGATCAGCTCGGCGATGGCGGTCGCGCCGGCCGCGGGAGAGGTCTCGCCGCGGGCGACGCCCGCTTCCGCCTCGGCGGTGCGGCGCCGGACCTCCGGGGAGCCGACGAGTCGCTGGTGCAGGCGCTCGTCCACCAGCGCCCACATCCACTTGATGTCCTGCGTCCGCCGCTTCGCCTGGATCTCGCCGGTGGCGGTGAGCTTCTCCCGGTGGTCGACGATCTTCGCCCACAGGGCATCGAGCCGCAGATTGTGAAAGCCCGAGATCGTCACCACCGGTGGCGTCCACGTGGCGGAGGCCGGGGTGAGGATGTGCAGGGCGGCGCGGTATTCCGAGGCCGCCGCGTTGGCCCGCTGCTCGGCCTCGCCGGCATCGGCCTTGTTGACCGCGATCATGTCGGCGAGTTCGAGGATGCCCTTCTTGATGCCCTGCAGCTCGTCGCCGGCGCCGGGAAGCATCAGAACGAGGAAGAAGTCGGTCAGGTCGGCCACCGCGGTCTCCGACTGACCGACGCCCACGGTCTCCACGAGGATCACGTCGAATCCCGCCGCCTCGCAGAGCAGCATGGTCTCGCGGGTCTTGGCCGCGACACCGCCCAGCGTACCCGATGACGGCGAGGGTCGGATGAAGGCGTTCGGATCGTGCGCGAGCCGCGCCATGCGGGTCTTGTCGCCGAGGATCGAGCCGCCAGTGCGGGAGGAGGACGGGTCGACCGCGAGGACCGCAACCTTGTGGCCGGCCTCCGTGAGGTTCGAGCCGAGGGCATCGATGGTGGTCGACTTGCCGACCCCGGGCACGCCGGTAATCCCCACGCGGATCGCCCTGCCGGTCTCCGGCAGGACCGAGTCGATCAGGCCGGCCGCGAGCGCCCGGTGATCGGCCCGCTTCGACTCGGCCAGGGTGATGGCCCGGGCCAGGGCGGCGCGGTCGCCGCGCAGCAGGCGCTCGCGCAGGCTCTCGATGTCGATGGACGGCGTCATGATCCCTTCATGGCTGTGGCGTGGGCCGCCGTCGAGAGGGTGGGACACGCGATCAGCCCGCGGCGCCCTGTGGCCGGGGGACCACAAGCCGGGCCTTGCGGGTTCTCCACAACGACCAACAGGCGGCGTGCCCCGCCACGGTCATGATCCTGCGCGACGAGGGTGCCCCCCGCCCGAGCGTACCCGGATCATGTCGAGCCAGACCGTCTCACGCCGCGTCCTTCTCCGGTTCGGTGCCCTCGCAGGCGCCGCAGGCCTCGCTCCATCCCTCGGCGCCTGCGTCACCGACGATCTCGGCACCGGTGCGGCGCTGCCCGAGAAGCAGTCGGCCCTCGACGTCATGCCGGTGCTGCTGGTCGCCACGACCCGCAAGCCCGTGGGTCATCCGCCCCGGCCCCCATACTTCAGCAGCGACCGCGGCCGCGGCCTGAGCTTCGCCGAGGTGCGCCTCTCGCCTCCCGACCGCTCGCTGCTGGGTAAGGTCTCCTCCGTCATCACCGGCGACTGGACGATCGGGGCCGTGCCAAAATCCGAGACCGGACCGGGCGCCGCTGAGGCCTTCGCGCAGGCCGCGCTGGGACGAGACGTGCTGATCTATGTCCACGGCTACCGCGAATCGTTCGAATCCGCCGCCGTCAGTGCCGCGCGCCTGTCGGACGGCATCCGTTTCCGGGGCGTCTCGGGCCTGTTCACGTGGCCTTCGGCGGCCGCAACGCTCGACTACAATTACGATCGCGAGAGCGCGCTCTGGTCGCGCGATGCCTTCGAGGACCTGCTGAAGGCGCTCGCCGCATCGCCGAGCGGAGGCCGGATCAATATCGTCGCGCATTCCATGGGCACGCTCCTGACCCTCGAGACTCTCCGGATGCTGCGCGCCGAAGCCGGCGAGGCGGCGATGTCGCGCATCGGCGCCGTGGTGCTGGCGGCCCCCGACATCGATTTCGACCTCTTCTCCAACGGCGTCGCGCGCCTGGGACCCGACGTCTCGAAGATCACCGTGATCTCCGCCACCAACGACCGCGCCCTCGAGCTCTCGGCAGCCCTGGCGGGCGGGGTCCGGGCCGGCGCAGTCGACCGCGCGAAGCTGGAGGCGCTGGGCGTGCGCGTCGCCGACGCCTCCGATTACGGCGGCGGCCTGATCAACCACGACCTGTTCCTGTCGAATCCGGAGGTGCAAGGGGTGGTCAAGCGCGCCATCGCCCGCGGGGCCGGGGTCTGAGGCATCCACGCGGTCACAGGCGGAAGCGCGATTCTTCGGAGCGGCCGGGCTTGGCGACCGTCGGGTTCATCCCTACAGCATCCGGCGTGGCGCGCAGGACCGCCGGTTGGGACCCGCGGGTCGCCCCGGGGCGGATGCGCCGCGTCGGGTGCCGTCCGACCACCCGGGCGCGCCAGAGCACGGTTACGAGAGGGATGCCGGCCATGTTCACGCTCGAGATCGACGGCACCGCCGTGGCGGTGATCAACAGCGACGAGGCGTCCGCCAAGGACCTCTTCACCTGCACGGGCTTCAAGGAAGACATCCGGACGATGACGAGCGAGGGCAAGCCGCTCTGGAACGGCACCTCGGCGCTCAAGGTCCGTGCGGCGACCGAGGACGAGATCGAGATCTTCGAGGATGCCCTGGCGGAAGACGTCGGCGAGGGTGACTTCACCGACGATCCGCGCCACGCCGACGCCGATTCGGACGACGAGGACGAGGCGGATATCGTCTTCCTCGTGGATATCGACGAGGACGAGGACGAGGCCGACGCCTGAGCGCGGCTGAACCCGACCGCCTCCCGGGTGGTTTCCGATCCGGTTCGGATCTGATCCCGGGAGGATGGCATGGCTGACAGCAGGCGGATCGTCGACGCGCTGGTGCGCGCGCGGCGTGGCGGACTCGCCGCGGGCGCCGCCCTCGGCGGACTGGCGCTGATCGGCGGGCTGGCCTACCGGGCCCTGCGCGGCGCGGCGCCCCCCGAGACGGGTGGACCGGACTTCACCGACGTCGCCGAGGACGAGGCCAGGCTGATGCTGCGGGCCATGGTGGCGGCCACAACGGCCGACGGGTTGGTCGACGCCGCTGAGCGCAAGCGCCTCGATGCGGCCGTTGCCGAGGCGGGCCTCGATCCCGACGGGCGATCGTGGCTGGAGCGCGAACTCGCGAGCCCGGCCGATGTCGACGAGATCGCCGAGCGGGTCGCAGGGCCGGACGCGGCGGCGCGCATCTATGCGGCAGCCCGCCTCGCCATCGACCCCGACACCCTCCAGGAACACCAGTTCCTGAAGATGTTTGCCGAAGCCCTCGACCTGCCCACCGAGGCGGTCGAGCGGGTCGAGCGCGACATCGCGGCCTGATCCTGTCATCGCCGCGGTCGACCGACATCCCAATATTGCCGCGCTCCATGCTAGGCTCTTCGGTGCTTGAACAGGGCCGGATCGGCCCGAGCGCGGAGGGCCGGGACATTTCATGGCAGGATCGTCAGTGCCCGCCCCATCGCGCGCCCGGCGAGCCGCCTGCGCGGCGGTCGTGGCCATGCTGATCGGCGGCGGCCCCGCCCGGGCGGCGGATCCGCCTCCGGGACCGCTGACCATCGCCGAGCAGGGCAGTTTCTTCGTCGGCGGACGCGACGTCGCCTCCGACACGCTCTCGACCCTGCCGGCCTACGCGCCCTCCGGCACGATCAGCGTCGACCAGATCTATGTCCGCTACCAGGTGCCGGTCTCGGCCGCGCGCCCGCCGCTGGTGCTGATCCACGGCTGCTGCCTCACCGGCAAGACCTGGGAAACCACGCCGGACGGCCGCATGGGCTGGGACGAGTTCTTCGTGCGCCGCGGCTTCCCCACCTACGTGATCGATCAAGCCTGGCGCGGGCGCTCGGCGGCGAGCCCGGCGCAGATCAACGCCGTGAAGAGCGGCCACGCGGAGCCGAACTCTCTGCCCACCGTCTTCTCGGCCGGCCGCGAGCCGGCCTGGGCGATCTTCCGCTTCGGCCCGGAATACCCGAAGGTCTTCCCGGGCATGCAATTCCCCCTGGAGGCCCAGGGCGAGTTCTGGAAGCAGATGGTCCCCGACTGGTCGGCCTCCCTAGCGGTCCCGAATCCGACCGTGCCGGCCCTGTCGGAACTCGCCAAGCGCCTGAAGGGCGCGGTCCTGGTCTCCCACTCGCAGTCGGGAATCTACCCGTTCCAGACCGCCGCCCTCGATCGCACGGGGATCCGCGCCCTCGTGGCTATCGAGCCTGCCGCCTGTCCCGATCCGGCCAAGGATGACCTCGCCCCCTACAAGGACCTGCCGATCCTCGTCCTGTTCGGCGACTACGTCGATGCCTCGCCCCGCTGGGCGCCGCGGCTGAAGCTTTGCCGCAGCTTCGTGGCGGCGGCGAACGCGGCAGGCGGCAAGGCCGAGCTGATCCTGCTGCCGGAGATCGGCATCCACGGCAATTCGCACATGCTCATGCAGGACAAGAACAGCCTCGACATCGCCGACTGGCTGTCGGGCTGGATCGAGAAGCGGGTGTCCGGGAAGTCGTGAGGCGGGTGCTCCGTCTGCCGCAATGGCAAACGGATTCACGCGTCTCGATCCGCCACCGATGTCTTGAGAAAATTGAGCTTTTCCCTCCCCCTCGCGGGGAGGGGTAGGGGTGGGGGCTGTGCAGAAGGCACCACGACGCTTGATCCTGCACCACCCCCACCTCCAACTCCTCCCCACAAGGGGGAGGAGAGCGCCCAGGGCCAGCGCGCTGCGTCAATATCGTAGCCCGCAGTACAGGGAGGGAGGAGGCGCGGAAGCCGGTCCGTCGATCCTGAGCCGGTTCAGCCCGGCTTGCGCTCGCTGAGGAACGTGCCCATCCGCTCCAGCGCGCGGCGGATGTTCTCCGCCGAGTTGGCGTAGGAGAGGCGGATGTAGCCCTCGCCGTGGACGCCGAAATCCGGGCCGCCGATCACCGCCACGCCCGCCTCCTCCAGCAGGGTGGAGGCCAGCGCCTTCGCCTTCCAGCCTGTCCGCGACATGTTGGGGAAGGCGTAGAACGCCCCTTTCGGCGCGATGCAGGACACGTCCGGCAGGGCGTTCAGCCCGTCCACCACGATCGCCCGCCGCAGGTCGAACTCAGCGACCATCTCGGCCACGCAATCCTGCGGGCCGTCGAGCGCCGCGATGCCGGCCCACTGCGTCGAGGCGTTGACGCAGGAATGCGCGTTGACCGCGAGCTTGCGCGCCGCCTCGTAGAGCGGCTTGGGCCAGACCGACCATCCGAGCCGCCAGCCGGTCATCGCGTAGGTCTTGGAGGCGCCGTCGAGATAGACCAGCCGGTCGCGGATCTCCTCGTACTTCAGGAGCGAGTGGTGGGCCTCGCCGTCATACGTCATGGTGCCGTAGATCTCGTCCGACAGCACCGCCACGTCCGGGTGCTCGGCCAGACCCTTCACCAGAGCGTCGATCTCGGCCTTCGGGGTCACGCCGCCCGTGGGATTGGCCGGCGAGTTGACGATCAGCAGCCGCGTCTTCGGCGTGATCAGCGCCAGGGTCTCGGCCGCCGAGAAGGCGAAGCCGTTCTCCTCGCGGATCGGCACTGGGACCGGGGTCGCGCCGGTGAACTCGATCATCGAGCGGTAGATCGGAAATCCGGGATCCGGATACAGGATCTCGGTCCCGGGCGCACCGAACATTAGGATCGCCATGAACATGGTGACCTTGCCGCCCGGCACGATCATCACGGAATCCGGCGAAACCTCCACGCTGTGGCGACGATGGATGTCGCGGGCCACGGCCTCGCGCAGCGGCGGGATTCCCACGGCCGGCGTGTAGCCGTGATGACCGTCCCGCAGGGCCTTGATGCCGGCCTCGACCACGTGGCCGGGCGTCGGCATATCGGGCTGGCCGATGCCGAGGTTGATCACGTCCCGGCCCTGGGACGCCAGGGCCTGGGCGCGGGCCAGCACCGCGAAGGCGTTCTCCTCGCCAATGCGGGAGAAGGCCGGGACCACGTGCAGCATCGCGCCCTCCGGGACGTGGACAGTCAGTGCTTGGTCCGCTCGGCGAGCTTCATAGCGCCGACCGACATCGCCACCGCGACGGCGCCCAGGATCACGAATGTCTTCACCGACGCGTAGAACAAAGCCGGCTCGATGCCCGTGTCGGTGTAGAGCACGAGACCGATCGCCGCGAGCGGCAGCGAAATCAGGATGAAGAGGGGGACGAGCGGGTTCATGGTCGACACTCAGATCCGGCACGCGGGCGTCCGCGGCTCTCAAGGCAGCGGGCCTGCATATCACCCTGCCGCGAAGGTTGGGACCCCGCCGGCCGCAGTTTTTCGCCGGATCGGCATCCCGCTCACCGATGCGCAATCATTTGGCGAGATACTGCTTTATCGGGAGGGTCGACAGGTATGCGCCGAACATCGGTCACGTCGGGAGGCAAAGATGCTGGCAACTCCAGCAGCGGCCCGTCCAGCATCGACAGGCTCGCCCTGCACATCGGCAAGCTCCTGCGGCATCCTGCCTACCGGCGCGAGAGCGTCGTGAGCCCGCTGCTGCGGCGCCATCTGCCGTACGATGCGGGCTATGCCTGGAACGATGAGGCCGCGCTGCGCAAGCGGCTCGGGGCCGCCGGCCTCGACGAGGCGAGCCTCGATCACCTCATCCGCAACGTCCAGGCCGAGTTCACGCGGCTGCGCCGGCCGAGCGACGCCTAGCACGGAAGCGCGGCGTCTGCCCTCAGGCCGGCACCCGCACCGTCGCCCGCAAGCCGCCCAGCGGGCTGTCGTGGAGGGCGATGTCGCCGCCATGGGCGCGGGCAATGTCGCGAGCGATCGCCAGCCCAAGGCCTGAGCCGCCGGCATCCTGGCGGGCATCGTCGAGGCGCACGAACGGCTTGAACACCTCCTCACGGCTCTCGGCCGGGATGCCGGGGCCGTCATCGTCAATGGAGACGAAGAAGGCGCGGGCCTCGAGCCGGCCGGAGATCGCCACGGTCTCGCCGTGGCGCGCGGCGTTGGCGGCGAGATTGAACAGGCAGCGCCGGAACGCCCCCGGACGCACGGTCACCTCCGGCGCCCCGGCAAGGTCGACCGCGGAGACGTGCGCGCCCAGGCGCTCGACGTCGGTGCGCAGATCCTCCAGCAGGGCGCGCATGTCCGTGGGCGTCGCCGGCTCGGCGGAATCGCCGCGGGCGAAGGCGAGGTAGCCCTCCAGCATCCGGCTCATCTCGTCGACGTCCCGGCTGAGATCCTCGATCTCGCTGGTCTGCTCGAACAGGGCGAGCGACAGGCGGAAGCGGGTGAGGATGGTGCGCAGGTCGTGGCTGACGCCGTTCAGCATCGTCGTGCGCTGCTCCATGGCCCGCTCGATGCGCCGCTTCATCTCGATGAAGGCGTGGCCGGCCTGCCGGACCTCGCGGGCGCCGCGCGGCCGGAATTCGATCTCGCGGCCCTTTCCGAACCCCTCCGCCACGGCGGCGAGCCTCAGGATCGGCTTGATCTGGTTGCGCAGGAACAGGATCGCGACGCCCAGCAGCACCAGCGAGGAGCCGATCATCCAGACGAGGAAGATGTGCGAGTTCGACGCGTAGGCCTGGCTGCGCCGGGCGGTGATGCGCATCACCCCGTCGGGGATCGCGACGCGGATCTCGATGAGGTTCGAGCGGCCGACCGTGTCGATCCAGAACGGTCGGCGGATCTGGCGCTGGATCTCGTCCGAGAGAGCCTCGTCCAGGATCGAGAAGAACGGGCGCGGCCCCGGGGGCGGCAGCTTGGCGCCCTTCAGGATGTCGAGGTCGAGGTTCAGTCGCTCGCCCGCGATGCGCGAGAGGGTATCGGCGTCCTTGTCCTGCGGATAGCTCTCGTAGATGTCGATCAGCGCGGCGACGTCCGCGGTCACCGCCGCCGAAAGGCGCTTGGTGACGAGCTGCCAGTGCCGCTCCATGAAGGTGTAGGCGATCACCGACTGCAGCAGCACCACGGGCGCGATGATGATGATCAGCGACCGGGCATAGAGGCCTTTGGGCAGCACGTCGCCGATCGCCCGGCTGACGCGCTTCCACAGCCGGTGAGGTCCCGAGCGCGGCGGATCCTTCCGCAACGCCCGCGCGAGGACGGGATCGGGGGCGTTCATGGGATGGCTGACCCGCGCCGATCCGGCCCGCGGAAGCGGTGGCAGATCCGTTGGCGAGGGGTCCGTTCGTCGTAGGCCGGCATGGTCCGAGCGGATGCGGGTGCCCGTCCGTTATCGCATCGCGCCTTGGATCGGCCAAGGCAGCCGGCCGGGGCGCGACGCAGCCGCTGATCTCGGCACGGTCAAGCCTCGCGGTGATCGTCGCCCCCCGTCTTTGCGAGCATAGCGAAGCGATCCAGAGGCGCCACACTCGCCGATCTCGCGCTGCCCTGGGTCGCTTCGCTGCGCTCGCAAAGACGCAACAGCCGGTTAGGGACTCCTTGGGGGCCACCGCCGCCTTGCACCGCGCCGCCTGGGCCATACCTGATAGGGTGCGGGGGGCGCCCGCCGGCCGAAGGTCTTCGAGGCCATGCTCAGCACCGATACAGACATCCTCGCCGCCGCCGAATCCTGGCGGCGTGACGGCCGCGCGGTGGCGCTGGCGACCGTGATCGAGACCTGGGGATCGGCCCCGCGACCCGTCGGCAGCCATCTCGTGGTCGACGGCGAGGGCAATTTCCTCGGCTCGGTCTCCGGCGGCTGCGTGGAGGGCGCGGTGATCACCGAGGCCATCGAGGTGATCGAGGCCGGCGCGCCGCGCGTCCTCGAATTCGGCGTCGCCGACGAGACCGCTTGGCGGGCGGGCCTGTCCTGCGGCGGCCGGATCCGGGTCTTCGTCGAGCGGGTCGACTGATGCGCGCCGACATCCTGGAGAAGCTCAACGCCGAACGGAAGGCGCGGCGGGCCGCGATCCTCGTCACAGACATCGCCGACGGCAGCCAGCGCCTCGTGCGCGAGGCCGAGATCCCCGCCGATCCGCTCGGCGACACGCTGGGAAAGCATCTCGCTTCGGCCAGGAGCGGCCTCGTGGAGGCCGGGGGGCGGACGCTGTTCCTCACCGTGCAGGTGCCGCCGGTGCGGCTCGTGGTGATCGGCGCCGTCCACATCTCGCAGGCGTTGGCGCCGATGGCGGCGGGACTCGACCTCGCCCTCACGGTCATCGACCCGCGCACCGCCTTCGCGACGCCGGAGCGCTTCCCGGATATCGAACTCGTGGCCGAGTGGCCGGATTCCGTTCTGGGAAGCCGCGTGCCGCCGCTCGACCGCTACTGCGCCCTCGCGGCGCTGACCCACGATCCCAAGATCGACGATCCGGCGCTCAAGGCCGCGCTCGCGGCGGGATGCTTCTACGTGGGCGCCCTCGGCTCGCGGAAGACCCATGCGGCCCGCGTCGCGCGGCTCACCGAGGCCGGGTTCTCGCAGGAGCAGATCGGCCGGATCCACGCGCCGATCGGGCTTGCCATTGGGGCGGTGAGCCCCGCCGAGATCGCCCTCGCGGTCCTGGCCGAGATCGTGGCCTGCCTGCGCCGCGTCCCCCGTCCGGAGGTCGCGTGAGGTTCGGTTCCGTCCCGGTCGCGGAAGCCGCCGGGCTGATCAGCGCCCACACCGTCCGGCGCGACGGCATCACCCTGCGGAAGGGGGCGGTGATCGACCGCGATGTGGCGGGCGATCTCGCGCGCTGCGGCCTCGCCGAGATCGTCGCGGCCGTCCTGGAACCGGGCGATGTCGGCGAGAACGCGGCTGCGGCGCGGCTGGCCAGCCATCTCCGCGGGCCGAATCTGCGCGCGGAGGCGCCCTTTACCGGCCGCTGCAACCTGTTCGCCGGGACCGCTGGCGTGCTCACCCTGGATCCGGCCCGGATCGATGCGGTCAATGCCGTGGACGAGGCCGTGACGGTCGCCACCCTGCCGCGGTTCAAGCCGGTCGTCGAGGGCGAGATGGTCGCCACCGTGAAGATCATCCCCTACGCCGTGCCGGGCGCTGTGCTGGACCGCGCGTGCAGGGCGGCGCCCGAGGGCGGCGTCCTCGCGGTCGCGCCCTATCGCCGGCGCCGGGTGGGTGTGGTCTCGACCCGCCTCCCCAGCCTCAAGGAAGCGACCATCGACAAGACGCACCGCGTCCTCGCCGAGCGCTTGGCCCCCGCCGGTGCGGAGATCGTCGCCGACATCCGGGTGGCGCACGCGGATGCGGCGGTTGCCGCGGCCCTCGCGGAGGCGACCGACGGCGTCGGCGCCGATCTGGTGGTGGTGTTCGGCGCCTCGGCCATCGCCGATCGGCGCGACGTCATCCCGGCCGGCATCGAGGCCGCCGGCGGCCGGGTCGCGCATCTCGGGATGCCGGTCGATCCGGGCAACCTGCTCCTCGTCGGGAGCCGCGGGGACGTGCCGGTGATCGGCGCGCCGGGCTGCGCGCGCTCGCCCAAGGAGAACGGCTTCGACTGGATCCTGCACCGACTCCTTGCGGATCTGCCTGTCACCCGGGCCGATATCGTCGCGCTGGGCGTCGGCGGCCTGCTGATGGAAATCATTTCCCGGCCGCAGCCCCGCGCCGGCGGCGAGACAGCCGAAGGAGATCCCGACGACGAGGTTCCCGACGCGGA
Source organism: Methylobacterium sp. A49B (assembly GCF_053346215.1). Lineage (NCBI taxonomy): Bacteria > Pseudomonadati > Pseudomonadota > Alphaproteobacteria > Hyphomicrobiales > Methylobacteriaceae > Methylobacterium > Methylobacterium sp. A49B. The sequence goes on from NZ_JBKFBO010000132.1 coordinate 14,675, forward strand.
TGCGTGAGGTCGGCACGGTCCTGCTCGCCGCGGGCCTCGGCAGCCGCTTCGGCCCGGAACCGAAGCTCCTCGCGCGGCTCGACGGCAAGCCGCTGGTGCGCCACGCCGCCGAGGCTGCGCTGGGTGCCGGTCCGCGTCCCGTGGTGGTCGTGCTCGGGGCGCACGCGGAGGCGGTGCTTGCGGCGCTCGACGGGCTGGACCTGATCCGCGTCGAGAACCCGGACTATCGGTCCGGCCTCGCCTCGTCGCTGCAGGCCGGCCTTGCGGTGCTCCCGGCCTCCTGCGCTGGGGCCGTGGTGGTGCTGGGCGACATGCCCCGCGTGACGGCCGCCCATATCGACGGCCTCGCCGCGGCCTTCGCGGGCGCCGCCGCCGAGCCGGCGGCCGTGATACCCGTGCGGGCGGGACGGCGCGGCAACCCGGTCCTCCTCAACCTGCGCCGCCTCGCCCCCGAGATCGGGAGGCTGAGCGGCGATCACGGCGCCGGGCCCCTCCTCAAGGGGCGTGCCGACGTGCTGGAGATCCCGGGTGATGCGGCCACCGCCCTCGACATCGACACGCCGTCCGGCTTGGCAGCCCTGCGGGCCGGCCCCTCGTGACGGGCCGTCTCAGGCCTGTCCATCGCTGCGCCTGCGCGCCGTCCGGGCCTCGTCACGGCACCGGTCGGAACAGTAGCGCACCTCGTCCCACACGCGCTCCCACTTCTTGCGCCACGCGAAGGGGCGGCCGCACTGAGCGCAGATCTTCTCGGGAAGGTCGCCCTTGCGGCGCATGCGCGGCATCCGCCAAGTCCATCCTTTGACCGTTCAGGGACGGCCGGGCACCGGAGCCGCCGGCCGCTTGAGGCGGACATCCTGCCAATGGGCGAGCCCCAGCATTACCGCGAGCCCGCCAAGGTTGACCGCGATCTGCAGCGGCCATGTGGCGTCGAAGGTGCGGTAGAGGATGCGGCCGATGAGCGCCGCCAAGCAGCCGGCCGCGAAGATCTCAAGTGAGTGGCGGCCGCAGGCATCGACCAGCCGAAGCCAGGGGAGCCGGCAGAAGCGCGCCACGGCCGGCGCGCTGAACAGCAGGTAGGACAGGGCCAGGATGTCCAGAAGGCGCAGGGGCCCGACGTGGCTCTTGTCCGGGACGCCGATCGCGAGCGGCTTGAGATCGGGCAGCCCCCAATCGGACCACGAGCCGCCCTGAAGCAGCGCGAACGCCAGGTAGGCTGCGGCGATCGCTGCAGCCCAGCCCCGCCACGGCAGGAGCCCGTTCCCGGCGCGGACCGCCACCGCAAGGGCGGCGCCGATCACGAACAGGAATTGCCACGCGAACGGGTTGAAGTACCATCCGTCATCCACCGCCGCGGCGTTCGGCAGGTTCAACTGATGATCGAGGTTGGCAGCAAGCCACACGGTGCCCGACAGAGCCAGCACCCCCCAGATCCCGCGGCGGATCCCGAAATAGACCAGCGGGAACAGTGCCAGCAGCAGGATGTAGAGCGGCAGGATGTCGAGGTAGTTCGGCAGCGCATTGAGCGCGAGCCCGCGCAGAAGGCCCGGCAGCAATCCCATCTGGATCAGCGGCGCCACGCCGAAGCGTGGCGTCAGGCCGGTGAGATCCATCCAGATCCGGACGATGACCAGGGTGGCGAGCAGCAGGCCCGCCTGAAACAGGTAGATCCGCAGGCAGCGCCGCGCGATGCGGATGAGAGTCGTGCGGATGCCGGAGCGGTGGAACAGGCCGCCATAGGCGATCATCGACGAGTAGCCCGCCAGCAGCACGAAGATCTCGGCCGCGTCCGAGAAGCCGAAATTGTGCAGGGTGAACAGGGCCGGGACGTTGCGGGGGATGTGGTCGACGAAGATCGTCAGCAGCGCGAAGCCGCGCAGCACGTCCACCCGCGCGTCGCGGACCGGCTTGGTGGGGCGCGGCTCTGACGCGGGCCGGCCTGCGGCCGTGGGCCGTTCGAGTTCCTCGGTGGTCGCCACTCAGCCCATCACCGCGCTGTTCGCCAGCCGACACCTTCGGCGGCCGACCGCACTGCAACATAGCGCGATGCGCGGCACGTGCCGCAGGAGACTGCGCCGATCACGCGCCTTTGTTCAAGTGTCGACGGAATCCAGATCGCGCGCCCGGCGCGCCCGGCGCGCTCAGACCCTCGCATCGCAGCTGTGCCCGGTATAGACGCGACGGATCGAACCCGGCTTTCGCCGACCACGCCGGGCAGGGGCAGGGTTCATGCGCGTCCTCGTCACCGGAGCCGGAGACTATCTCGGCCGGCGCCTGCTCGAGGCGCTCCGGCACGGTCTCCCGGCCGGCAGCCGCATCCTCGGCATCGACCGGCGCGCGCAGCCAGACCTCGACGGCGTGATCTTCCTCGACCTCGACCCGTTCGAGGCCGACAGGCTGGCGGAGGCGGTGACGGCCTTCGACCCGACCGTCGTCTTCCACCTGGCGGCCCTGGCCTCGGTGGCGCAGTCGAGCGAGACGCCATCCTACGCGTGGCGGGCGGACCTTCTCGGGACGCTCAACCTCGCCGAGGCGGTGGCCAGGACTCGCGCCACCCTGGTGTTCCTGAGTGCGACCGTCGTCTACGGCGAGGCCTTCCGGGACCGCGCGCGCCCCGACGAGGCCGTGACGCCGCGACCCGATACCATCTCCGGTCGGACCAAGAACGCCTGCGAGTACATCCTGCGCGACGTGCTGGCCAATGCCGGCGTGAAGCACCTCGTGCTGCGGCCGTCGAACTATATCGGACCCCAGCAGAGCGAGACCTTCGTGGTCGCCTCCTTCGCCGGGCAGATCGCCCGCATCGAGCGTGGGCTGGCCCCGCCCGTCCTGGAGGTGGGCGATCTCTCCGCCGGGCGTGACTTCCTCGACGTGGCCGACCTCACCGCGGCCTGCCTGCGGGTGATCGAGCGGATCGACGACCTGCCCGACGGCGGCATCTACAATGTCGGGTCGGGCGTGGTGACGCCGGTCGCAGAGATCCTTGACGCCCTGCGGACGCTGACGGGCACGGCCTTCACGGTCCGGGTCGCCGCCGACCGGGTTCGGTCGGCCGGCGTGCGTAGCGAGGGCTGCGACCCGGGCGCCTTCTCTGCCGCCACCGGGTGGACGCCGGCGATCCCACTCGCGCAGAGCCTGTCGGCGATCCTCGCGGAGGCGCGGAGACGCCTGGGCTGAATCGAGCCCGGGAGGACGCGATCGACCTCCCGGCCGCGGCGATCAGCGCGAGAACCGCTTGTACTTGATCTTTTTCGGCATGATCGAATCCGCTCCGAGCCGGCGCACCTTGTCGGCCTCGTAGTCGGAGAAGTTGCCCTCGAACCACTCGACGTGGCTGTCGCCCTCGAAGGCGAGGATGTGGGTGGCGATGCGGTTCAGGAACCAGCGATCGTGGCTGATGATGACCGCGCAGCCGGCGTAATCCTCCAGCGCGTCCTCGAGGGCGCGCAGAGTCTCCATGTCGAGGTCGTTGGTCGGCTCATCGAGGAGCAGCACGTTGGCGCCGCCCTTCAGGGTGCGGGCGAGGTGCACGCGGTTGCGCTCGCCGCCCGAGAGGGTGCCGACCTTCTTCTGCTGGTCAGGCCCCTTGAACGCGAAGGCCGCGCAATAGGCGCGCGAATTGATCTCGCGCTTGTTGAAATAGATGATGTCGTTGCCGCCCGAGACCTCCTGCCAGACCGTGGCGTTCGGATCGAGGGCGTCGCGCGACTGGTCGACATAGCCGAGCTTGACCGTCTCGCCGATATCGATCTTGCCGCTGTCGGGCTTCTCCTGGCCGGTGATCATCTTGAACAGGGTGGTCTTGCCGGCCCCGTTCGGGCCGATCACCCCGACGATGCCGCCCGGCGGCAGCTTGAACGAGAGGTCCTCGATCAGCAGCCGGTCGCCGAACGCCTTGCTGAGGTTCTCGAACTCGATGACGTTGTTGCCGAGCCGCTCGTCTATCGGGATGACGATCTGGGCCGCGGCATCGACCTTCTGCTGCTGCTTGGCGACCAGCTCCTCGTAGCGCGTGATGCGCGCCTTCGACTTCGACTGGCGGGCCTTCGGGGAAGCGGCGATCCACTCCTGCTCGCGGGCGATGGAGCGCTGCCGGGCCATGTCCTCGCGGCCCTCCTGCTCCAGGCGCTTCTGCTTCTGAACCAGCCAGGCCGAGTAGTTGCCCTCGTACGGGATGCCCTTGCCGCGGTCGAGCTCCAGGATCCAGCTGGTGACGTTGTCCAGGAAGTAGCGGTCGTGGGTGACGATCAGGATCGCGCCCGGATACTGGCGCAGGTGGCCTTCGAGCCAGTTCACCGTCTCGGCGTCGAGGTGGTTGGTCGGCTCGTCGAGGAGCAGAAGCTCCGGCTCCCACAGGAGCAGGCGGCAGAGCGCGATGCGGCGGCGCTCGCCGCCCGAGAGCGTGGCGACCGGCTGCTCGTCGCTCGGGCAGCCCAGGGCCTCCATGGCCTGATCGACCTTCGAGTCGAGCTCCCAGAGGCCCAGGGACTCGATCCGGTCCTGGAGCTCGGTCATCTCGTCGGCGGTCTCCTCCGAGTAGTTCATGGCGAGTTCGTTGTAGCGGTCGAGCATGGCCTGCTTCTCGGCCACGCCCTCCATGACGTTCTCGCGCACCGACTTGTTCGGATCGAGCTGGGGTTCCTGCGGCAGGTAGCCGACGCGCGCGCCCTGCGCGACCCAGCCGTCGCCGGTGAAATCCTTGTCGATGCCTGCCATGATCTTGAGCAGGGTCGACTTGCCGGCGCCGTTGATGCCGAGCACGCCGATCTTGGCATCGGGGTAGAAGGACAGGTTGACGCTATCCAGGACCTTCTTGCCGCCGGTATAGGCCTTCGTCAGGCCCCGCATGTGGTAGATGAATTCGCGAGCCATCGCGGATCGTCCTCGGCGTGGTGTGCGGGATTGCGCGGTGCGTGCCAGCGGCACGGGGCAGGCGCGGGGCCCTGAGCCCTCGTCCTGTACGCGCTTTCCTCACGATATAGAATGACGCCGACCGAGTATCAGCCCCGCAGGACAGCGGCAAGGCTGGCGGACGGTGGCGCAGGTGCCGCGGCCACTTACGCGAAGGGATTGGGAACCGAGGTCGGCGCGTCGTCGGCGGCCGCGGCCACCGTCTCCGGCAGGTCGCCGGCCTCCAGGACCGCCACGATGGCGTCGATCGTCTGCTTGAGCAGGCGTGCCTGAGCGAGGCCGGCCTTGTCCCGCGTCAGGTCGAGGGACCCGTGCAGAGCGATCCGGTCGGTGCCGTTCTCGAAGGAGAGGGCGCCGATGGTGCGCGCGCCGGCCGCATCCGCGAAGGGCTCGAAGGAACCCCCTCCGCCTGTCTCGGCCGACGCCTTGCGCCGGCGTTTGTCCTCGGTCATGGGGCCTCTCAGAAGAGCGCATGCAGGAGGTCGCGGACGATCTTGCGCAGGGCGCGGCTTCCTTCCCGCTGCAGCCAGTCCTGCCACGACTGCTCCTGTCGCGGGCGGCGCTCGTCTCCGCGCGTGAAGGCGTGGGGTTCCGGCAGGTTCATCGCCGCGGTTCGTGCCGCGGCGGGGAGGGCGGGGAACACGTCGATCCCCGCTTCCCGGGTCAGGTCGTCGATCGAGACTGCGCGCCAGTCCTTCGTGTCGTCGTTCCGGGCGAGGTAGGCGCCGGCCTCGCCGCTCGCAGGGTCATAGAGCGCCTTGAACAATAGAGTCGGAACCAGAACGCCGCCCTTGATCTGCTGAACCGCGTCCCCGGAGAAAATCACGCCGGTCACCACGAAGATCGAGCCGCGCCGGCTTGCCAGGCGCCGCGTGCTCTCCTCGATGTCGGACCAGAGGCCGCGGTTCAGCACCCGGTTCTGGGGAACGATATTGGCGAGGCTGAAGGACTCGGCCTGGGCGCTCACCGTCGGCATGTCGCCGGCCGGTGCCAGATGACCGCGGTCGAAGCCGCTTCGGACGTAGTCCTCGAGCGAGGCGCGTCCATCGGCCGGCAGCCGCATCTCCTCGTGGAAAGAGTCATCCCGCGCCACCGTCCGGGCGGCCGCGACGCTCGCCCGCGTGAGGTGCTCGGCGGAGTAGAGCGGCGTGCGTGTCACCCCGGAATCGAGCACCGCGAAGGCCTCGAAGCACAGCGGGATGGTCCGCGCCGCGAGCTTGGCATTGATCAGGACCGGCAGCCGTCCGTCGGCGAAATGAGCCGGGCAGATCTCGTCCCCTCGGACCTGGGCGGCCCCGAGCACCACCAGCATGCAGGCTGCGGCCATGACCCTCCGGGCCTGCCTCACCAGCACACGCGCACCCGCCGCACGCCCTCCGGCGTCGGACGGTCCCGCCACGCGCAGGGCCGGCCGAGGCTGCCGGTGAAGGGCCGCGAATCGCGGTCGGGTCCGCCCGGCGAAACGCGCGCCGGGCAATCGCCCAGGAAGTTGCAGAGGAAGTCGAGGTTGCCGTCCGGCAACCGCGGGCCGGCATAGGCTTGGCTGTTTCCCGTAATCGCGAGCGCCAGCAGGATTGTGCACAGACGAGCCGGACTCAAAGGCGGACCTCTTGTGGCGGTAAGGGCACGAAAGCGAAAAAAACGCCGGCCCGACATTGATCGCGCGGCCGATCATCCGTAACTGGCACTATCATGACAGCGACGGCCGGGCGGCTTCTAGCATGAACGCGCGCCCCTGGGTGCCGTCGTTGCGACAGTCGTACCGCGTGACGGGGCTGTCGCCAGACTCGAACGAGCGGATGCGATCATTGGCCCTATCACCTGAGCAATCGGCGTTGCTGGATCGTATCCCGAACCCTGCTGCGTTGCGCGGTCTTCCGGAGTCGGAGCTGCAGGCGGTGGCGGACGCGGTGCGGGCCGAGATGATCGACGCGGTCTCGATCACGGGCGGCCATCTCGGCTCCGGGCTGGGCGTGGTCGAGCTCACGGTCGCGCTGCACCACGTGTTCGACACCCCCGACGACCGCATCGTCTGGGACGTCGGCCACCAGTGCTACCCGCACAAGATCCTCACCGAGCGCCGCGACCGCATCCGCACGCTGCGCCAGGGCGGCGGCCTGTCGGGCTTCACCAAGCGCTCCGAGAGCGTCTACGACCCCTTCGGCGCCGCCCACTCCTCGACCTCGATCTCGGCCGCGCTCGGCATGGCGGTCGCCCGCGACCTCGACGCGGCCTCCGCCAAGCAGAAGGGCCAGGCGCGCAAGCGCCGCAACGCCATCGCGGTGATCGGCGACGGCTCGATGTCGGCCGGCATGGCCTACGAGGCCATGAACAACGCCGGCGCCCTGCACTCGCGCCTGATCGTCATCCTCAACGACAACGACATGTCGATCGCCCCGCCTGTCGGCGCCATGTCGGCCTACCTCGCGCGGCTCGCCTCGGGCGGCACCTACCAGTCCCTGCGCGAGACCGCCAAGCAGCTCGGCAAGCTCCTGCCGAAGGCGCTCTACCAGCGCGCGGCCGCGGCCGAGGAGTACGCCCGCTCGCTCGTGGTCGGCGGCGGCACCATGTTCGAGGAGATGGGCTTCCACTACGTCGGTCCCGTGGACGGGCACAACCTCGACCACCTGCTGCCGGTGCTGAAGAACGTGCGCGACGCCGAGCACGGCCCGATCCTGCTGCACGTGGTCACCCGCAAGGGCAAGGGCTACGCGCCGGCGGAAGCCAGCGCCGACCGCTACCACGGCGTGGTCAAGTTCGACGTGGTCTCAGGGGTGCAGGCCAAGGCCAAGCCGAACGCGCCGGCCTACACGCGGGTGTTCGGCGAGAGCCTGATCAAGGCGGCGGACGCCGACGACCGGGTGGTGGCGATCACGGCCGCGATGCCGGGCGGCACGGGCATCGACCTGTTCGGCAAGGCGCATCCGGACAAGACCTTCGACGTGGGCATCGCCGAGCAGCACGCGGTGACGTTCGCGGGGGGGCTGGCGACCGAGGGCTACCGTCCGTTCGTGGCGATCTACTCGACGTTCCTGCAGCGGGCCTACGACCAGGTGGTGCACGACGTGGCGCTGCAGAACCTGCCGGTGCGCTTCTGCATGGACCGTGCGGGGCTGGTGGGGGCGGACGGGGCGACGCATGCCGGCGCGTTCGACCTGGCGTATCTGTGCTGCCTGCCGAACATGACGGTGATGGCGGCGGCCGACGAGGCCGAGCTGGTGCACATGGTGGCGACCGCGCACGCGCACGACACGGGCCCGATCGCGCTGCGCTACCCGCGCGGCGAGGGTGTCGGCGTCGAGCTTCCGGAGCGGGGCGAGGTGCTGGCGATCGGCAAGGGCCGTGTGGTGCGGCGGGACGCGGAGGCGCGGGTGGCGATCCTGAGCCTGGGCACGCGGCTTTCGGAGGCTCTGAAGGCGGCGGACACGCTGGCCGAGCAGGGCGTGGCGGTGACGGTGGCGGATGCGCGGTTCGCCAAGCCTCTGGACGAGGCGCTGGTCCTGGAGCTTGCGCGGGACCACGAGGTTCTCCTGACGATCGAGGAGGGCTCGCGGGGCGGGTTCGGCGCGATGGTTCTGCACCTGCTCGCCGAGAAGGGCGCGCTGGACGCGGGGCGGGTGCGGGTCCGGACGATGACCTTGCCGGACGCCTACCAGGACCACGACAGCCCGGAGAAGATGTACGCGCAGGCGGGGCTCGACGCCGCCACCATCGTCAGGACCGCGCTCGATACGTTGCCGG
>NZ_JBKFBO010000133.1:0-24397 GCF_053346215.1 Methylobacterium sp. A49B
GTGACGGCGTCGAGGTAGCTGGGCCGGCCCTGGCGCTTGAGGTGGGCGACCACGCTCTCGACCTCGCTGTCCGAGCAGAACGGCCCGTGCACCCGCGTCGTGCGCCCGCCGCCGGCCATGAACAGCATGTCGCCCTGGCCCAGAAGCTGCTCCGCGCCCATCTCGCCGAGAATGGTGCGCGAGTCGATCTTGCTGGTCACCTGGAAGCTGATCCGGGTCGGGAAGTTGGCCTTGATCGTGCCGGTGATCACGTCCACCGACGGGCGCTGGGTCGCCATGATCAGGTGGATGCCCGCCGCCCGCGCCATCTGCGCCAGACGCTGGATCGCCCCCTCGATGTCCTTGCCGGCCACCATCATCAGGTCGGCCATCTCGTCCACCACGATCACGATGTAGGGCAGCGGCGCGAGGTCCATCGCCTCGTCCTCGTACACCGCCTCGCCGGTATGGCGGTCGAAGCCGGTCTGGATCGTGCGCGTGATGGTCTCGCCCTTCTCGCGGGCCTCCTTCATGCGGGCGTTGTAGCCGTCGATATTCCGGACGGCGATCTTGGCCATCTTCTTGTAGCGCTCCTCCATCTCGCGCACGGCCCACTTGAGGGCGATGACCGCCTTCTTGGGATCGATGACGACGGGGGAGAGCAGGTGCGGGATGCCGTCGTAGACCGACAGCTCCAGCATCTTGGGGTCGACCATGATCAGGCGGCACTCCTCGGGCTTGAGCCGGTAGAGCAGGCTGAGGATCATGGTGTTGATCGCCACCGACTTGCCCGAGCCGGTGGTGCCGGCGACCAAGAGGTGCGGCATGCGCGCGAGGTCGGCGATGATCGGCTCGCCGCCGATGTTCTTGCCGAGGCACAGCGCAAGCTTGTGCTTGCTCTCGGCGAAGTCCGTGGAGGCCAGAAGCTCGCGCAGGTAGACCGTCTCGCGCTTGGCGTTCGGCAATTCGATGCCGATCGCGTTCCGGCCGGGGACGACCGCGACGCGGGCCGAGACCGCCGACATCGACCGCGCGATGTCGTCGGCGAGCGCGATGACGCGGCTGGACTTGGTGCCCGGCGCGGGCTCGAGCTCGTAGAGGGTGACGACCGGCCCGGGCCGCACCGCCAGGATGTCGCCGCGCACGCCGAAATCGCCCAGCGTCGCCTCGAGCAGCGTGGCGTTCTGCTCTAGGGAATCCGCCGAGATCAGGCTCGCCTGCGAGGGGCCGCGGGGGGCGGCCAGCAGGTCGAGGGCCGGCAGGGCGTAATCCTCGGGATGGACCGGCGGCGCCGGCGCCCGGCGGGCCGGCACGGGGGCCGCGGCCGGCGGTGCGACGCGGGAAGCCACCGGCTCGGGCCGGAGTGCGGCGGGGCGCGGGGGCTCGAAGGCATCCGCATCGTCATCGTCGTCGTGCGTGATGGCTGCCCGCCGGACGGGTTCGGCCGCCGCGGGGACCTCGTCCTCCACGGCGAAGACCGGCTCGCGCCGGCCCGCACCGGGCCGGGACCCTGCCGGCATGGAGGCGGCCGTGGAGGCGGCCACAGGAGCGGCCATGTGGGCGGGCACGTGGTCGGCCCAGGGCAGGTCGGCATCCGTGAAGGCGCGGCGGGCCGCGAGCGCCGGCGAGGCGCCGTCGAAGGGCTCGGCCCGGCCCTGCCGCCATGCGGCGATCCGGTCGCCCACGGCGAGCCGCAGCCCCATCAGGCCCTGCGCCAGGGCGCCGACGCCGACGAGGCCGAGGCCCGGTTCGTCGGCATCCTCGCGCTCGTCGCGGCCTGACCCGCGGCCCGTGTCGCGTCCCGAGGGCCGCCCCAGGTCGCGGCCGTTGGCGGGCCCGCGCCGGACCGGGTAGGGCTCGTCGTGAAAGGGGTCGTCCTCGACGGCGCCGAACCGGCAGGCACCGGTCAGGCTGAGGATCGCCACGGCAGCGTAGACGAATCCGACGAGGTGGGCCGCCGCCGACGAGACCGCTCCGACGATCACCCGGGCCATCGACAGCAGGCCGTCGCCGGCCACCCCGCCGAGGCCCGTGGGCAGCGGCCAGCGCGTCGTGGGCGGCAGCGCGCTCGCCACCGCGCTCGCCGCGCAGAAGCCGATGATCCAGAGGGCGATGCGCATCCCCCCGTCGGGCAGGTCGCGCTCGCGCATCAGCCGCACGCCCCAGAGGGCCGGGGGCAGCACGAAGGCGAGGGAGCCGAGGCCGAGGATCTGCATGGCGAGGTCGGCCAGCACGGCCCCCGGCTGGCCGAGCACGTTGTGGGCGGCGTGGTCGGTGGCGTGATTCAGGCTCGGGTCGTCGATCGACCACGTGGCCAGCGCCACCGTGAGCGCCACCGCGCCGGTGAACAGCACGAGCCCGCCGAGTTCCGTCAGGCGCTTGCCCAGGAACGGGCGCACGCTGTCGACGAAGGTGTCGTAGGGCGATGCGGGACGGCGGAGCGAGCGCATGCGGGACCGGACGCAGGACGGGGACTTACCCGGAAGGCTAGGCACGGCCCCCTTAACGAGCCGCTAAGGTTGAGGAAGGCTGACCGGCTCCGGGCCGCGCATCCCCAAGCCGCGCATCTCCAAGCCGTCGTTCCCGAGCCGTCGCCCCCGTTCCGGTGGGTGCAAAAGCCGCCCCTCTGTGGCACAGGACCGGTCATGAACATCGACGGCCAGCCCTACCGCACGATCTTCCCGGACCCGGACGGCGTCAGCGTCCAGGTGATCGACCAGACGCGCCTGCCCTTCGCCTTCGTGCTGAAGCGGCTGGCCACCCTGGAGGACGCCGCCGTGGCGATCCGCACCATGATCGTGCGCGGCGCGCCGTTGATCGGGGTCACCGCGGCCTACGGGCTGGCGCTGGCCATGCGGGCGGATGCCTCCACGGACGGGATCGACCGGGCGGTGGCGACGCTCGCCGCGACGCGGCCCACGGCGATCAACCTGCGCTGGGCGCTCGACCGGGTCTCCGCCAACCTGCGGCAGGTCGCGCCGGACGAGCGCTTCACCCGCGCCTTCGCGGAGGCGGGCCGCATCGCCGAGGAGGACGTGGCGAGCTGCCGCTCCATCGGCGCCCATGGCGGCCAGATCATCGCCGACCTGCACGCGGCCAAGGGTAGTTCGATGGGCAGGCCCATCACCGTGCTGACCCATTGCAACGCCGGCTGGCTCGCCACGGTGGATTGGGGCACGGCGCTCGCGCCGATCTACGCGGCCCACGAGCGGGGCGTGCCGGTGCACGTGCTGGTCGACGAGACCCGGCCGCGCAGCCAGGGCGCGGCGCTCACCGCCTTCGAGCTGAACGGCCACGGCGTGCCCCACACGGTGATCGCCGACAATGCCGGCGGCCACCTGATGCAGCACGGCCAGGTCGATCTCTGCATCGTCGGCTCGGATCGGACGACGGCGAGCGGAGACGTCTGCAACAAGATCGGCACCTACCTGAAGGCGCTGGCCGCCCACGACACCGGCGTTCCGTTCTACGCGGCGCTGCCGTTCTCGACGATCGACTGGACGCTCGACGACGGGGTGAAGGAAATCCCCATCGAGGAGCGCGACGGGCGCGAGGTCACCCACATGACCGGACGTCTGGCCGACGGCGGCTTCGCCACGATCGAGGTGGTTTCGCCGGGCAGCCCGGTGGCGAACCCCGCCTTCGACGTGACGCCGGCGCGCCTCGTGACCGGGATCATCACCGAGCGCGGCGTCTGCGCGGCGAGCCGCGAGGGGCTGTACGGGCTGTACCCGGAGCGCCGGCAGGCGGCGTGAGGATTGGGCCCGCGAGGGCTTGAACTGACGGGGCCGGTCGGCTCACGGCGCCCACTGATGGAACACGGCGCTGTCGAAGGCGAAGACCGGCTCGCCCCGCTGGTTCACCCCGGTGTTGCGGGCGAACGCCAGACCCCAGCCGGGCCGCGAGGCCGAGGCCCGCTTGTCGGTGAGCTTGGCGCTGAACCGCACCGTGTCGCCCGCGTAGACGGGCTTCAGCCAGCGCAGGTTCTTGAACCCGGGGGAGGGGCCGGCCGCGGGGACCGGACCCCGGCGCGCCGTGTAGGCGGCGTCGCGGGCACGGGTCGTGAGCATGCGGTTCATGTAGGCGGCGGTGGTGTGCCAGCCGGAGGCGCACAGGCCACCGAAATGGCTGCGCTTGGCCGCGTCGTGGTCGAGGTGGAAGGCCTGCGGGTCGTAGGCCCGCGCGAAGGCCACGATCGCCTCGGCGCTGAACGGGTAGGCGCCGAGCTCCCGCACCGCGCCGATCTCGGCATCGCGCAGGAACGGCAGGATCTCGGCATCCTCGGGCTCGGCGACGGGGGCCGGCTCGCCGATCGCCACGGGGCGCGGGGGCAGGGGATCGGTGCCGCGCCGGGCCAGCATGAAGGTGAAGCGCTGGGTCAGCACCGTCTCCGCCCGCTGGTTGCCGAGGGCGACCTCGGCGGTGACGAAGCCGAGCCCGGGCTTCGAGGCCGAGTCGCGGATCCCGGCGACCCGGAAGGTCAGCGTCAGGGCGTCGCCCGGCAGCACCGGCGCGAGCCAGCGCAGCTCGTCGATCCCCGGCGCGCCCAGCGACGAGCCGCCCTTGAACGGGCCCTGCTGGAGCAACCGCATGCCGAGCGCGGCCGTGTGCCACCCCGAGCCGATCAGCCGGCCCACGAAGGTCGTCTCCGCCGCCGCCTCGTCGAGGTGGAAGGGCTGGAAGTCGAAGTCTCGCGCGAAGCCCACGATGGCGTCGCGGGTGACCGTCAGCGGCGCGCCGACGATCACGTCGCCGACGGAGAAGTCTTCGAGGGCGGGGTCCGGCATGGCAGGCTCTTCCAGAGGGCGGGCTCTTCCAGGGAGGATCAGTTGGCGAAGCGGAAGTGCAGCACGTCGCCGTCCTGCACCACGTACTCCTTGCCCTCCAGCCGCAGCTTGCCGGCGTCCCGGGCGCCGGACTCGCCGTTCAGCGCCGTGTAGTCCTTGAACGCGATCGTCTCGGCCCGGATGAAGCCCTTCTCGAAATCCGAATGGATCACCCCGGCCGCGCCCGGCGCGCGGGTGCCCCGGGTGATCGTCCAGGCACGGGCCTCCTTGGGGCCGACCGTGAAGTAGGTGACGAGGCCCAAGAGGTCGTAGCCGGCGCGGATCACCCGGTTGAGGCCGGGCTCGGCAAGCCCCACCGCCTCCAGGAACTCGGCCTGGTCGGCCTCCGCCATCACGGCGATCTCGCTCTCGATCTTGGCCGAGACCACCACCGCCACGGCGCCCTCCGCCTTGGCGCGGGCGAAGACCGCGTCGGAGTAGGCGTTGCCCTTGTCGGCGTCGCCCTCGTCGACGTTGCAGACATAGAGGACGGGCTTGGCGGTCATCAGGCCGAGCGACTGGAACAGCTTCTCCTCGTCGGGCTTACGCTCCACGAGGCGGGCGGGCTTGCCGTCGCGCAGCAGCGGGAGCGCCCGGTTGACGAGGTCGAGGGTCTCCTTGGCCTCCTTGTCGGTGCCCTTGGCCTTCTTCTCCAGCGACTGGGCGCGGCGCTCCAGGCTGTCGAGGTCGGCGAGCATCAGCTCGGTCTCGATCGTCTCGATGTCGGCGGCCGGATCGACCTTGCCCTCCACGTGGGTGACGTCGCCGTCCGTGAAGCAGCGGACCACGTGGGCGATGGCGTCGACCTCGCGGATGTTGGCCAGGAACTGGTTGCCCAGCCCCTCGCCCTTGGAGGCGCCCCGCACCAGCCCGGCGATGTCCACGAAGGTCAGCCGCGTCGGGATGATCTCCTTCGACGACGCGATCCGGGCGAGATCGGTCAGCCGCGGGTCCGGCACCGCCACCTCGCCGACATTCGGCTCGATGGTGCAGAACGGGTAATTGGCCGCCTGGGCCGCCGCCGTCTGCGTCAGCGCGTTGAAGAGGGTCGACTTGCCGACGTTCGGCAGGCCGACGATGCCGCATTTGAAGCCCATAGGTCCGTTCCGTGATCAGGTCCGCCGCAGCACGTCATCGGGCGACGTGCGGAAAGGGTTGATGAGGGTGAGGCCGTCGAACACGGCGCCATGTGCCATGTCCTCGGTCAGAAAGTAGCGGCATCCAGCGAGCTGGGCCGCAGCCACTAGGAGGCAGTCGAACCACTGATAGCCGAGATTCTTGCGAACGAGCCACGCCAGTTCGGTGTCATCTTGATCGATCGGGCGCGCTCCCCAGGCCCTGATCGTCTCAACCTCATTCTGGATGTCGCCCAGCGAGCGCCCCGGCTCGTTCTTGAGGATCCAGCGCGTCAGCTCGTTGAGAACCTGAAGATTCGTGCGGGCGCAGCCCGAATCGGTGATGGCAGCCAGCCACGCCCGTGCGCGTTCGCGCTTGTCGGCGTTTCGATTGTCGCGTGCGTAAACCAACACATTCGTATCGATGAAGATCGGCTCAATCGTAAAGTTCATCGCGCGAGGGTGCTTTGCCGTTCTCGTCCGTCAGATTCATGAGGGGACCGGCCAGAAAGCGGTCGAGCGCCTCACGCTGCGTCAGCGGCCGGCCGACGCGCTGCTCGACGGCTTCGGCGATGAAGCGCGACAGGCTCTTGCCGTCGCGTGCGGCCGCCACGCGCGCCCGCTGCAGCAGGGCCTCGCTCATCGTCACGGTGACGTTCTTCATGGCAGCCTCCACAGCTGAACCATATCGTGTCCTCGTGTTTTCGTGTCAATTTCTGGCGCCGAGCGTCTTCACATCGTCCCAGCCGCGGCCCGCCATGGCGAGGTGGACCTTGTTCTGGAAGCTCGCGTCCTCGCCCGAGGCCAGCAGGGCGGCGTGGTCGGCGATCGCTTGGGCGAGATCCTCGACCCAGGGCTGCTCGGCCTTGCCGAAATCGTTGAGCACGTAAGAGTGCACCAGCGCCTTGTCGCCGGGATGGCCGATGCCGAGCCGGACCCGGCGATAGTCGTTGCCGCATTGCGCGGTGATCGAGCGCAGGCCGTTATGGCCGGCATTGCCGCCGCCGCGCTTCACCCGGAGCTTGGCGGGGGCGAGGTCGAGCTCGTCGTGGAGCACGATCACGTCGGCGAGGGGGATCTTGTAGAAGCGCTGCGCCTCCGCGACCGCGCGGCCGGACTCGTTCATGAAGGTCGTGGGCTTCAGCAGGATCGCCCGCTCGGATCCCAGCACGACCTCGGCGGCCTCGCCCTGGAAGCGGTGGCGGAACGGGCTCGCCCGGTGCTGGCGGGCGATCGCGTCGACGGCCAGGAAGCCGATATTGTGCCGGTTGCCCGCGTAGCGCGCGCCCGGATTGCCGAGGCCGACGATCAGCCGCATGGTGGTGCATCCCCTGTCCGGCCGCGGTCTGTGGCACGCTTCGGCGCGGGACGCACCCCCGTCCAAGTCCCCTCCAAGTTCCGTTCGATCGGACCGAGGCGCCTGATCTCACTGCCGAGCCGTATCCCGCCGTGCGCCAGCACACGGCGACGCGCGAACCGGAGGCAGAGTATTGCCGTTGAGAGGTCACATTCGGCCAAGCAAAGCCCGCGTGATCGAGACCGCCGAACCGACGATCTTCTTCACCCGACACGGCTGACCGGATGGCTTCCCGATGAAGTCATGCGAAGACGTTTGGAGATCATCATGAGAACCCGCCTGCTCGCTGCCGCCGCCCTCGCCGCCGCGGTCGCCACCCCGGCCCTCGCGCAGGGCCTGGATTCCAGGCATTCGCCCTACCCGGCCGCGGCCTATTCTGGTTGGGTCGGCAACGCCCCGGTCGCGCGCGCTCCCGCCGCCTACGCCCGGCCGCCCGCCTACCGCTACGCCGGTTCGCATGCCGGCGGCCCGGCCAACGCCCTGCCGCGGTTCTGAGACGGTTCCCGGTCGGACGCTTCGGTTGAGGCGTCCCCGACCGTCATCACGAGCGGAGCGAAGTGACCCAGAGCAGCGCGGCCTCGATGACGGCGGCGCCAGCGGGATCGCTTCGCTCCGCTCGCAGGGACGGCGGTGCCAAAATCATCGTCTGACGCGACGAGCCGTCCGGGGGCGGCAGCCCCTTCGGACGTTGGCCTTCGTCACGATACCCCGGAGGCCGCGCTGTCCCGGATTCGATCCCGCCCGTCCGCCGCGGTCCCTCGGCGGATCTCCGCGGGCCGCAGGGTCCCGACGAGAAGATCGACCTGGCTGATCAGCCGGATAAAGGATTGCCCCCGGTCGAGCCCGGGCCGCTCCGGGAGCGGCCGGTCCGCACCGAGGGCCGCCAGCGTCGCGGTGATCCAGTCGCGCCACGTCTCCGCCTCCGGATCGGCGGCCTCCCGCGCGTGCCGCAGGACGGTGAGCCTGGCGCTGATCCGGCGCAGGGTCGCGTCGGCCACGAGGGCGGCTTCCACCTCCGGATGGTGCCCGGCCCGGGGCTGCTGCAGGGCGCGGGACAGCGCCGCCTCCAGATCGTTGAGGGCGAGGCCGGCCGCGCGGGTCGTGGCCAGGATCGCGGCCTCCCGCTCCGCTCCGGGGCCCAGGCGCAGGACGGCCTCGGCGAAGCCCGCATGGGCCGTGAGCGCCCGGCGCAACTCCTGGCGGACCTGATCGGGCTCCCAGATCGGCCAGAGCACGAGGCAGCTCGCAACCGCGATCAGCCCGCCCAGCACCGTGAATCCGGCCCGCATGGCGACGATCTCCCAGGAGCTGTGGCCGGGCTCCAGCAGCTCCACCAGCAGCACCACGAGGGGCGTCAGGCAGGCGACGAAGAAGCCGTAGGAGATCTGGCGCGCCGCGAAGCCCACGATGCTGAGCACGAGGATCAGCCCGGCCTCACTGAGCGGGGTGGTGGCGTAGTAGGCCAGCACCGCACCCACGAGGCCGCCCAGCACCGTGCCGCCGATCCGCTCCAGGGCCCGCTGCCACGTCGCCGCGTAGAAGGGCTGCATGGTCAGTACCACCGTCATCACCAGCCAGTGCGTGAAGGCGCCCGCGTAGGTCAGGGTGGCGGCCAGCGCCGGCGCCGCCACCGCGCTCGCCCGCAGGGCGTGCCGCAGGTTCGGCGAGGCGAGGGTGAAGTTCTGCCGCAGCGGCCCGACATAGCGCGTCCAGCGGTCGAGGCGGCCGCCCTCGGTGAGCGTGCCGCCGGGCCGGTAGCCCTCCGGGGTCGAGAGCTTGGCGCCGATCCGCACGCGCCCGACGATCCGGTCCGCGAGATGCGCCAGGGTCGGATCCGCCGACAGGCCCTCCGCGGCCCGGGCGATGGAATGTTCGAGCCGGCCCAGATCGAGGTTGGCATCGTCGCGGATCGCCCGGGCGATGGTCACCAGGAGCGGCCGCAGGCGCCGCAGGAACAGCTTGGCCAGCGCCCGGCGCTCCGGCCCCGGCCGGCTGTCGATCAGTTCGCCGACCGCGATCAGGGCGGAGAAGATCTGCTCGGCGCTCTCCAGGCGCAGGAGGGCCTGGCCGGTGCGGTCCGAGACGCGCTCCCGGGAGCGGGCGAGGTCGAGGATCATGGTCCGCGCGGTCTCGATGCTGGTCCGCACGCCCCGCCGGTGGTCGCGGGCGTGCCCGTCGAAGGCTTCCGCGTCGGGCTCCGGCAGGGCGACGAGCCGCTCGAGGTCGCCGCAGAGCCGCGCGAGGCCGCGCCAGACCTCGGCCACCGCCCGGTGGGCCGGCCGGTAGGGATGCAACCGCCAGATGACCAGGGCCAGGAACGTCGCCCAGAGCCCGCCCGCCGCGAACATCGCGACGGTGGTGGCGGCCTGCGCCAGGGTCAGCGGCCGGTCGAGGGCGATGCACAACACGACCACCAGCACGTTGCCGGCGGCCTGCGCCTGCACGCTCCAGACCCGGGCGTAGGCGCAGGCGAAGATCAGCCCGCAGGCCACCGGGACGACCACGGGCAGGCCCAGGGGCTTGATCAGGCCGAGGCCGGCCCAGAGCAGGCCGCCCAGGACCGAGAAGGCGGTGAGGACGCGCAGCCGCGTCCGCATCGGCCCGCCATTGTCGCAGAAGCAGGCGAGGTTGGCGGCGAGCGCCATGGTGAGCAGGGGCGGCCACTGCGCCCAGATGTTGATCAGGATGACGACGCCGAACGCGAAGGCGGCGCGCACACCTTCCACGAGCCGGACATTCCGGAGATCGAAGCCGGTCGGAAGGCGCCGCAGATCTGCGCCCGGCCGGCTGAGGCTGCCCCGTCCGGCGGCGAACCGGCGCCGGATCCGGCCTGGCAGCGGTTTCGTGGGGCTCGGCGCGGGCAACCTCGGTCTCCAGATGCGGGCGCGGCGCCCTGGCGTGAACCGTGACGCGGCCTGACCGGATCCGCCGGATCGCGCAACCCCAATCGCGCGGCCGCGCGACCGTGGGACGTCCCGGTGCGACCGCCGCGGCGGAGGCTCGGCCCGCACGCTTGACCCTCGGGCCGGCCCGTGGCTTCTGGGGCCGCCTGGCCTCCCGACTCCGTAGCTCAGCTGGATAGAGCAGCCGCCTTCTAAGCGGCAGGTCGTAGGTTCGAGCCCTACCGGGGTCGCCAGAATCAAGCCCGTCAAGTCAAGGACTTGGCGGGCTTCTCGTTGTCGTGGAAACGTCCACCGGGTGCGCAGCACGCTGCGACATGGATCGTTGTTTGCCAACGGGTTACGACGCGAGCCGGAGCGCTTGCGGGTGCTCCGTGCGAAACGGACGCAACACCGAAGACCTATCAGCCCGCCGCAATCCGAAGCTCGCACTTGGTGACACAGCGCGTCTCCACGCCTCGACCTTGAGACTTGCGAGCGCTCTTCCGGCCGCTAGCTGGCGGGACTGCCGGCTCAGTCCGGTGCTTCGCGCCGGAGGATCCAATGCGCGTTCTGATGGTGGGCTATGAACCGGAGGCGGTCGACTTTTCAGACCCCGCCCTCCCACCCGGGCTGGATGCCGAGAAGATCCATCACGGGATCAAGGTTGCGCTGGAGGATATGCGCAGCCGCGGCTGGACGGCTGAGCAGTGCTTCATCCGGCCGGACGATCAGGCGGGCCCGATCCTGAAGCAGATGCTCACCTCGGGCTCCTACGACTGCCTCGTGATCGGCAACGGCGTCCGCTCCTGGCCGCGGCATCTGCCGGTGTTCGAGGTCCTGATCAATGTGGCCCGGGAGACCGCGCCGAAGGTGCCGATCGCCTTCAACACGCGGCCTGAAGACAGCGGTGATGCCGTCGAGCGGGTCTGTGGTGGGGCAGTCGCCTGACCGATTCGCCTCCGACCTCGTCGCCAACAGAGCAGCACGATAAGGGCTGAGGACCTCAGGGGAGTGGCCGTTGGTTCGAACGGCACAAGCCCGGCCAAGGCACTGGATCTCCGCGGAGGCATGGCGGACTATCCCTCCACAGAGAGGCGCGCCTGAGCGCCCGTGTCAGGGACGGATCCATGAGCCTGCTCAAAGCCAAAGGCATCGCTGCTGTCGCCATAATGGCGGCGACCGGAGGGTGGTTCGCAGCCCAGACATCCTCGGGCGCATTCGGCCGCGAACCGCGCTTCCCTCAGCTGACGATGGATCAGCTCACGCCGGCTCAGCGTCCGCTCGGCGAGAAGATCATGAAGATCTCCAGCGTGGGGATCGGCGGCCCCTACAACCCGATGATCCGCAGCCCCGAGATGGCGCAGCGGATGTACGACCTCCTCGACTACCTGCGCTGGCACACCTCTGTGCCGACACGGCTGAACGAATTCGCCATTCTGA
Source organism: Methylobacterium sp. A49B (assembly GCF_053346215.1). NCBI lineage: Bacteria > Pseudomonadati > Pseudomonadota > Alphaproteobacteria > Hyphomicrobiales > Methylobacteriaceae > Methylobacterium > Methylobacterium sp. A49B. Next base: position 11,600 of record NZ_JBKFBO010000133.1, read on the forward strand.
TCCAGGGACGGCTCTGGCGCTCACAGGTCGAGTGGTACGCCCACTATCCTTTGGCGATCAAAGCCGGCCTCTCCGAGCAAGTTGCAGCCGACCTGAAGGCCAACAAGCGCCCCGAGAGCATGAAGCCCGACGAGGCCGTGGTGTACGATTTCTGCATGGAGCTCTCCACGCAGCATGCGATCTCTGACGAGACCTTCGCCCGTGCCAAGGAGGTTCTCGGTGAGCAGGGCGTCGTCGACCTGACCGCACTCACCGGCACCTACGTGACGGTCGCCATGCTGCTGAGCATGGCTGAAGAGACTGTCCCGCCCGGCAAGGAGCCGCCGTTCAAGCCGGGTGATCGATAGGCAAAACAGGTCGGCCTTCTACATCCCGGCTCACCGGTCTGCCGGCAAACCAAGCCGCCCTGCGCTCGTCTCCGTGCGGGCGAGCTGGCGACCGAATTCTTCCGCGGAAGGCCTGAGGCGCGCATTCCTTACGGGCGCCGCCCCGCTTTCCTCGCCACCGCTGGCGCATCGGCGCAGCCGTACGATAGCCGGAATGCCCATGTCGCCACCGGCACCTCGCCACGTCCGAGCAACGACAGCGCGCTCGACGAGTCCGCTCTCGCGCGCGGCCAAACGCAGCGGATCTCCGCTTTGGCTGATCTCGAACCCACCCTCACGCGCAGCCATGCCCAGACCGGATACAACGCATGGGACACACAAGGGCGCTTGCAGGACGCGAGCACCGGTTTGCAGCCGGGCTTCGGCAACCTACGATCTGTCGCGTCGTTGCCCTGCTGACCAAAGCAGGCGGTACGGCCGCAGGAGACACGGCTATGCGCTGCCGAGCAGCTGTTGTTCTGGCTCTTGTCGTCGGCGTACAGGCGCAACCTATCCGCGCGCAGACCCAGGAGGAGGAGGCCCTGGCCCTGCTCCGGGCATCCAGCGCGCAGTCAGCCATCATCACGTTCTGCGGTAAGCACTTTGCGATCGACGGCACGACCGCGCTGCGGATCTCCCAGACCGCGCGCGACGTGGCGACCAAGGTACTCGGCCAAGATCGGGCGAACGCCGCCTTCAAGGACGAACTGGCGCGGCGCTATGCCGAGGTGAAGGAGGTCGGTGAGCAGCAATGGTGCGCCGACCAGCGCGATGAACTGTCGAGCGGCGAGGTCCGGATCTTCAAGGATTAGGGCGCAGGCAGAATGTGATCGGCCCGGAGCTGGCGGACCTGGAAGCCGCTCGGGTTGAGGCTCATCACTTCATGAGCAAGGTCCTGGCTTCATGAGCAAGGTCCTGGCTTCATGAGCAAGGTCCTGGCTTCATGGGCGAGGTCCTGAAGGACGACGCTCCACACATCGCCCTGGACGAGGACTGGCGCTTGAAGTGACCGACAGCACCGGCCCGACCCTGTTCGGAGCTACCGCGGCTTCCCCGCCCGTCCATCGCGGCCTCGCTCAGCGGGGGCTGACACAAGCTGAAGACGGTCGAAAACCCGCTGTCGCGAGCCCACGGTCGTCAGCGCACACTGCGTCCGGTCGTGGCGGCGGGAGCGGCGTCGGACGACGATCCCCACCGGGGTAGCCCATTCCGCTGCCCGGCGTTCCTGCCAGGCCCGCCAGCCTGGTCCGATGAGCCGTCTGCTGCGCTTTCACGCCGATCAGGGCCTGCCTTTCCTTCTGAGCCCGGAGGTAAGCCAGGCGCCGCTGATGCCGGATGATGCGCGCGCGCGCATACCGAGCGTGTCGCCGCGCTTGAGCCGTCCGGCGCGCGTGACTTGCCTTAGACCGGACCGCACGCGCGAGCCCCCCTTCATACTCCCGCAACGCTGCGCTCTGGACCGAAGCCAGCCGCGGGGTGGGCGTGCGGACAGTTGTCACTGGGGCCGGCGCTGCTGCGGCTGCCTCGCGCTGCGCCCGCAGGTACAACGGTGTGACGTGGGCAATCTCCAAAGCCGGCGGCGGCGAACTACAACCGTTGCAGATGGAGGCGGACAGCCGCCGCCAATTCCTCTCATCACGGTCTAGGATGTTCTTGAGGCGTGCCTCGTAGTTCGTGGCTTGGCCTTCCATCTCCCGCCCGCCTTGCGTTGCGGTGAGAGAAGCGGCCTGAGCGGCGTCTGCCATGATCAGGCTGGCTGCCATGATCGTGCGCACGAGAACGCGCATTGATGCCCCCGATTGGACCAAGCGGCCTCGGATCAGACCGACAGGCTCTTACGGCTAGGCTGGCCAGAGCGTTCCATTCAACATCGTGACGATAGGGGGTTTGAGTGAGGTTCAGGACGAGGAGCGCGTCGCCAAGCGGAACTGTATGGGCTCGGGCCTGCGCCTGTACCGCATCCGGGCGTGAACACGTCGTGACGCGGAGACGCGTTCCTGGATGAGGCGCTGCCTGTTGAGGATGTCCGGACGCGCCGCCCCGCGGATCTGAAGGGCATTCCCCGAGCGATCAGTATCTCGCGCCCGGCTCGAGTCCGGCCGTATCACCGTGGAGAGGCGCAGGTCTCGCACCGGCAGATCACCGGTCGACGCCAGGACGTCTCGCGGTACGTCGGCCCAAGGCCGCGTCGCTGGAGCGTCCAGCTCGAAATCTGCGATCGTCACGCTCTCGGGTGCGCTCACCGCCACATCGTCAGAGGACGCGGGCGCGTGCTTCGGCATCAAGGCGGCGTAGACACCAACCCAGAGCGCAACAGCGGCCAGGACTGAACCCGCGAGAGCCACATGGTTGGTCATCGCGGCAGGAACGGCTCCCGCCCCACTCCGTTCCTGCCAAGGTACAGCTTTTTTGGGACTGCCGGTGGCAGCTGGGTCGCTGATCGGCACACCACCCCGTCGGCCGGGCGGCCATACCATCACGGCGTGCCCGGCCCGCGCGCCGGCCGCACCGCGATGGATCGTCTGCCAGCGTTGATCCGGACGGCTCATGAAGGCACTCTGTCCGCCGACTGAGGCAGGCAGGCGCCCGTTGGGCTCCCGGCCGAGCACCTTGAGGCGGAGGGCTCCCTGAAGTGACCGACGCGGACGCTCAGCCTGAGGAGTTGCACGAGATCCTCCGGCTGGCGACGGAGTTGGCACAGCACTGTCTGCAGGCGGACGCTGCGGAGCCATCGGCTCATCCTGAGAGGCGCAAGGTTCTCCTCAGCGCCGCGCAGTTCCTCCACGACAACGGTGTCGCTTGGTCCCCTGTCCTGCGTGAGGCCGTGGCAAGGGCCACAGAGCGCATCGAGCCGCTTCCTGGGCGGTGAGGACCGCGACTTCGAGCACGCGCCGCACTCCGACGCGTTCCGCCGAGATGGCGGGGAGGTGGATGTCGAGATCTACCGGTACGCCGGCCCGCAGGATCCCTGGCGGTGGCCGGGGTCGATCTTCCGAGTGGCTCTCCCCGCGTCGGAAATGAGACTTTCGCCCCGGATCAGGACGCCTGCGCGGCCCTCACCGCAGTGGTTGAAGCGCATGGCGGGGCCGCGTTCGCTGCTTCGTGTAGCCGGACCGTCCCCTGATTTGAGCCCATCGGAGCGGGATCGGCGTTGAAGGCCGTGCACTCACGCCTGGAAGGATGCTCGGATGCCGCCCAAGCTCACCAAGACGATCATCGGTGCGGTCGTCGCCATCGCGCTCGCGGCGGCCGTCTCCTACGGCCTGATCAGCCAGCAAACCGCTGACCAGATCCAGACCAAGGCGAACCAGACCCTGCAGAACGACCAAGGGTCGCTTGGCCCGGGGCAGAACCAGCCTCCAACTCCGCCGTCGAACTCTATTCCCCAGGCGCCGGGCCAGCCCGGGGCATCGCCGCAGCCGCCTGCACCTGCGCCCAGGCAGTAGCGCCCTATATCGGCCGCATGCCCACACTCGGCCTCAAGCTTCCGCTCCGCATCTGCGTCCTTGAAGAGACCGTGTGCGTCGAGGACGCCAACGGTCGCCGCACCGGCTACGTCTACTGGTCCGATGACAGCCCGCGCCGCTCAAGCACCGAAAGGTTCTCCAAGGCGGAGGCTATCGCGCAGGTGCGGGTGATCGCACGGGCGTGGGCGGATGCGCTCGCCTCCAGCGGCACGCTAAGCACCGGGCCGGCGCCAGAGGCGGGTGCTGCGGCAGCCGAGCCATCGCCGCGGGAGTGAGCCCGCAGCGCATCCTCCTCATGGAAGACGCGCTGAAGGCGGAGCGTCACCGGGGGCGGAGCCTGAACTCCGGCCGTCGATCTACTTCAGCGAAGATGTTGCGTTATTAAAAGAATACCGGCCTGTCTTTGTGCCGGAAACTTGGGCAATGCCGTCCGTCATTGGGCTAAGCCGGGTGTTGGTCAGCTCAACATCGCCCGAGATGCCCGCAAATTTTCCAGTTCCGCCGGTCCATTCGGCTGTACCGCGCAGGCCTGCACCTTGAGCCTGCACTGGGTAATCGTACTTCTCGAAGATCTGATCGCCGCCCGCATCCGCATAGACGCAACGACCATGGCTCTCCACCGTCTTGGCCTCGTTATCCAACGTCGCCATTCCGACGCAACGGCCGGCCAGATTATTCAAGAAGCCGCTTCCCTCGGTGTTGACGGCCGTCATCGTTACGTTGCTCATCGCGATCGAACGGTTTTCGCCGATGGGCATGGGCTTGATTGGTGCCATGTTTACGCCAGTATATATGACTTTATAATCTCCTGATCGCGGTAAATCTTCTGCCTGTGCGCTCGATAAACTTGTACACAGCATCAATACGCTGACGAGAAGATGTGATTTTCGAATGTCCATTGATCTCCTCCCGATCGGCGGTGAGTCGGCACTCGAATATTTCATGCGTCGAAATAGTCTGCAAGGCGATCTGTACTGCAGGCTCGAATACAATCCATCTCTTTTGAAATGCGGCGAACGCGGCTGACGGCCAGCCGACATCATCGCGCGCACAAGAAAGCCCGCTGCGGCGGCGTGCCGAGCGGGCTGAAGGCTGTCCGGCCTAGGAGGGAAGGACGTTCGGATAGTAGCCCAGTCCGATCGCGAGTCGTCTCACAAGGGTGAGAGCGGACCGACCCGTGAAACCGCTGTTGCTCGCCGTCGCGAAGGCCCGGCCGCGGAACGGTCCCTCCGACAGCGGGGTTGCCCATGCAGATCGAAGAGAGGGTAACATGCTGACAGGCAGCCTGCTGTGGCTCATCGGGGTGCCGATCCCGGTCATCCTCCTGCTGTGGTTCTTCTTCCTGCGCGGGCGTTAGGGCCACCCGGGCAGATACCTCGACAGTCGCGCCCCGGCGTCTATCCTGCCGCCATGCGCCACGTCCTCGCCGCTCTCGCTCTCGCCGTCGCTGCCGATGGGGCGCAGGCTCAACAGCGCCTGCCCACAATTCCCGAACTGCTGGCCGCCGAAGCGAAGGCAGTTCAGGCCTGCGAGGGCTCCGGAGATCCCGCGATCATCAAGGAGCAGTGCCGGCTGCACGATCGGCTCAGCGGCCGTCTGGCTCAGGCCAGCTACTGCTGGGGCCGCAAGGGCCAGTCCGACGAGAAGAAGGAGTGGCACGCCTGCCAGCCAGACTCGATCTACGAGGACGACATCGAGGCGACGCAGCGCTGACGTCGACACACTGCCCGCGCCGGCCGACCAGACGGGCCGAAGATTGACGATTGAAAGCAAGTCTTGCCTGAAGCCGGCGTCGATTAACAAAGACATCGTCCGCCCATTCCGCAACACGCCGTCCTTGAAGGGGTGGCTGGCGGTCGAGGCTCCCTCTGGCGGCCGCGGTCCTTGTGCTGCCAGCCCTTTGAAGGATGCCATGTCCGTGGCATGGTGGGGCATGGCCTACACCGTCCGCATGCTGTTTCTGAACCAGGGCGAGCCGCCCCCGGCCGAACAGCTGGACGGCACCTTCGATAGCTTGCGCAAGGCTTGGGACGCGGGAGCCGCCCGGGTGCTGGAGCTTCAGCTCCGCTCCACCGAGACGGCCTTCCAGGTGCTCGACGACAGCGGCCAGATCGTGGACGTGACCGCCGGAGAGCTTAATAGCTGACGCTCGATCCGCCCGCCGGATCTCTGCGCTGCTCCGCTGCACGACGTCACGGGACTTCTGCGCGCGCGGTCGTGTGACACGCCGAGGAACACGTCGTCCAAGAGGCCGCCGAGGCGAGCAGGCGACCTCGACCGAAGCGACTCCGGGAGAATGCTCGGGGGTCGTGGCGCGGGTCGAGCGAGGCGCCGCGGGTCTGCGGCCGGACGGTATGACGAACCCGACGCGGGATGCCCTGACGATGACAGGCTGCAGGCTTTGCCTGACGACGCCCCGTCCGACTGACCGTTCGCCCATCGAAAACGCCACGTCGATCCTTTGCAGGATGTTGCCGTCGTCTGGCGCGGTGCAGTTGACTTGGGTGCGTTGTTAATCAACGCGAAGGTGATTTAACGATTTGTTAAGCACGGCGTGTGGAGGGCGTGCAAAACCGTTAACGCGATATGAAAGAGGCTATCTTCCGATACGTAAGTAGTGGATCATTAAGCATCGGAAATCGGATGCGGCCATGTCTCAAAAGCTTGAAGATATTCGTTTCATGGCAACGATGACCTTCGTTGTCTTTGTCGGATCCGGCCTCCAGCTCCTCCTGCATTGATACGACCATCCGGCTCGCGATCGAGCGCGCGCCGGGCTTGGCACCGATCATATCCTTGGGGAGGACCTGGGCTTGTACGTGCTGGATGTGGCCTTCTGGGGGTGCGCCTGCGTGGCGATCACGGGTTCAACCGCATTGGCCGCCATCGGCTGGCATGCATGGCGGCCAGCCCGGGCGTCCGTCATGCGGAACGCCCCTCTGGATGCCCCGGGCCCGGGCCCGGGCACGCGGCACTTCGGTCGGGCGTATCATTCCGGCAAACGGGTTCGTTGGACGCTCGCCCTTCGGTAGTACCGCCGGGAGGCCGACCGGTGCCGCGTCAGATGGCCCGCTCGGAGCGACCGGCTGGTTTGGCGGATCGCCGACGGCGGTGCGCATGGGTCACAGGCGGCAGCACGGCTCCCATCACAGTCCCGCCGCGATCGGCGCGCCACCTGCAAGCAAGAGCGGAAGCGGCCCGCTGCGTTCATGCCGCCGGGAGCACCCCACCGTGTTGAACACCGCCCTAGCGCTGCTCGCCGTTCTGGCCGTCATGACCGCTCACGCGATCTACAGGCTGATCCGCCTGCCTTTCCGGCTCCTGCGCGGCCTGTTTCGGCACACCCGTAAGCCCGCACGGGCGACGGCCGCCTGACCCAGCTGCCGATTGACGGTGGCGAGCCGCGCCGCGGAGCGGTCAAGCTCGCCGCCGCTGGGAAGGACGACCTCCCGCGCCGACCCATGATCAGATCGGGCGGCGGGGCCGGGCCGGCCGCAACCGAGCTCGACCTTGGGCGTTGGGAAAGCACAGCCGTATCGGCATCCCAAGTAAGGTCTTCACATGCTGCTGATCTCGTCCCTCGTGGCGGGTACGTTCGTGCTCGCCGGATCGTTCTCGCTCATGGCCGCGCTGACAGACTGACCCGCGGTTGGCGCGGGGGGCGGGTCACAGGCCGATCCCTCGCGCCACCAGCACTGCGCGTAGGGCGTCGGCCAACCCCTCGGACGTGAAAGGCTTGCGCAGAAACCGCGCGCCCATCGGCATCTGATCCACGCCCGGCCACGCCACACCCGACACGATCAGGATGGCGAGTTCGGGCCAGCGCGCTGCAACGGCCTTGGCCAGCAGAAATCCGCTGAGAGGCTCGCCGGGGAGATCCACGTCCGCGACCATGGCCGCGAGCTCGGGCCGGGCCGTCAGATGAGCCTGGGCCGCCTCGATGGTCGAGGCCTCAGCCACCTCGTACCCGGCATCGCGCAGGGCCGCCGCCGCTTCCATCAACTGCACCGGGTCGTCCTCGACGATCAGTACGGCGAGCCGCGGCGCAAAGGTGTCAGCCATCAGGGTCTCCACAGAGTCGGCGACGCCTCAACGCAGCTGGTACCGATTGCGTCTCGTCCGGGTGGGGAGGGCGCACCTCTTTGCTCGTGTCCGCTGTCCAGAGATGGCTTAACCATTGCGTCGCACGCCCTACATAGCAACCGGCGATTGTGCCGCGCGTGCTGCTAAGGGGATCCCGATGGTCGAGAACATTGAGGCCGACGTCAGGCTGCTCGTCCGGCAAGTCGCCGAGCGGGCCCTGCAGGGGGGCGGGATGGATCGCGCGACGTACGATGCCCTGTCGGCGGCCTCTACTGCCCTGTCGGCATTGACGCGCGCCGGTGAACACCAGGCGCCTGCACTGCAGGACGTACAGGCTCGTCTGCGCGCCTGTGAGGCCACGGCCGTGGTGAGGGCGGCGTAGGCGGGGCCACGCGCCTGCTCGGCCTCCTGGCAAAACGGCGGTGCCAGGACATCCCAGGCACCCCGGCGCAGGCTTGGCCGGCTTGCCGATGCCGCGTGGCTTCGGCGGGCAGACGGTGCCGCCACGTCCTACGGTGCGGGCAGCGTCCGGAATCCATGCCCGACGATGGGACCAGCCAACCCGCTAAACCTGGACCTCCTCCGCGTGGAGCCCACCGGCTCGCAGGTGGTCCGGGATGTCCGCATGGTCGTAGTAGCCGGCCTCGTGGGCCATGGCGTCGAGGGCCGCGATCGGGTCAGTGGCCGTGCCGGTCCAGAGGATCGTGCCTGTGGCACCTTGCCGGACCTGAAACACCTTCATCGCCCCCTCCTATGGTTTACGCCAAGATAAGCGCGGCGGCGTGGGGCTGTTCCTGACCAAAGCGCGGCTGTCGCGTGTGCCGCAGGTGCGGCCCGCGCGGCAGCCCTGGTGGGCTATCCTCCCTGGGCCGCCTGAACGGTTTGCGGCGAGGCAGGCGAGCAAAGCTCCCCCTCCCGCCTCGCCGGGCCGTCTCAAGGGGGGGCAAGACAGCTATTAATCAGTACTCGCTGGGCTCTATGTGCATCAATTGGGTATCTGTACGTAGCTGTCAATAAAACGATCCGCCGATATAGGGCACCGTATTGCCTCAGAGCGTTCAGACGTGGGCGCTGCTCGAGGAGCCGCTGGGCCGCAAGGTGCTGATGCCCCTGACAGCCGATCATGGCCTGCCCGGTGACCCACGCCACGAGGCGGTCCTTCATGCGTTTCGGAACTCCGCACAGAGGCCGGTGCGCCGGGTGTGCCAGCACCGGTGAAGCGAGCCGTCCGTTCCGCTCTCCGGACCCTGCGGGTGGAATTTCAAGCGGCCTTTGCAATCATGGGCGCTGCATGCGCGCCAACAGCAATCGGTGGCCGGGTCGCGACACCGGCGGGTTGCGATGCCCTGGGACGCGCTGTGAAATTTCGAGCGTCAGCCTGGGCTCGGCGGGCGATCTCGCGTCGCGCTATGGTGTGGAAGCGCACCTGATGAAGAACACAACCCTACTTATGCACGCTCCACAACCTGCGGGCGGTTGTTCACGGCGTTGCAGGTGTCCAAGTCACTCCTGTGGGATCACGATGGCGTCGTGGTTCTGCAGCCCTCCCAAGGGCGTTTCCTCCCAAGACTTCGGGCCGCTCCTTCGGGAGTGGCCTTTTTTGTCGGCGCCTCTGCCCCTGGAGCCGTGCGGCCGCCCGAACCCCTCACAGTAGTCTCTGGCCCAGCCGAACCGGATCAGGGCCGAAGGCTGCGACCGGTCGATCGGGTGGAAACGCAGTGCGCGGGCCGGATCGGCACGGTGGCGGCGCTCTGCCACCGGGTGTGAAGACAGCGGAGCGGCCTGAGGCTGCCACGAGCGGCAGATGGCCCTGTCCGGCCTTGGGCTCCGGGCCTTCCTGGCCGCGGCGATCCGAGCCTTCTGCCCGTCATCATCGCCTGCTGGAAAGGCCGCCCCATCGTCCCGCTTGCCCTGCTCAGCCTCGTGGTCTGCCCAGGTGCGCTGATCCCACCGCTGCGATTGCGACGACGACAGGGTCTCAAACTTTAATCTTCACGGGGGCCTGAACAATATTGCGTGCGATCTGGTTCAACCCATGACCGATCAATCCGATCTGTCGGAGGAAACACCATGTCAATGAAGTCATTAACCGTAGCGGCTGCTCTCACGCTCGCGATCTCGGGCGCCGCGATGGCGCAGACTGCTGCTGGCGGCGGTAGCGCCGAGGGCAACATGAATAGCCCCGGCTCGGTGAAGAGCAACTCCGAGAAGTCGATGCAGGGCAGCGGAAATGCGATGAGCACGGGTACGGTCGGCACGGGAACGGGTCCCGGCACAAGCGGTGGTCCGCCCGTCAGCACGCCCGGCGCAGCCGCCGGAAGCGGGTCGGGCAACGGTGCCACGGGCAGCGGTGCGGCCCCGAGCGGCAGATAAGGACCTGCCCCGCGGTCATGAAACCGCGGGGCTCCCATAAACAGCGACGCGAGACTTAACGACCCTTCTTGTAGAGCTTGCTCGCGATCTCGAAGATCTCCTCGGGCGCGTAGTTCGGCGCGAAAGCACCATAATTGCCATCCAGCTCGGGGATCTTCCCACCCTCGGGGAGACCGTCGACCACCTCCAGGTTTCCGGGCGGATCGCCCGGCAGGGCGACCTCGTCGTTGGACCAGACACCCGCCGCTTCCTTGTAGTCGTCGGGGCTGAATCTGTAGAGGCGCCGGTGCGAGCCCTCCTGAAGGTACTTCTGACATTCCGGGATCTTGTCGAGGACGATGTTCGGGGTGGGCAGCATCTTCTCGATCTCGACGCCGGTCAGCTTCTTGAGCGCCAGCGCGTAGGCGTGGGCGTGAACCGAACCACGCACCAGGAGATAGCCGCAGACCTCGCGACCCGTCGGATCCTTGAGGGTCTCATAGACACGCAATTTGTGCAGGCGGGCGCCGCACTCCAGGTGGAAGTTGTGCAGCAGGTCGATGATGATGTTGCCGGTCGTCGTGACCATGTCGACGTTCCACGACTGAGCATTGGAGTTGACGGGCGTCGCGCCCCCACCGTTGCTGAGGAAACTGCCGGCCAGCCGGATGTCCTGCATGTCGTGGAAGGGCGCCTTCGAGACGTCGACTTCCTCGGTGTCGTCGCCCGGGCCGTTGTTCAGCATGGCAATGCCCGTCGAGACCAGCTCGACATGCCCAAGCTCCTCCGCGAAGATGCTGGAGACGAGGCTGTAGAACGGGCGCAGCTTCGACTTGTTGCGGAAGTTGAAGCTCTGGAACATGTAGTTCCCGAGCGTCGACATCTCGCCGTACTTGCCGCCGAGCAGCTCCTGCAGGGCAGCCGCCGCGTTCGGGTCTGGCTTCTTCGGCTGTGGCAGTTCGGCCTGAAGGCGATCGAGCTTCATGAACATGCGAGGCAGCTCCGTCCGCGCGGGATGCGCATGAGGGCATCTTTCTGCAGGGTCGATCGTTCCTCCGCGCTTCGCGAGATCGGCCACAAAGAGGCTGGCCGGGATCGCGCGCGATGCGCGGCGCCAGGAAGGCTACAGTCACGGCTGTCGCGGTGCCTCACGCAGATAGCCCGATGATCGCACGCGATCCGCTGATCGACGCCCGCGACCGTATCGGCTTAACCGTGACTGCCGTGGTCAGCATGACGCCAGCGCGGTCGCCTCGCTGCCAAGCTCGCTGAGCCGGGAACACCGCCGCTCGCCCATGCACGCTCGGACAGACGCTCCCGGGCGGGCTCAACGATCGCGCGGAGGCCCGCCTCGGCACCGATTGGTCCGTCGACCCTCCGGCGTGCAGGAGAAACCCGGGGATCACGTGAGGTGCGTTCTTGCTCCTAATTCACCTTAATCACCGCTATTAACCAATTGATAAAACTCATTAACAAATCGTTGGCACGAAGCTCCGACTTGTGAGGGAATACGTAGACGGGCCGGTGGTCCGCCACGACGTCCTCCGAGGTCATCATGGTTCAGGTCACCGCGCTTGAGCGTCCTCCGCGCCGGGGTCGGCGCACGCTTGCCGGTCTGGCTGCGCCACTGCTCCTCCTCGCGGGGACAGGTCCAGCAAGCGCCCACGTGAAGTGGTTCTGCGCCTACGATGTGGCCGGGCAGCCGCAGGGTCTCGAGCAGGTGCTGTGCCCGGACTTCGAGTGGCTGACCGGTCTTGCCCTGGTCTGCCTGATGGCGGGCTGCCTGGCCGAGGGGACCCCGCTGGGCGGTGCGCTGCTCAGGGCGCTCGATCGCGTGACCGCCCGGATCCGGACCGACACCGAGCTTCTGGTCCGCTGCACGCTGGGCTTCTTCCTGGTGTCCCTCTGGAGCCTGGGCGGCATCATCCTCACGCCGGAACTCAAGACCGACCTGGCCTGGATCCCGTGGCTGCAACTGGCGATGGCAGGCTGCCTGATCTGGCGCCGGACCATGCCGCTCACCGGCCTCGGCATCGTCTTCCTGTTCAGCTTTGCCACCGCGCAGTACGGCCTGTTCCATCTCGCCGACTACCCGATCTTCCTCGGCATCGCCGCCTACCTGATCATCCAGGGCCTCGGGCTGGATCCGTTCGGCCTGCGCCCCCTCGACCTCGTGCGCTACGCCGCCGCCGTGACCCTGATGTGGGCCTCCATCGAGAAGTGGGCCTACCCGCAGTGGACCGATCCGCTGCTGGCCGCCAAGCCGCAGATGACCATGGGCGCGACGCCCGCGCTGTTCATGCAGGCCGCCGGCGTCATCGAGTTCACCCTGGCCTTCGCGTTGATCTGGACGCCCCTCGTCCGGCGCAGCGCCGCGATCATCCTGGCGGCGATCTTCGTCTCGGCGATCTTTGAGTTCGGCAAGGTCGACGCCATCGGCCATTCCGGCATCATCGTGGTCCTCCTGGCCATCGCGGCCGACGATGCAACGGCAACCGTGCGGGCCCGGCAGGCGCTGATGGCGCCGGCCT
>NZ_JBKFBO010000134.1:0-28500 GCF_053346215.1 Methylobacterium sp. A49B
GTGACGGCGTCGAGGTAGCTGGGCCGGCCCTGGCGCTTGAGGTGGGCGACCACGCTCTCGACCTCGCTGTCCGAGCAGAACGGCCCGTGCACCCGCGTCGTGCGCCCGCCGCCGGCCATGAACAGCATGTCGCCCTGGCCCAGAAGCTGCTCCGCGCCCATCTCGCCGAGAATGGTGCGCGAGTCGATCTTGCTGGTCACCTGGAAGCTGATCCGGGTCGGGAAGTTGGCCTTGATCGTGCCGGTGATCACGTCCACCGACGGGCGCTGGGTCGCCATGATCAGGTGGATGCCCGCCGCCCGCGCCATCTGCGCCAGACGCTGGATCGCCCCCTCGATGTCCTTGCCGGCCACCATCATCAGGTCGGCCATCTCGTCCACCACGATCACGATGTAGGGCAGCGGCGCGAGGTCCATCGCCTCGTCCTCGTACACCGCCTCGCCGGTATGGCGGTCGAAGCCGGTCTGGATCGTGCGCGTGATGGTCTCGCCCTTCTCGCGGGCCTCCTTCATGCGGGCGTTGTAGCCGTCGATATTCCGGACGGCGATCTTGGCCATCTTCTTGTAGCGCTCCTCCATCTCGCGCACGGCCCACTTGAGGGCGATGACCGCCTTCTTGGGATCGATGACGACGGGGGAGAGCAGGTGCGGGATGCCGTCGTAGACCGACAGCTCCAGCATCTTGGGGTCGACCATGATCAGGCGGCACTCCTCGGGCTTGAGCCGGTAGAGCAGGCTGAGGATCATGGTGTTGATCGCCACCGACTTGCCCGAGCCGGTGGTGCCGGCGACCAAGAGGTGCGGCATGCGCGCGAGGTCGGCGATGATCGGCTCGCCGCCGATGTTCTTGCCGAGGCACAGCGCAAGCTTGTGCTTGCTCTCGGCGAAGTCCGTGGAGGCCAGAAGCTCGCGCAGGTAGACCGTCTCGCGCTTGGCGTTCGGCAATTCGATGCCGATCGCGTTCCGGCCGGGGACGACCGCGACGCGGGCCGAGACCGCCGACATCGACCGCGCGATGTCGTCGGCGAGCGCGATGACGCGGCTGGACTTGGTGCCCGGCGCGGGCTCGAGCTCGTAGAGGGTGACGACCGGCCCGGGCCGCACCGCCAGGATGTCGCCGCGCACGCCGAAATCCTGGACCGTCTGCTGCAGGTTGAGGGCGTTCTGCTCCAGCACGTCGGCGTCGACCTCCTCGCTGCCGCCGGGGGCCGGCAGGGCGAGCAGTTCGAGGGACGGCAGCTCGTAATCGGCGTTCTCGATCGGCGCGATCTCAAGGTGGCGGCCGGCCGGGATCAGATGCGCCCGGGGCGCGACCATCGGCACTGCGACCGCGGCAGGCGTCTCCGCGACGGCTTCCACCGCCTCGACACCCGCCTCCACATCCGCCGCAACACCGTCAGCCGAGATGGGCCCGGCCTCGATCTCGGCCGGGACCGGCTCGGGCTGCGGCGCAAGCTTGCCGCGGAGCAGGACCGGGCGCGGCGTCATCGGGATCACCACGCGCTCGGCCTCGGCGCGCTCGGCGACCGGAACCGGGAGGGCCTCGGGCTGGACCGGAGCTGCCGGTGGCACGACCCCCGGCTGACCGGCCGCGCGGATCGCCGCCCGGGCCGCCATAGCGCTGAGGGCCGGGGCGCGGCGCGGGGCTTCAGCCGCAGCCGCAGCCGGGGGCTCGGCCGCAGCGCTGCCGGGTCCGAAGACCAGCGACAGGCCGGACGCCGCCGGAGACGCGACGGGCGGCAGGAAGGCGCTCCGGATCGACGCGGCCGCGTCAGTCCGCAGACCGGCCTCCGTGCCGTTATCCTGCCCGTCGGCCGGGCGCGGCGGCTGGTCGAACCGCACCAGCCGGTCGAGCACGTAGACCGGCCGCGGCGGCAGCGAACGCAGGTGCGCGATGTCGCCGGTCATCGAGACGAAGCGCTCGTCGGAGGCGGCCTGCACGGCCGCCGGGATCGGAGCGGCCTCGGCGGGCTGCGCCTCCAGGGTGGACCAGGCCTCCACGGACGACCAGTCGCCACCGTCGAACCAGGGCTGGACCTCGGACCAGTCCGGGAGGTCGGACCAGTCGCGGGCCGGGACCTCGGCGGCGGCCTCGACAGACGCGGAGACGTCCGACACGGCAGCGACCGGGGTGATCGCCGCCGTGGACGCGGCCAGCTCGACGGCGGGCCGGACCGGCCGGCGGTCCGGCGTACGGAAGAAGCGGACGCCGGGCGGCGCGACGAAGGGCTGGCGCCACAGGGGCACAGGCTCCACGTCCGGCGCGGCGACTTCGGCCAGGGCCGGCGCGAAGGTGCGCTCTGCGTCCGCGGTGGCGATCCGCTCGCGCTCGACCCGCTCCCGCTCGGCCTCCTCGCGGGCAGCCCGCTCGGTCTCGAGGGCCAGGGCGGCGGCCTGCGCCTCGGCGCGGGCGCGCTCCAGGGCGACGCGCTCGGCCTCCAGGGCGCGCTGGCGGCGTTCCTGCAGCACCGAATCGGGGGTGCGGGTGTAACGAACCGAAGGTGCGGCCGGAGCCGGCGCGGCGACAGGCGTCTCGACCGGCCCTGCTTCGGGCGCATAGTCGGGGGCGATGGCGGCGGGGCGGCGCGGCTGGCGCACCAGCACGCCCGGCGAAGAGGCGCTGCGGTCGATCCGGCTCTCGAAGGCCGGCGCATCGAAGGCATCGAGGGCGTCGAGACTCGCCCGGTCGTCGAAGACCTGGGCCGGCCAGTGGGCCTCCGGCGCCACGGCGCGCGGGGCGCGCTCGAAGGCCTCGCGGCCGACCATCGCGCCGGGCGGCGTGAGCCAACTCGGCTCGGCCCGGCGTCCGGCGGTCCCGTAGGCCGGCCGTGCGGGCAGCCCGGCCGGGGAGCCGGACAGGCGGCGGGTGAGGCTCGCGCGGAGCGCCATCAGCCTGTGCGCCAGGGCTCCCAGAGAGAGCCCCGAACGGTCGCCGCCGCGGACCGGGCGGGCGGGATCACGATGGGAGTACGGAGGCCGTCCCGATGCGCGCATGGGTTCTCAGACGATACTCGAAACAGGGATCCGCCGACGCGCGGCGGCTGTTCCTGAGTTAGGCCAGACGTCGTTAATGGAGGCTTGCCGCGACCCGTGCTGTGGAAACCATGCGGGGTCGGAGCCGTGGCAGTGGCCGGAGCGAGGCCGACCCGGGGAGCGCCCGTTCCTCCCCTACGGTTCCCGATCGCTTCGCTCTGCGCTGTGCGGGCGTGATCGCCGATTCCTGGCCACATCCCATATGGTATCGGCAGCCACCCCTCATCCGGACAGGTGCCCGTGTCTCCAGCCACCTCCGAATCGCCGGCGCGCTTCCGCTCCCTCTACCGTCACGGCTTCGCCCGGGTCGCCGCCTGCACCGGCCGCAGCCACCCGGCCGAGCCGGGGCGCAACGCCGACGCGATCCTCGACCTCGCCCGGACCTGCCACGACACGGGGGCCGCGCTGGCGGTCTTCACCGAGCTCGGCCTGTCGGCTTACGCGATCGAGGACCTGCTGCTCCAGCAGACGCTCCTCGACGCCGTCGAGGAAGCTGCCGCCCGGGTGATCGCCGAATCGGCCAATCTCCGCCCGCTGCTACTCGTCGGCGCGCCGCTGCGCTGGCGCCACCGCGTCTACAATTGCGCGCTGGCCATCCAGGGCGGCCGCCTGCTCGGGGCGATCCCGAAGACCTTCCTGCCGAACTACCGGGAATTCTACGAGAAGCGCCACTTCGCCTCCGGCGCGGGGATCGTGGGCGAGACCATAAGGGTCGCGGGCCGCGAGGCGCCGTTCGGCACCGACCTGCTGTTCCCGGCCGAGGATCTGCCGGGCCTCGTGGTCGGCGTGGAGATCTGCGAGGATCTGTGGGTGCCCGAGCCCCCCGGCATGCGGGCGGCACTCGCGGGCGCCACCGTGCTGGCGAACCTCTCGGGCAGCCCGATCACCGTCGGCCGGGCCGAATCGCGGGCGCTCCTATCCCGAGCGTCCTCGATGCGGGGCGCCTGCGCGTATGTCTACGCCGCCGCCGGCCAGGGCGAATCGACCACCGACCTCTCCTGGGACGGCCAGACCAGCATCGACGAGCTCGGCGTGCGGCTGGCCGAGGGCGAGCGCTTCCCCGAGGGCCCAGTGGCGACGCTCGCCGATATCGACCTCGACCTGATCGCCCAGGAACGGCTCCAAGCCGGCAGCTTCGACGACGACGCGCGGCGCCACGCCCTCCCCTATCGCCGGATCCCGTTCCGGCTCAGCGCCCCGGAGGCCGATCTCGGACTGATCCGGCGGATCGAGCGCTTCCCGTTCGTGCCGGCCGACCCGTCGCGCCTCGCCCAGGATTGCTACGAGGCCTACAACATCCAGGTGGCCGGCCTCGCCCAGCGCCTCCAGGCGACGGGCACCCGAAAGGCCATCATCGGCGTCTCGGGCGGCCTCGATTCGACCCACGCGCTGATCGTGATCGCGAAGGCGTTCGACCGGCTGGGCTACCCGCGCTCGGACATCCTGGCCTACACGCTCCCGGGCTTCGCCACCTCGAACGCCACCAAGACCAACGCCCACGCGCTCATGAAGTCGCTCGGCTGCACGGCCGCCGAGATCGACATCCGCCCCGCCGCCAAGCAGATGCTCGCCGACATGGGCCACCCGTTCGCCAGGGGCGAGGCGGTCTACGACGTGACCTTCGAGAACGTGCAGGCGGGCCTGCGCACCGACTACCTGTTCCGGCTGGCCAACCACGCGGGCGGGATCGTGGTCGGAACCGGCGACCTGTCGGAGCTGGCGCTCGGCTGGTGCACCTACGGCGTCGGCGACCAGATGAGCCACTACGCGGTCAATGCCGGTGTGCCCAAGACCCTGATCCAGCACCTGATCCGCTGGGTGATCGGCAACGGCGAGGTCGGGCCGGACGAGGCGCGCACCCTGCAGGCTGTCCTCGACACCGAGATCTCCCCCGAGCTGGTGCCGGTGGATCAGGACGACAGCCCACAGAGCACGGAGGGCACGATCGGCCCCTACGCGCTGCAGGACTTCAACCTGTTCTACACGCTGCGCTACGGGTTCCGGCCCTCCAAGATCGCCTTCCTGGCACTCCACGCCTGGGGCGACCGGGAGCGCGGCAGCTGGGCACCGGACTTTCCCGAGACCAAGCGGGTCGCCTACGACCTGCCCGAGATCCGCCGCTGGCTCGGCGTGTTCCTGACCCGCTACTTCGGCTTCAGCCAGTTCAAGCGCTCCGCGCTCCCGAACGGACCGAAGGTCTCGGCCGGCGGCTCCCTCTCGCCGCGGGGCGACTGGCGCGCGCCCTCCGACGGGTCGGCGCGCATCTGGATCGAGGAGCTGAATCGAAACGTCCCCGAAACTTGACCGTCACAAACTCGACCGATTGTGCCATTATGAGCACGGTCAAGCCGATTCTTCGCAATGCGAGATCTCGTATTGGGAATATTCGGCTTCTGAGGGCGGCCAGGCGGAGGACTTCGGATGCGAAGCTACAACCTGTTCCAGCTCAAGGGCGAGGAAGGCCTCTGCTGCGCCGTACCGGAGGCCAGCACGGTCCCGCCCTTCATCGGCGCCGGGCGCTGGACCTTCGGCGGCAAGCTCTGCGACGGCAGCCGGCAGCCCCTCGATTTCGACGACCGCGCCGCCGACACGGCGGTGCGGTTCAACGGGTTCTACCTGTTCCAGACGGTGGACCGGCGGTTCATCGCCTGAGTCGGCGGCCTCTCCGCGGGTTGCCGTTTCGCGAGCGCGAGAGATCCGTTCCGCCTCGCCCCCTCTTCCCTTTGCGAGGGCGGGAGGGACGGGATCCGGCGGATGCCGCACCGGCGTCCGGGTGGGAACGTGTCTCCGAGGTTATCTCTACCGCTATCCACCAGTGAGATAAGGCCGATGTCCGCTATCGCGACGAAGATTCCTTAAGAGCTGGCGTGCAGGAATTGCGGAGTTTTCAGGGTTCCGGAGCCGCCCGCATGTCGGAGCATCGCAGAGAGGCGCGCCAGAGGGTCTTCCTCAAGGGCCGCATCGTGTTCAACAACGGCGCATCGAGCTTCGACTGTCTGGTGCGCGACATGTCCGCCACCGGCGCGCGGCTGATGATGAGCGATGCCACCACCTTGCCGGATGCCTTCGACCTCTACATTCCGCAGAAGGACCGGACCTATCGCGCGACCCTGCGCTGGCGGCGGGAGGACGGCATCGGCGTCGTCTTCGAGCAGAAGCTCCGGACCGCCGCCGCGCCTCCCGATCCGGCGGCAACCGATGCGTCCGTGAGCGCGCTGCTGAAGCGCATCGGCGAGTTGGAGACCGAGAACGCTGCCCTGCGGCGGCTGCTCGCCACCATGGCGCAGAAGGACGAAGCCGCCAGCGCGGCCTGAGCGCCTCGAAAAACTGCCGGGTCGCGCTGCAACCGGTCGCGCTTCCAGTCCTCGCCTTGGAGCGCTTACCTGCGCCGGACAGGTCTGAGCGCCCGCGACGCTCGAGCGTCAGCCCTGCCCTTCGAGTGCCGCGCGGACCCGCGCGGCGAACTCGGCCAGAACGGTGTTGTCGGCCATGCCCCCCTCGTGGCGCTTCAGAGGCACGCCCTCGCGCCGCGGGATGATGTGGACGTGCAGGTGGAACACGGTCTGCCCGCCGGCCGGCTCGTTGAACTGAAACAGGGTCAGTCCGTCCGCCTGGAACGCCGCCTTCACGGCCCGCGCCACTTTCTGGACGCTCGCCGTCAAGGCCGCGAGTGAATCTGGCGCGGCATCGAGGAGCCCCCGGGCCGGCGCCTTGGGGATCACCAGGGTATGGCCTTCGCCCTGGGGCATCACGTCCATGAAGGCGAGCGTGTGCGCGTCCTCGTAGACCCGGTGACATGGGATCTCGCCCCGCAGGATCTTGGCGAAGATGTTGTCGGGGTCGTAGCGGGCGTCGGCCATGCGTCCTCCCAGGATGTCTGAGCCGGCGCAGGTTGCACGGGGCGACCGTCCGCGTCCACACGGGAACCGGGAGCCATCCGGAACGCTTGCACCGCCGCGGTTGGAACCCCGTCCGGTTCCCGGCCGCGCATCCACGCGCTCAGGCGCGTTCAAGGGGGGTCCGGATGGCGCACGAGAGCACGGGGGCGATCTACGCGGCGGCGGGCGCCAATCTCGCCATCGCGGCGGCGAAGTTTGTCGGCGGTGCGCTGACGGGCTCCACCGCGATGCTGGCCGAGGGCGTGCACTCGGTGGTCGACACCGCCAACCAAGTGCTGCTGCTCGTCGGCATGAAGCGGGCCGAGAAGCCGGCCGACGCACGACACCCATTCGGCTACGGGCGCGAGATCTACTTCTACGCCTTCGTGGTGGCGCTGATGATCTTCCTCGGCGGCGGCCTCTTCGCGATCTACGAGGGGATCGAGCGTGTCCGCCACCCCGAGCCGGACGTGGACGCCGAGCTCCTCGGTTACCGGGTGCCGGGAATCTGGGTGAACGTCGCGATCCTCGGCTTCGCCATCGCGGCCGAGGGCACGTCCTTCTTCGTGGCGATGCGCCAGTTCTGGGCCGAGAAGGGCAAGCACTCGGCCGTGCGGGCGATCCGGCGCAGCAAGGATCCGACCCTGTTCACCGTGCTCGCCGAGGATACCGCGGCGCTGATCGGCCTGCTGATCGCGCTGGCGGGCGTCGCGCTGTCCCACCTCCTGGAGATGCCGAGCCTCGACGGCTGGGCCTCGGTGGGAATCGGCCTGGTGCTGGTCGGGATGGCCGGCTTCCTGATGATCGAGACCCACGGGCTGCTGATCGGCGAGGCGGCCGATCCCGAGATCGTCGCGGCGATCTCGGAACTGGCCCGCGCCGAGCCGGGGGTTCTCCACGTCAACGAGGTGCTTACCCAGCACCTTGGCCCCTCCGATATCCTGGTCAACCTCAGCATCGACATGACCGATGATCTGAGTGCCGGCGAGGTCGAGAGCCTCGTGACCCGCCTCGACCGGGCACTGAAGCAGCGCAGCCCGGACGTGACCCGGGTGTTCATCGAGATCCAGCAGCAGGGTGAGCACAAGGTGCGGGCGGCGGCGTGAGGAGCGACGTTGGCCCGCAACCGGCCCTGTCGCGGACGCCAGAACGCTGCGGGAGATGATCCGAGATCGGGCACGCCGAGCGCCGCCACGGCAGCAGTGTCCGGTTGATCTGGACGCTTCGCGGTGTCGTACGCCGGCTCTCGGATCAGCTGCCGCTTCGCTTCATCTGCCCGGAACAGGGAGCGGCGGCAAAGACCCGCCCAAGCCCGGCAGCGCGCACGCACAAGCGATCGTTCTGCGCGCGAGAGGCGCGCTGGCGGTCCCCGTTTCAGCCAGCGCCCGGTCCGACACCACTCTCTGACCCGCTCCGGCCCACCTGCGCGAGGCTGAGTGCCCAGACGCGCTCCTGAACCGCCTCGTCGCGACTCTCGGCCGAGGACGTCTTCGGCCGGGCACGGGAGTAGTAGCGGCCGGTGACGCCGTCGAGTTCGGGGGCGGTCGCCACGTGGAGCGAGGTCTCCGCGCCCTTCTCCGGACTCGTGAGGAAGGGCCGCATCAGCGACCAAGCCGCGCCGAACAGGCCGCCGGTGTTCTTGGCGAAGCCGGTATTGATCACGCCCGGGTGCAGGGCGTTGACGGTGATGCCGCTGCCGCGCAGCCGCCGGGCCAGCGCGTAGGTGAACAGCACGTTGCCGAGTTTGGCCTGCGCGTAGGCCCGCATCGCGCCGTAGCGCCGCGTGCCCTCGATGTCGTCGAAGTCGATGTGCCCGCGGTAATGGGCCGCCGAGGCGACGTTGACGATGCGCGGCTTGGCCCCGGCCGCGGCCGAGGCCTTCAGGGTGTCGAGGAGTTCGAGGGTGAGCAGGACGTAGCCGAGGTGGTCCAGCGCCCAGGTGCGCTCGATCCCGTCCACCGTCACCGTGCGACGGTCGAAGATCGCGCCGGCATTGTTCACCAGCACGTCGAGCCGCGGATAGGCGTCCCGGAGCGCGCCGGCGAGGCGCCGGATCTCATCCTGCGCGGACAGGTCGGCGACGTGCGCATCCACGACGGCGCCGGGAACAGCGGCGCGCAGCGTCGCCGCGCAGGCCTGCGTCTTCCCGGGATCGCGCCCGACGATGGCGACCCGCGCGCCGCGGCGCGCGAGCCCCAGCGCGATCTCGTAGCCGATGCCGTTGGTCGCCCCGGTGACGAGGCAGACCTTGTTCCGCACGGCGTCGGCCTCAGAACACCGCCTGTCCGACCGCGAAGGCGATCACGACGATCACGATGGCGATGAGCAGGAACAGACCGAACAGGATCCGCGCCAGCGAGCCGGCTCCCGAGGCGATGCCGGTGAAACCGAGGCCGCCCGCGATCAGCGAGATCACGAAACAGATGAGGGCCCACTTGAGAAGGGTCATGGCATCACTCCGGAGGGGCCCCGCGGCAGGGCCGACAATCGCTGCCTCAACCGCCGCCAAGCGAGACCGTTCCGCAGGGTTCGGGTGCGGGCCGCTTTTATTCTCAGGACCGGCCAGCCCCCCTCGTCAGCCGGTCTTGGCGACGGGCTGCGCCGGCACGTCGGCGCGCTCCAGCATGATCTCCGCCAGCGTGTGATAGAGCCCGCCCCGGCAGACGGCCTTCGAGGCGGCGTCGGCCAGCAGCGCCGCCACCATCAGGGGGATCACCATCGCGTGGTTCTGGGTCATCTCGGTGACGATGACGAAGCTCGTGATCGGCGCCTGGAGCACCCCGGTGAGGTAGGCCACCATGCCGATGAGCACGAGGGCGCCCACCGGCATGTCCGGCAGGACGGTATGGATCGTGCCGCCGAGGCCGGCCCCGACGGCGAGCGAAGGCGCGAACAGGCCCCCGGGAATGCCGCTGATCGAACTGAGAACGGTGGCGGCGAACTTCAGCGGCGCGTAGGTCCAGCTTGCCGCGGCGTCGCCGTGGAGGATCGTCCGGGCCTCTTCGTAGCCGGTGCCGTAGGCGGTGCCCCCGGAGGCGAGGCCGCAGAGGGCGACGCAGAGGCCGCACACCGCCGCGAAGACCACAGGCCGGGCCTTGATCAGGCGGCCGGCCGGACCGG
This sequence comes from Methylobacterium sp. A49B, assembly GCF_053346215.1. NCBI lineage: Bacteria > Pseudomonadati > Pseudomonadota > Alphaproteobacteria > Hyphomicrobiales > Methylobacteriaceae > Methylobacterium > Methylobacterium sp. A49B. The sequence continues at coordinate 10,031 of NZ_JBKFBO010000134.1, forward strand.
GCAGGCCTCGGGCGAACAGGATCACGAGGCGGCTGAACAGGCCGCCCGCGAGGCCGCCCACGACGGCGATCAGCGGTACGATCCAGCTCGCCGCCAGCGGCAGGTCGGCCTGCGTCGTGCCGAAGTAGGTGTAGTTGCCGAGCAGCCAGAGCGAGGTCAGGCCCGCCGCCACGATCCCCGCCACGATGAGGCCGGACGAGCGCGCCTCGTAGGCCCGGCCCAGTTCCTCGATGCCGAACACGATGCCGGCCAGCGGCGTGTTGAAGGCCGCGGCGACGCCGGCCGCGCCGCCGGCGAGCAGCAGGTTCGGCAAGCGGTCTGGGGTCAGGCGTCCGAAGGCGGCCATGATCGCCGCACCGACCTGCACGGTCGGGCCCTCGCGGCCCGCCGAGGCGCCGCAGAGGAGCCCCAGGAACAGGACCAGCACCTTGCCGACGGCGACCCGGGCGGAGATCAGGGAGAAGCGGAAGCGCGTATCCCGGGCATGCCGTGCGGCGATCACCTGCGGGATGCCGGAGCCCTGCGAGTTCGGGAACACCGTGCGGGCCAGCAGCGCCGCGAGGGCGAAGCCCGCCGGAGTCAGCACCAGGGCGATCAGCGGCGAGGGCGCGGTGAGCCGCCGGAATCCGTCCTGGGCGAGATCGGCGCCCTTGGCCATGAGTACGGCCGCGAGGCCCACGCCGATGCCGCCGACTAGGAACAGGAGCCGGCTGCGCCAGAGCGGAAAGGCGCCGAGTGAGGCCGAGCGCAGGCGCAGGATCGAGCGGCGATAGCCGGAGCGCTTCGGACGCGGGGCGTCGATCGTCTCCGGCGCGTCATCCCGCATCTGAACCATGATAGAGCACTGTACCCCGGCCACCGAAGCAACCGCTATACCGCAACCATCGGCGGATGGCCCCTGGGACGCCGCGCGGCGGGGCCCTGACAAGGCCCCACGCCGGAGATAACACGGCGGCGGGCGTCAGAGCCGCGGACGACGGGGCGAGCAATCGCTGCCCGCGTCGGCGTTGGAGTGCACGGCTCGTACGTCTATCCGGGGGGCCCCGTGCGTCGGACCGGCGACGCACACGAACCCTTCGCGGAGCAGTGAGCCCTATGTCGGATGAGGCGTGGTCAACAATCCTGGGGCTCACCGCCGTCCTCGTCCTCGTCCTCGCCAACGGCTTCTTCGTAGCCGCGGAGTTCGCGCTGGTCTCGGTGCGTCGCAGCCGCGTGGCCGAACTCGTCGCCAACGGACGGATGAACGCGACGGCGCTCCGGCGGGCAACCGATCACCTCGACGCGTATCTCGCGGCCACCCAGCTCGGCATCACGCTGGCATCGCTGGCGCTGGGGTGGATCGGCGAGCCCGCCCTGGCGCATGTGATCGAACCGGCCGTGGCGTGGCTACCGTCCCCCCTCGAGACGGCCGCCGCGCACAGCATCGCGGTCGTGATCGCCTTCGTGGTCATGACGGCCCTGCACATCGTCCTGGGTGAGCTGGCCCCCAAGAGCCTCGCCCTCCAGCGCAGCGAACGCACCGCCCTGGCCGTCGTGCGGCCCCTCGGCCTGTTCCTGTTCGTGTTCCGGCCGGCCATCCTGCTTCTGAACGGGCTCGGCAACGGCGTCCTCCGCCTGCTCGGGCTGCAGCCGGGCCATGGCGAGGGGGCCCTGCACTCGACGGCGGAGCTGAAGCTGCTCGTCCAGGCCAGCCAGGAGGCCGGCCTGATCCGGGAGGCGCAACAGGAGGCGGTCGAGCGCATCTTCGCGATCGGCGAAGGTCGGGCACGGGACATCATGACCCCGCGCCACGATGTCGAATGGATCGACCTCACGGAAGACGCGGACGCCGTCCGCGCCGCCATCCGCCGGTGCGACCATGTCCGGATGATCGTGAGCCGGGGCATGATCGACGAGGTGGTCGGCGTCGTCGCCAAACAGGATCTGCTCAATCAGATCCTCGACGGCGAGCCCGTTGACGTGGCGGCCGCCATGCAGCCGCCGACCGTCGTTCCCGAAGGGCTCTCGATCCTCGACCTCCTGGAGATCTTCCGGCGTCAGTCCGTGCGCCTGGCGGTCGTCGTCGATGAGTACGGGACCCTGGAGGGCATCGTCACGCCGATGGACCTGCTCGAAGCCATCGCCGGGGAGATCCCGGAGGATGGCGAGGTGCCGTCCGTGATCGAGTTCCCGGACGGCTCCCTGTCGCTCGACGGCATGATGCCGGCGGCCGAAGGGCTCGACCGTCTGGGTGTCGCGCAGGGTAAGGAGAGCGACGAATTCTCGACCCTCGCGGGATTCGTCGTCTTCCAGCTAGGGCGGATTCCCGTGGCGGGCGACGGCTTCGAGGCCGGCGGCTGGCACTTCGAAGTGAGCGAAATGGCCGGCCACCGCGTTGCCCGTGTGCTGGCCAGCCGCGTCGGAGATCCCCGGTCGGCCCTGGACCAATACGGTCGCGACAGGACGCGCGCATGAGATTCGCCGAACCCCGCCTGTTCGCCCTCGGATTGTCGCTGCTCGCCATTGCCGCGGCCAGCGTCCTCGAATGCGTGATCGGCCTCGATATTTCCGAGACCGCGGTGTTCATCGCCTCGGCCGCAGCCTTCCTGGTCGTCTGGCTCGTCACCAGGGTCATCGACCGGTTCGCGAACCGCGACGTCAGGACCGACGTCTGAGCCGACTTGCGTTGGCAGGCCGTCGCCTCATCGGCGTAAGCCTCCGGTGTGGCACAGAATTCCGCCCCGATTCGATTGCGGCCTTCGTGGAATCCTCTCAGGGGCGGGCGCCATCCGTCCGCAATCCGAGACCGAAACCCGACGCTCCGCCGCCGTGAAGCCGGCGCCTCGACGCTGGCGAGCAACAGAGGCCGCACGCAAGCGGACCCGTTTTAATCCAACGCTTCCCACAAGTTAACCAGAGTATTCAAAATTTTGACTCGACACAAATGATCACCCTATACAGCCACGGGGCCGCCTTTGGCGATATACGAACGGATGTAATTCTAATCTGTGTAAGGATTGCCCGTCATGCTCGAATCAGAAGCCGTCGAGAGACTGAAAATTTCCACCCCTCACCGGATTAATACGGAAACGGTGTATCACGTCAGACGGCTCGACACGCAAGGTAAGACCATCCACACCCATTCCATCGTCGCCCTGGATCATGGCGAAGCCCTTGAGCTGGCCTATACTGTGAGCGGACCCGGCCGCGCACAATTGTGGTGCGGCACCGAACTCCTGCACGAGATCGAACCGTTCACGTTCAAGCGGCACCCGGATCACGATTGACCGGACGGGCTGGCGCTCGACAGGCTTCCACGCCGCGGCAGACCCTCGGAGGACCGGGTCTGACCTGTCGGATCAACGACGGAGGCGCGTTCCCGGCAGGGCTCAGGCGGCCGCGAGGCGTTCAGGCACGCACCCGTCCAAGAGCGCGCTTCGGGACCGCCTTCCCAATTCCAGCAGCATGAGATCCGCCAGCAGGGTGAGATCGTTTAAGGCTAGGCCAAGGACGACCTCACGCAGTTCCATGGCTTTGATGACGGCATCTTCCAGGGCGCCGTCAGGCAGGCGGCGTTCGACGTCATCACTATCGTAAAGCATAGGGTAGCCCTCCAGCACTACCTAGAATAGCATCACCTTGGGTTAGCGGATGGTTAAGACCTAACCTATGCGAAGAATTTCAATTCTGACCGGCGAGCGGAATGGTCGTCGGCGCGGCGCCGCGCCCCGGTGAGACCCCGGCGCTCGCCGCATGACCGAGCCGCCCCAAGGCCGTCGGCTTGACGGAAGAGCCGGCCGGCGCGTCACGAGAAGCCCCTGGCTTCGGGGGCGGGCCGAGCATCGCGCCACAGCCAGAGCGCGGACAGGATCAGCAGCAGCGTGGCGACCGCCCCGGTCCAGTCCAGCGCGTTCCAGCCGGCCCAGCGGCCGGACCCGATCGCGCGCACCGATAGCGGGCCGGCGATCTGACCGGCGGCGAAGGCGGCGGTCATCCGGGCGATCAGCGGCGTCGGATCGTCCGGCCGCACCTCGCGCGAAAGTTGCAAACCCGCCATGGTGGCGACCATGAATGTCCCGCCCACGAGGACCGCCGACGCGGCGATGCCCGCGAGGCTCGGGGCGAACAGCGGCAACGCGGTGCCGAGCGCCATGACGCCCTGTGCCAGGGCCCAGATGCGCTGGCGTGACCCGTGCGGCAACCAGCGCCCCACGGCGGCGACCGACAGGGCGGCGGCCAGGCCGAACAGCGGCCATGTCAGGCCGAAGACCCGGGGATCGGGGGCCAGATCACGCGCCATGGCCGGCAGGAACGTGGCCGGAACGATGTAGCCGAACCCGAAGATGCCGTAGCAGAGCACCAGGGCGCGTTGCCGGTTCGAGCGGACCGGCGCGGCGGCGGCCGACACGCGTTCCGTGATCCCGGGCGCCGTCGTGGCCTGCCCGCGCGACAGGACCCAGACGAGCAGCGCGCCGACGCCCGCCGCCAGCCCCAGCTCAAGCCACAGCGTATCTGCCGCCTGAAGCCCCCCGAGCCAAGTCAACAGGCCGGCCAGCGCGATGCCGAGGCCGACGCCCGTATAGATCCACGTGCCGGCCGGGCCGGCTTGCCGCCGGGCCAGTTCAGTCAGGCACCAGCCGCTCGCGCAGACCAGAGCCCAGGCGCTGAACACGCCGGCGGCGGCGCGCAGCCCGGCGCCGAGGACGCGGACGGAGCCGGCCTCGACCGTCGCCATCGCCAGGGTCGTCGCCGCCACGCCGAGCAGACTCACCATCAGGCCGCGGCGCGGGTTTTCGCCGAACCACGAGGCGGTCAGGGCGCCGACGAGGTAGCCGACGTAGTTGGCCGCCGCCCACTCCGCGCCGGCCGCCGGGTTCAAGGTGCCGTCCCGTACCATCAGCGGCAGGAGGGGCGTGAAGGCGAAGCGGCCGATCCCCATGGCGATGGCGAGGGCGACGAGGCCGCTCCCGACGATCGGCCGGATCGTGCGCCGGGGCGTGGCGGAGGCGGGCTGCAGGGTGCTCATCCCGCGCATTGAACATCCGCCGATCGTTGTTGGAAAATGAATTTTCGTGACGTATGGTTCTTGTCATGAGAACGATGGATCTCGACGACCTTCACATCTTCCGCTGCGTGGTGCGTGAAGGCGGCGTGACCCGCGCGGCGGCGCAACTGCACCGAGTGCCCTCCAACGTCACCACCCGGATCAAGCAGTTCGAGGAGCGGCTCGGGGTCGCGCTGTTCCGGCGCCAGGGGCGCAGCCTGACGCTGACGGAAGCCGGCCGCACGCTCCTCGGCCACGCCGAGAAGCTGCTGCAGATGGCCGACGCCGCCGAGCAGGACCTGCGCAGCGGGGTCGTCCGCGGCGCGTTGCGGCTCGGCTCCCTGGAGAGCGCGGCCGGCGCACGGCTGCCGCCCCTCCTCTCGGCCTTCCACACGCAGTATCCGAATGTCACCCTCGAATTGCGGACCGGCACGACCCGCGCGCTGCTGCATCAGCTGGACCGGTTCGAGGTCGAGGCGGCCTTCGTCTCGGAGCCGTTCGAGCGCCGGAGCCTCTCGTCACGGCCCGCCTTCGACGAGGAACTGGTTCTGATCACCGGACGCGACACGGCGACAATCCGCCAAGCGGCCGAGCTGGGCGGCCGGACGCTGGTCGCGTTCCCGCACGGCTGCTCCTATCGCCAGCGCCTGATCGAGTGGCTGGCCGAGGGCGGCGTATCGCCGGAGCGGGTTCTCGAGATGAGTTCGTACCACGCCATCGTGGCCTGCGTGGCGGCCGGGACCGGGGCAGCCATCGTGCCGGTTGCAGTGCTCGACCACGCGGTGCTGAGCACGGCGGTGAAACGCCACCCTTTGCCGCCGCGCCTGCGCCTCAACCATACCCATCTCGTCTGGTCCGGCGAAGCCAGCGGCCCGCTGCAGGCCTTCATGACACTGCTCCCCGCCCCGGCCGCCGACGATCGGGCGGCGTGAAGCGAGCGGGCGCCCGGGGCAGCCCTTGATCACGCGGCCGTGAGCAACAGCGCGGTTGCCGATCGCGGTGAACGGGTCCATAGGCCCGGCACGATGAAGACGATCTTCTCAACAGCTGAAGTTCAGTCGAAGGAGCGCTTCCGGAAATGGCGCGAGATCTGCGAAGATCGGCTCGTTCCGATGGCGCAGAACTGTCTGTCCGACGAGCCCTTCGATGCAACGATTGAGGGCGCGAGCGTCGGAAACCTCGCGTTCACGAAATTTTCCCTGCGCAATCTCAGAGCCGCAACGACACCACAAACTCTCCGACACGAGAACAACAAAACGGATTTCTTGTTCATGAGCATCGTGCTCCACGGCACGGTCAGAGCGAGTCAGTACGATCAATCAACGACGGACAACGCTGGGGATTTCTCAGTCCGCGATACGAACACCCCCTGGACGATCGAGCACAACGGATACAGCGAAGTTCTGGCCATCCAGATCCCGCGGCAGCGGCTGGAGGGCATGTTGGGCTCGACCCGCCGGTTCGCCGGCCTGACCGTGGGCGGCAGCCTGCCGACCACGACGCTCACCTGGTCGTTCCTGCGGAACCTGCTGAGCGTCGGCGATCGGCTGGTGCCGGAGGCGGCGGAGCGCATGGCATCGACGGGAATCGACCTCGTCGCCGCGAGCCTCGCCGAGCGGATGGCGATGGAACCGCCGAAGGCTCTGCACGGGACGCTGATCGTCCAACGGGCCAGGGCTTATGTCGCGGCCCATTTCGGCGACCCCGCCCTCGGTCCGGCGGAAGTCGCGGCCGCGGTGGGCGTATCGCTGCGTCACCTCCAGGCGCTGTTTCGCGAGGACGGGCACAACATCGCCGCCTGGATCTGGCAGCTGCGGCTCGAGAAGGCCGCGCAGCGCCTGTCCGATCCGGCCTGCCTCCATCTCCAGCTCGGCGAAGTGGCGTACCGATGCGGCTTCGCCGATCAAGCGCACTTCTCCCGCCGCTTCCGCGACCGCTACGCCATGAGCCCCCGCGCCTACCGCCACACCGCCGCTCTCTCCCGGGCTGCCGGGCTGCAGACCTGACGCGACCAAGCGTCGGACAGGCCGGTGCCGGGCGGCGGGCCACAGACCGGGTCGGACCCGGGGCACGATCCTCACCCCTCCGCCGCGCAGAGCCTCTCCACCGCCTGCACGTACGACTTGGCGTCGAACTTCTTCAGCGAGTTCTCGCTCTGATAGCGCACCGTGCCGAAGACCGGGCGGTTCTGCCAGGGGCGGTCGTGCAGCCCGTACACCCAGGCGACGTTGGTGAAGGAATTTGGATCGCGCCCGTCGAGGAAGTAGCGGTTGTTGAGCCGGAGCGTGCGGGCGAAGCCCTCCTCGGGCGAGGGGGACCATTCGAGGATCTTCTTGCCCCAGTACATCCGCAGCTGGTTGTGCATGTAGCCGGTCTCGCGCATCTCGCGCATCGCCGCGTTCCAGTAGCGGTCGTGGGTCTCGCCGGCCGCCAGTTGCGCCTCCGAATAGGCGTGGGGACGCTTGTCCTTGGCGTGCTCGGCCAAGGTCTTGCGCGCCCAGTCCGGGACGGCCGTCTCGTAATCGTCGTAGCCCTCCGTGTAGAAGACGTGGTTCATGGCGAGTTCGCGCCGGACGATCAGCTCCTCCAGATAGGCGCTCCGGTCGTCGTCATCGCCGGCCTTGTCCGCCCGCACCGCGAGGGCAATCTCCACCGGCGAGATCTGCCCGAAATGCAGGTAGGGGCTCATGTGCGAGGCGGCGGCGGCCTCCGGCCTGTTCCGCCCGGCGCCGTAGCCGGAAAAGCCGTCTTTCAGGAACGCCTTCAGCCGCTTGCGGGCCTGCGTCTCGCCGCCGACGAAACGCTTCACCGGCCCTACCGCCCGGTCGAGCGTCATCCCGGCCAGGACCGCATCCGGATCGGAGACGTCGACCGCGCTCTTCAGCCCGAGACCGGAGGCGGCGCGCTTCGGCTTGCGCGGCTTCAGCTCCGCGACGAACGGGTCCCAGAGCCGGTTCAGCTTCGGCCGCAGGGTCCGCGCGGCGAACTCGTGCTTCTTCGAGGCCGTCTCCACCGGCACGACCACGTCGCCCTCGACCTGGACGATCCGGGTCTTCACCGCGCCGGCGATCTCCCGGTACCAGGCCTTCTGGATGGCGAGGTAGCCGCGGTCGAGCACGAGGAGCGCCGCGTCCTTGGCGAGGTCGATGGCGATCCGCGCGGGCGAGGTCTTGCGCATGACGAAGCCGACCCCACGCTTCTCCAGGCCGGCCTTCGCATCCGCGAGCCCCTGGAGCAGGAAGGCGTAATGCCGGGCATTGGCCTCGGGGAAGCCGTTGGCGCCGTCGAGCAGGCCGAAGCAGGCGACCACCGGCAGGTTCAGGCGGTTCGCTTCCTCGATGGCGAATTCGAGGGCCGGGTTGAACGTGGACCGGTTGGCCTGCTGGAGCAGATACAGGACATAGGCCCCGTCGCCGCGGGGCTCGACGTCGTTGAGAACCCGGATCCGCTCACCCTGGATCGCCATGCTCACCCTGATCCTTGCTTTGCGCGACGCGCCGGAAACTTGGCCGGAGAGCTAGAGCGGGCAGCGAATTCGTCTCTCCGCGCCGCCACCCCGCGACGACGCAGTCGAACCGCCGATACGCGGCCGGGATCAACCCAGCAAAGTCGCGTTTCATCAGGGACTTACGCGGAGATCGACAGCTTCCCGTCATAGAAATTCAGATTTCAGCCCCCGATCGCAGGCTGCGACATTTTCAACACACGCGCGTCTCGACTCGTGCGCGGACGCACAAAAGGACAGGCCTGCTGTCCTGATGGCCTTGTAATTTTTTCCCGAGAGCGCAGATTGTGCAGCGCGGGATGGCGATGGCGTCGTCCTCCCGCTGCCCTTCTTGGGCGTTTCCTCCCTAGACTTCGGGCCGCTCCTTCGGGAGTGGCCTTTTTTCTGTCCGGATGCCGCCGCTTGGCCTCTGTCACCGGAGCCTCGCCTCCCGGGCTGGATCCGCTCGGCCTTCGGCGCCATGCTGGCCGCGAGCGCCGGCACAGGCGCGGGAGGACACGCCATGAGGATCGCCACCGCGCTGTCGGCGCTCGCCTGCCTGCTCGCCCTCGCGGGCCCCGCGCCGGCGGCGGATCCGCCACGGTTCCGGGTCGATGCCGCCTGGCCGAAGCCATTGCCCAACGACTGGATCATGGGCCAGGCCGCGGGCGTCGCCGTGGACGCCCAGGACCATGTCTGGGTGATCCAGCGGCCCCGCACGCTTACCGACGACGAGAAGGCCGCGAGCCTCGATCCGCCCCGGACCAAGTGCTGCAAGCCGGCCCCGCCGGTCCTTGAGTTCGACCCGGACGGCACCCTGCTGCGGAGCTGGGGCGGCCCCGGCGAAGGCTACGACTGGCCGACCAACGAGCACGGCATCCAGATCGACGGCAAAGGTTTCGTCTGGATCGCCGGCAACGGCGATCAGGACGGGCAGCTCCTGAAGTTCACGCCGGACGGCAAGTTCGTCCTTCAGATCGGCAAGTCCGGCCCGCAGACGGACAGCCGCGACACCAGCCGCTTGGGCAAGCCGGCCAACGTCGATTTCGACATGGCCGCCAACGAAGTCTATGTCGCGGACGGCTACTACAATCACCGCATCGTCGTGTTCGACCGCGACACCGGGGCGTTCAAGCGGATGTGGGGCGCCTACGGGACGCCCCCCACCGACGACAAGCTCGGCCCCTACGATCCGGCGGCGGCGCCGGCCCGGCAATTCGCCAACCCGGTCCACTGCGTGCGCATCGCCAAGGACGGGCTGGTCTACGTCTGCGACCGCACCAACGACCGTATCCAGGTCTTCCACAAGGACGGGAGCTACGTGACCGAATTCTTCGTGGAGAAGAACACCCGGGCCAACGGCTCGGTCTGGGAGCTGGCCCTGTGGCCCGACGCGAACCAGACCTATCTGCTCAACGCGGACGGGGCGAACAACGAGATCCGTACCCTCTCGCGCGCCACCGGCGCGGTGGTCGGAGCGTTCGGCCGGAACGGGCGCATGGCGGGCCAGTTCCACTGGGTGCATAACCTCGCCGTCGACTCGAAGGGCAACGTGTTCACCACCGAGGTCGATACCGGCAAGCGGGCGCAGAAGTTCGTGCCGGTGGGCGACGTCGGGCTACCCAACCGATTGCCGTGACGGGCCGGGCGGAGCCGCTCAGGCGGGCTTCCGGATAGACCTGAAACCCGACGGGCCTCTGAACCCGCCGGGACCCCGCTCAGGATCGGCATCGTCCACGCGCTGGCCGTGCGCCGTTGCAAGTACGCCGGCATTCGTCGCACTGCCGGTCAGTCGTTCGATCGGATTGGGACGGGAGGCGCGCCGGAAGATCTTCCCGGCAGTCGAGATCTTGATCGCGATGACAGCGGAGCAGGCGCGGAAGGCCGCATTGGACCATCCAGGGAGCTTCCGGGGCGTGTGACCGGATCGCGGAATACGGAGATCGCAAGCCGTCCTTAACAAACTCACGTCAGGATTGCATCGACTGGATAGATACAGCCGATGATCCGAACGCGTCCTCCGAGCCCGAAGCCGACCGGCACGCCGACGGGATCCGCCGACAGTCTCACGTCCGTCCGCCAGCTTGTGGAGTTGAAGAAGCAGGTTCCCACGCTCTACGGCCTGCTGGTCGTCAATGCCTGCGCGCTCGCCGCGACCCATGCGGCCCTGGCGCCTTGGTTCCTGACCCTCGGAATACCCGGCGCGCTCATTGTCCTCTGCCTCGTGCGGGCGGCACGGTGGTGGAGCTTGCGCCCGGAGACGTTCAGCGAGGCGCAGGCCGGCCGTATGCTGGTGAGGACGACCATCCTGACCGGCCTGTTCTCGGCGGCCTTCGTCGGCTGGGCGACGACCCTCACCCTATACGGCGGCCCCTACGAGCAGGGTCACGTGGCGATCTTCGTGGCCATCACGGTGATCGCCTGCATCTTCTGCCTGACGCATCTGCCGATCGCGGCCCTGCTGGTGACCGGCATCGTCATGAGCGTCTTCCTGTTCTGCTGCGTCACCAGCCAGAACCGCGTGTTCCTGGCGATTGCCGTCAACACCGCCTTCGTGACCGCCGTGATGGTGCGCACCCTCAACAACAACTACCGCGCATTCGTTCAGTTGATCGCCTCGCAGGCCGAGGCGAGCCGCCTGTCGGAGGAGAACGCTCGCCTCGCCCACACGGACAGCCTCACCGGGCTACCCAACCGGCGCTACTTCTTCCAGAAGCTCGACGCGCTGATCCAGACCTCGGCGCAGGACGATGCCCGGTTCGCCCTGGCGATCTTCGACCTCGACCGCTTCAAGCCGATCAACGACACCTACGGGCACATCATCGGGGATCGCGTGCTGGCCGCGACCGGTCGACGCCTCGCTGCGTTCGCGAGCGACGACGTGATCGTCACACGGCTGGGCGGTGACGAATTCGGCGTGCTCGTCCGGTCTCCCGGGCCGCCCGAGGAGATCATCGCCTTCTGCGACGCCATCTGCGCGGCCATGCAGAAGCCGATCCGATTCGGCAACATCCAGGTCGTCACGGGGTGCTCCGGCGGTCTCGCGAAGTATCCGCGAGCCGGGCGCGAGGCCGATGCGCTGTTCGACCGGGCCGACTACGCGCTCTACCACTCGAAGGAACATCGTCGCGGCAAGACGACCCTGTTCTCACAGGAGCACGAGGACGCCATCCGGGCGGAGCGGGCCGTCGAGGCCGCCCTCCGCGCGGCCGACCTCGCCGCCGAGATGGAGATGCATTACCAGCCGATCCTCGATACGCGATCGGGCGAGATCGTTCTGGTGGAGGGTCTCGCGCGCTGGACCAGCCCGACGCTCGGCCGCGTCCCACCGGACCGGTTCGTGGCCGCTGCGGAGCGGTGCGGCATCATCCATAGGGTGACGCTCCTGCTCCTGGGCAAGGCGCTCGTCGACAGCGCGCGGCTGCCGCCCGGCATCGGCCTGTCCTTCAACCTCTCGGCCCACGATCTGGCCTCGCCCGAGACCGTGGTCGCGATCCTCGCCGCGGTGCGCAAGAGCGGCATCGATCCCAAGCGGCTGACGCTCGAACTCACCGAGACCGCGCTGATGCGGGACTTCGATCAGGCCAAGGCGGCGATCACCACCCTGCGCGCCCTGGGGATCCAGATCGCGCTCGACGATTTCGGCACGGGCTATTCGAGCCTGGGGTACGTCCACAGCCTGCCTCTGGACAAGATCAAGATCGACCGCAGCTTCATGGCCGACATCGAGACCGATATCGGCCGCAGCCTCGTCTCGACGATCTTGAACCTGTGCCAGAATCTCGGCCTCGACGGGATCGCCGAGGGCATCGAGACCGAGGAGCAGCTGGAGGCGGCGCGACGGCTGGGCTGCCGATACGTCCAGGGCTACCTTCTGAGCAGGCCGATGCCGATCGCCGACCTGCTCCCGAAGCTGCAGGTCGGGCGCGTTCCGGAGCGCCTGAGCGCCTGATACCTCGTCCGGCCGAACGGAACGGCGTGATGCCTGTGCGCCACCCTCAGCGCGTGGCGGTGGCTCCCGCCCGGCTCGCTGCCAGGGCCGCGGCCTTGCCGCCGGCGGTGTAGAGGTCGAGCCGCGCGTAGATCCCGAAGGCCGAGCCGTCGTCGAGGAAGCCGCCGCCGGGACCGAGGGTCTCGGTCAGGATGGCGTTCGCCTCGTCGAGCGTGAGCGCCGGAAACGCGGCGGTCAGCAGGTTGCCCGCCTCCGGCGCGAGCGCGCCGACATCCGGCCGGCCGTCGGCGGTCTTCGCGTGCACCACCGGCAGGCCGTACGTCTGGGTCGACGCGTAGAAGGCCGCGTTGGCGGCCGGGTCCTTGAACCGGCCCGTATCCTTGGCCGCACAGGACGCCACCGTGTCGCCGCAGCCGGCCGCGAGCGCCTCGCCCATCGCCGCGCGGGCGGCCCGCAGGAGGGCCCGGTAATCCGTCACGCCCACGCTCTTGTCGGCCTCGGCCGCGGCCTTGTCGAGCACCGCCGGGTTCGTGCGGATCTGGCCGACATAGGCCGGGTCGTTGGCCAGCAGATGCGCCAGGGCGTGCAGCGAGGTCGCCCGCCCGCCCAGCACGTCCATGGCGTAGTGCGCCCCGACGATGATCCGGTCGTTGCCGTACTCGGCGGCCCGGGCGACCATCTGCTGGTAGCGCTCGGGGACGAGGAGCGCGAGCAGCATCGACTCGGTGTAGCCGTAGGTGGTGTGCCCGCTCGGATAGGACGGGCTGTTCATGAGATCCTGCTTGGGCCCGCGCAGCCAGTCGAGGCTGTGCGAGGCGTCGCCGAAGAAGTCGGCACCGCGATAGGCCTGGAGGTGCGGCAGGGTCTGGAACGGCCGCGCGTCGCCGAAGGCGTCCGAGCCCGGGCTGCCCGCCAGCCGTCCGTAGGCTCGGCCGAACACATCGGTCACGGCCCCGTCGCCGAGGATGGCAGCGGCCTCAGGCGAGACCGGGTGCTTGCCGTTGGTGGTGGCGTTGGCGAAGAAGTACTTGCCGGAATTCGAATCCGACTTGGTGACGTTGTTGGTGTAGCCGATCAGGTCGGCGATCGCCGGCGCGACGCTGGTGAAAGTCTTGTAGTCGCTGTAGCTCGCCTTGGCCTGGTAGGCGGCGGCGAGCGCGGTCCCGAGGCCGTCCGCGAGCCCGCTGGCGTTGCCGTCGGTGATGAAGCAGTCCCGCAGCGCCAGCTGCTGCTGCTCGGGGAACGGCAGCAGGTTCGGCTGCTTCTGGGCGCCGGACTGGATGTCGCCGGTCACCCGCAGGTTGGCGTCGAGGGCCGCCCGCCCCTCGGGCGTACCCGGAAGGCGCGCCACCGGCGCCAGCCCGCGCAGGGCGGTGAGGTTGGCCGGCGATTGCGCGAGCGCCGGAAGGGGCAGCGCGGCCCCGAGCAGCGCCAGCCCGATTCTCAACATCCCGTCCATGCGGCCCTCCCCTCCCCGTCGCGCCAGGACCCAGGCCTGATGCGCGCGTGCAGCGAAGCGCTACCACTTCGGCGAAGCGCGCTCTATCCCCGCGCCCGGGCGCGGATCATGAAGTTGTCGTAGGTGTATTCCGCGACCTGGAACCAGAGGTATTCCTCGTTGCGGAAGGTGCGCATCGCCTCGTAGACGCGGCGGAAATCGGCGTTCTTGGCGGCGATCTCGCCGTAGACGTCGTTGGCGTTCTTGAGGGCGGCCTCCATCACCTCCTGGGGGAAGGGGCGAAGCTGCGCGCCGCCGGCGACCAGCCGGCGCAGGGCCTGGGGGTTGCGGGCGTCATACTTGGCCTGCACCTCCGCGCCGACCTGGGCGGCCGCGGCGCGCAGGATGGCCTGATAGGACTTCGGCAGGGCCTTCCACTTCTCGGCGTTGAACCAGAAGTGCAGCATGGCACCGCCCTCCCAGAAGCCGGGATAATGGTAGACCGGCGCGACCTTCTGCAGCCCGAGCCGCTCGTCGTCGTAGGGGCCGATCCACTCGGCGGCGTCGATCTTCTTGGTCTCCAGCGCCTGATAGATCTCCGGGCCCGTCACGGTCTGCGGCTGGACGCCGAACTTGGCGAGCACCTGCCCGCCCATGCCGCCGATCCGGAACTTGAGGCCCTGCAGATCGGCGAGGGTCTTGATCTCGCGCCGGAACCAGCCGCCCATCTGCGCGCCCGTGTTGCCGCCCGGCAGGCAGACGAGGCCCGCCTTCGCGAAGACCTCGGCGAACAGCTCCGCGGCGCCCCCCGCCTGCCACCACGCCGCGGCGCCCCGCGCGTTGAGGCCGAACGGGATCGCGGTGGCGAGCGCGAAGGTCGGATCCTTGGCCATGCCGAGGGTGGCCGGGCCGTGGCCCATCTCGACCGTGCCGGCCGCCACCGCGGTGAGCAGATCCTCCGCCGGCACCGGCTCGCCGGGGCCCTGGACCTGGATCTGGAACCGCCCGTCGGTGGCCTCGGCCACCAGCCGGCTGAGGGCCTCGGGCGCGCCGAACAGGATGTCGAGGGTCTTGGCGTAGGCCGATGACAGGCGCCAGCGCAGCTCGGGGGCGTTCTCCGCACGCGCCGGGGCGGCGAGAGGCCCGGCGACGGCCGCGGCCGCGCCGAGGCCCGCGGTGAGCAGGGTCCGGCGTCGCGGCCCGGTCGTGGAGGGAGGCGTGATAGGAGTGTCGTCCAACGGCATCTCGTCCGAGCGTGTCCGGTCTGTCCGGCGCGGGATCGCGGCCGCAGGTAGCATGTCCGCGCCGGTTCTCGAAAGCCGCGGGCGGCGGAGCGGTTCCGTGCCGCCTCGAAACCGGCCCCGGCCCGTGCTAGGCGCCCGGCATGCACCCTGAACCCGCCGTCACCCTGCACACCGTCTGCGGCCTGGAGGAGCTGGCGGGCCACGGAGCGAGCGGCGTGAGTCACGTGCTGTCGCTGCTCGATCCCGGCACGCCGGAGCCGGAGGCGTTCGCCGCCTACGGCACCCACGCCCGCACCACGCTCCGCTTCCACGACTGCCTCGGACCAGGCGACGGCCTCGTGCCGCCCGAGCCGGAGCACGTGGCGACGATCCTCGCCTTCGGCCGCGACCTCGGCGGCGCCGGCCATCTCCTGGTCCATTGCCATTACGGCCTGTCGCGCTCGACGGCGGCGCTGCTGATGCTGTTCGCGCAGGCCGAGCCGGAGATGCCGGCCGACGGCCTCGTCGCGCGCCTCCACGCCCTGCGCGAACCGGCCTGGCCGAACGCCCGGATGATCGGCTTCGCGGACGCGATGCTCGGACGGCAGGGGCGGCTCAGCGAGGCGGTGCGGCAGCTCCACGCGCTGCAGCTGCGGGTCCGGCCGCACCTCGCCGAACTGCTGCGCGGGCTGGGGCGTGGGGCGGAGGTGGACGCCGCGGAGGCCTGACGGCGCCGCCGCCTGCGACACGGCACCAGGTCGATCCCTGATCCCGAGGGACCGGAACGCGGAGCCGACCCGACGTGCGTTCACGGAATCGCGGCACCGGCCGCACGGCCCCGGCGCGACCTCGCTGTCGCGGGTGCCCCCGGGACGCAGTCCGTCGTGATCCATGCGGCTCGGACAGCCGCGGGCGGTTCGCCCGGGCACGGACCCAGCGCAGGGCTGACCGCCCTCACTTCCCGGCGGGCGTGAAGCTCCCGTCCTTCCACACATACAGCACGTAGCCCTGTGCGGTGACGTCGCCCTTGGTGTCGAAGCCCACCGTGCCGAGCACGAGGTCGAACCGCTCGGTGTGGAGGGCCTGGGCGATCGGCCGGGGCTCGACCGAATGGGCGAAGTTGCCGGCGGCGACCAGCGCCTGCATGGCCGCGTAGCCGTAGATCGTCGAGCCGGTGGGATCGACGCCCTCGGCCTTGAAGGCCTTCACCACGGCCGCGGCGGCCGGCTGCCGGCTCGGGTCGAGGTAGAAGGTCATCAGCACGCCGTTGCTCGCCGGTCCGGCGATCTTGGCGAAGTCCGAGGTGGCGATGGCCGAGGTTCCGAACCATTGCGGCCGGAAACCCCGATCGGCGGCGATCCTGACGAGCCGGCCCATCTCGGTGGCGTCGCCGCCGTAATAGACCACCTCGATCCCCGCGCCCTTCAGGCGGTCGACCAGGGCGGTGTCGTCGGCATCGCTCGGGGAGAACGATAGCGACAGCGCCTCGTTCACGCCGATGCGGTTCAGGTTGTCCTTCGTGGCGGCGGCGAGCGCGCGGGCGGCCGGCGTCTGGTCCTGGAGCAGTGCGATCTTGCGGTCGCGGAACCGCTCGGCGAGGACCGCGGCCGACAGCCGGGCCTGATCGTCGTCGCGCCCGCAGACGCGGAAGACGGTCGGCAGTCCCCGGTCGGTGAGCCGCGCCGCCACCGACGCCGCCGTGATCATCACGACGCCGTTCTGGGCGTAGATATCGGAGGCGGCAATCGAGGCGTTCGAGCAGACGTGGCCCACGACGAGGCGCACGTCGGATCGCACGAAGTGGTTGGCCACGGCCGTCGCGGTGTTGGAGTCGCAGGCATCGTCCTGGACGTCCAGCGTGACGGGCTGCCCGTCGAGGCCCCCCATGGCGTTGGCATCCCGGGCGGCCGCCTCGACCCCGCGGAGCACCTGCTCGCCCACGGCGACGTAGGGCCCGGAGCGCGGCACCGCCACGCCGATCGTCACGTCGGCTGCTGCCGGGACAGCCCACAGGAGCGCGACGCACAGGCTCAGGGGGACCAGCGCGGGCCGGAACGGCCCGGCTGCGGGGACGACGCGTCCGATCTTCATCGGGCTCTTCTAGGCATCCTAACGCGCTGCGGCCACGGGGTGCGGCTCCGTAGCCGCAGGTCCGCACCGCACATAACGCCCATACGCGAGGATGCGGCGAAACGCGATTTTTTTCCGGCGCCGATCCGCGCGCCGTCCCGCCGTTATTTCGCGTAGGCGTAGGCGGTGGCCGCGGAGGCGACCGGGCCGGTGATGCCGCTGAAGGCGGCGAGCACCTTCGACACCTCGGTGAACGGCGCGTTCGACACGTAGACGAGGTCGCGGTTGCGCATGCGGAACGCCTGGCTGACGAACAGGCTGTTGGGGTCGCGCATGTCGATCCGGTAGACCACCGGCACCAGCGGCGTGCCCAGGAGCTTCGAGCCCGGGTTCAGCCGGCGCACCACGCTGGCCGGCTCGAACCGGAAGATGAACGTGCCCGCCGGGTCGGCGGCGAAGTCCGACAGCCCGCGCGCCTTGGCCAGCGCCTGCGCCAGGGTGATCCCGTCGGCCTGGAACGGCAGCTCGGTGCTGTTGCCCAGCGCGCCCACCGCGATGAAGGTCTGCGGGTCGCGCACCAGGGTCAGCACGTCGTTGGGCCGCAGGTAGATGTTCTCACGCGGGTTCGACACCACCGTGGTCAGCGGCACCGTGGCGGTGACCGGCCCGCGCGAGAGCCGCACGAAGGTCTCGTTGACCGGCGCGCGGTTGCCGCCCGCGGAGGCGATGACGTCGAGGATGCGGTCGCCGTGGCCCGACAGCGGCAGGCGGGCGCCGGCCGCGCCCTCGCCGGTGACGGTGACCGCCTGGCTGATCGGGCGGGTGACCGAGACCAGCACCTGCGGCTGGATGGCCTTGCCGGCGAGCTCGTTCTCGATGAGCGCCTGCACGTCCTGGGTGCGGCGGCCGGCGACCTTGATGCGGCCGGCATAGGGCACCGAGATGGCGCCGTCGCGCCCGACCGGCTGCTCGGGGATGAGCGCGGACTTCGAGCCGGCGGAGAAGCGGTCGGCGACCAGCGGTCCGGAGAACAGGCCGCCGGAGCCGGCTTCCCAGACGGAGACGGAGACCATGTCGCCGATGCCGATCACCGGCTCGGAGGACGGGCGGTGGTCGCCGAAGGAGGCGAGCAGGCTGTCCAGCGGCCGGCCGCGCAGGGCCTCGACGACGCTCGGGGTGACGTCGATGATCTCGTAGCGCGCCAGAAGACCGCCATCCGCCGTCGCCACCTCGGCGCCGGCCTGGATCATGCTCGCCGTCGGTCCCGCCGCGGGCAGGTA
>NZ_JBKFBO010000135.1:0-17753 GCF_053346215.1 Methylobacterium sp. A49B
CCCCAGGCCTGATCGAGGCGGAGCACGCCGACGACGTCGGGGATCCGGCTCTTCTCGATGCCGTCGACGAAGTTGAAGCGCGACGGCGCACCGGCCGCGTTGAAGCCTGTGATCACCGGGATCGGCGAGTTGGTGATGCCGAAGTTCGTGATCGCCGCGTTGACCGTGACGTTGTTGGCGTTGACGGTCGGCGAGAAGATGCCGGTGCGGCGGAAGACCGGATCTTCAGCCGAGATCGTCGCGGACAGGCCGTTGCCGAGCGTGGCGGTGTAGGCGAGCAGGTTCGTGGAGAACACGTCCGAGCCGGCCGTGGCGCCGGTGAACTCGAAGTCGTGGGCGTAGAAGTCGAAGAACGAGGACGCGCGACCGGCGGTCAGGCCCGCGAACTGGATGAACGCCTTGTCGACGTTCATGTACTGCTGGGCGCGGCCGAACTGATCGACGCCGAGGGCCGCGTAGGCCTGGCCGATGCGCTGCTGCGTGCCGGAGGTGCCGCCGCCGTAAGGGCCACCCGAGCGGTAGCCGGCGTCGAGACGCACGAAGGCGCGCAGCGTGCCATAGGCGGTTTGGGTGCGGGCATCGAGGTTGATGCGCATGCGGGTGCCGTAGCCAGCCGAGTCACCGCCCTGGTTGAACTGGCGGGTGTAGGCGGTCTGGTAGCCGCCCTCGAACCGGGCGCGGCCCGAGAGACGCAGGCAGGTGTCGGTGCCGGGAATGTAGAAGAAGCCGGCGCCGTAGGCGGAGCAGACGCGGACGTACTCGATCGGAACCGCCTTCTTGACCGGCAGGTCGGCGGCGTGCGCGGCGCCCACCGCCGCGAACGCGGCTGCAGACCCGAGCAACGAGCTCTTCAAGAGCTTCATAGACATCTCCAAAGCTTCGAGACCCGATGATGCGGACACGCCCGGTTTTCCGGGTCTTGCCGCACGTTCTGTAGGTTTGGCCCGCGTCTGGCGGCAGGCTCCTGCGGGCTCTCGCTTGGCGATGCCCCCGTGCACGAACACCATGTGCGAAGGCGTTTCGGCCGGCAACGAGGATTCGTGTCAGCCTTGGCTGTTCCGCCCGGATGTTGCGGCCTGGCAACAATTTGAACCGGTATCGGCCGCAAATCGCCCCGACCGCGCCGCCGGATGCCAATCCGAACCCCGATCGCGGCCGGTCTTGGGCTGTGAATAGCGCGGGCTCGGCTCGCGGCGGCTCCGCCGATTCGAGCGCGGGACGCGGCGCGGCCTTAGACCCGCCGCCTGGAGCTTTGCAGCCGCCCGCAGCGCGCGTTGGGGGCCGCCTCGGGCGTGGGATGGTCGACGCGGCTGAGAGCCGGTGAGCGGGTTGCGTATTCCGGAGGGGCCTGACGCGTCTGTCGACGTAGTGCTGCGCGCTCAGTCGCCTCGGCGAGACTGGACGAGAGCGAAGCGCGCCGTCGTGAGAGCGTCTACCTCGATGGCACCGCGCGCCGCCGCAACGTCTTGCGCGCTGGACCCTGACGCCATCACGAGATCGGCCGCAGCCGGTGCTTATCGGCTCCACCAGACGCCACACATACTAGTACGCCGCGCCGCGGGTACGACCGGCCGTCGAACCGGCTCCGTGATCCGCGTTCATCCGAAACACCCAGATCTTGCAGGTCCCGAGCGGTGTTCGAAGCCGAGATGCATGGGGACGTGCGGGCGGAGTGTCCCGCCCGTCACGAAGGACTCCGTCGCGCTCAGGCCGGCAGCGCCAGCAGCGCCAGACCGGCCCCCGTCACGACCGCGCCGAGCGCCGGTGCGCCACGGGACGCACCGATCCGCGTCCCTGCGGCACCGAGGGCGAGCCCGGCACCATGGAGCAGGGCCGTGGCGATCAGGAAGCCGAGGCCGAAGGAGAGACCCGAAGCGGTGTCCGGCATTTCGGCGCCGTGCGTGTAGCCGTGGAACACCGCGAAGAACCCGACCACGGCGGCGAGCAGGGCGACCGGCGCCCGCAGGCCGACGATGGCGGCGAGGCCGAAGACGACGATCGACAGCGCGATGGCGGTCTCGGCATGGGGCAGCGCGACGCCGGACATGCCGAGGCCGGCCCCGGCGCTCATCAGGGCCAGGAACGAGCCGGGTAGCGCCCAGAGTGCCCGGCCGCCCTTCAGGGCTGCCAGCAGGCCGACCGCGACCATGGCCAGGATGTGATCGGCGCCCATCAGCGGGTGGAGGAAGCCCGCCTCCGCGCCCGTCGCGGCGCCGTGCCCGGGATGCGCGAGCGCCGCCTGCGGCAGCAGCACAAGCGCCGCCGGAAGGGCGGCCATGGAAGCCATAAGGGCGGCGGGGAACAGACGTTTCATGCAGGGTCCTTCGCTGAGCCCGGAAAGATGTAGCGCTCTTCCTGAGGATCTGCGAGGGCCTGCCGCACGGGTCACAGGGTCATCGCCTCGTGAACCGCGCTCGGTTCGAAGGGCTCGAGGAACGCGGCGCCGACGCCGTGCGTGAAGTGACGGATCACACGGGCAAGCTTCCGTCCCACGCGGATCGTGGCACCGATCTCCAGCGAAGCCTCTACCAGGAGGGCTACACCGGAGGCCGAGACGTTGAGCACATGCCCCGCGACGGCGGGACCATCCCCAACGGTGACGTCGACGATCCTCTGTCGCGGCACGATCCGTCGGTGAAGGCGCAGCGGCTCCGCGCGCAGGTCCTGCGCCCGCGCCAGCGCCACGAACTGGCGCGCCAACCCGATGAGCACCGGCCGACCTCCGCGGACGGAGACGACGAAGTCCCGGCCGGCCGCCCAGTCGATCCGCGCCTCCAGGAGGCCGATATGCCGGATGCTGCAGGTGAGATCCTCGCCGGGGTCCAGCAGGGACGAGGAGCGGAGTCGGATGCCGTCCGCCGACACGTCCGTGGTAATGGCGTAGAAGTCCCGACGGCGCTGGTTCCAGCACAGGGCAGGCAGGATGACGATGTGCCGGGCGTCATTCATGCCTTCTTTCGCCGCATCTTGAGCATGGGCGCGTTGTGCGATGGATCAGTTTGCCGACATATTCAGCGACTCCGTAAAACTTGAGCGTCGCGGGCTTTCGCCAGCCGGCGCGGTCAGATCTGCACATCTTTCGGGCAAGCGCCGGAAGGTGAGGGATACGCTCGGGCGCGATCTGCCCCGCGGAAGACGGGATCGTGACCGGCCGACCTGCCGCATCCTCGCCCGTGCCCTGGTTCCGGCATCCCTCTCACCACAGCCTCCGGGGTCGTATCCACATCGGAGCGGCACTCGGGCACGCGTCGAACGCGACAAATGAATTCAAGATGCAATCCTGCGCCGTGGCGTGGATGCTGCCTGGGATTGTACATACCATGACGGTACGCGACAGTGTCGCCCGCCGCAGCGGTCGGCCGCGGCCGAGAACGTCCTGCTCCGAAACTCGCTCATCCGGACCGATCCCATGCTGCGTGTCGCCGCTTGCCTCTTCGCCGGGTTCCTGCTGACCGGGCCCGCCGCCGCGCAGACCCTGCGCTACGGCATGATGGAGGATCCGGATGCCCTCGACCCGACGCTCGCGCGCACCTTCGCGAGCCGGATGGTGTTCGCCGCCCTCTGCGACAAGCTCGTCGATATCGGGCCTGACCTGAAGCCGGTGCCGCAGCTCGCCACGTCCTGGGAGCTTTCGTCCGACGAGAAGGCGCTGACGATGCACCTGCGCCCGGGGGTGCTGTTCCACGACGGCGAGAAGCTCGATGCCGTGGCGGCCAAGTACTCGATCGAGCGCCATATGAAGATGCCGGGCTCGCAGCGCCGCTCGGAGATCGCGCCGATCGCCTCCGTGGACGTGGTCGACGACCTGACCTTCCGCATCAACCTGAAGCAGCCGTTCGCGCCGCTGCTGGCGCAGTTCACCGACCGGGCCGGCATGATGGTGTCGCCGAAGGCCGCGGAGCGGCTGGGCGACAAGTTCGCCACCGCGCCGGTCTGCGCCGGACCGTACAAGTTCGTCGAGCGGGTGCCGCAGGACCGGATCGTGGTCGAGCGCTTCCCCGATTACTGGAACAAGGACGCGATCCACATCCAGCGGATCGAGTTCCGCCCGATCCCCGACGCGACGGTGCGGCTCACCAACCTGCGGGCCGGGCAGCTCGACCTCCTGGAGCGCTTGGCCCCCACCGACGTTTCCCAGGTGAAGCGGGACGCCAAGCTGAAGCTCGACTCCACCTACGAGCTCGGCTTCCAGGAGATCCTGTTCAACCCCAACAAGGCCGGCTCGCCGGTGGCGGACCCGAAGGTGCGCGCCGCCTTCGAGTCGGCGCTGGACCGCAACGCCATCAATCAGGTGGTCTATAACGGCGAGTTCCTGGCCGGTAACCAGTGGGTCAACCCGAAGAACCCGAACTACGTCGCCGAGTACCCGATCCCGAAGCGGGACGTGGCCAAGGCCAAGGCGCTGCTCGCCGAAGCCGGCAAGCCGAACCCGCAGATCACCCTGACCGTCTACGCCAACAGCGACGCGCCGCAGGTCGGGCAGGTAATCCAGGCGATGACCAAGGAGGCGGGCTTCGACGTGAAGATCCAGGCGGTGGACTTCACCACCGCGCTCGATGCCGCCGACAAGGGCAACTACGAGGCGCAGCTCTATTCCTGGAGCGGCCGCTCGGACCCGGATGGCAACACCTACAGCTTCCTCTTCTGCAAGGCGGCGCTGAACTATCCCAAGTACTGCAGCCCCGAGGCCGACGCGGCGCTCCAGGCCGAGCGCGGCACCGTCGATCCGGCCAAGCGCAAGGCCGCCTGGAAGGCTCTGGCCGATCAGGTGCTGAAGGACCGGCCGGGTATCTACATCCTGCACCGCAAGCTGCTCTGGGCCTACAGTCAGAAGCTCACGGGCTTCGTGCCCTATCCGGACGGGCTGGCGCGCTTCACCGGATTGAAGCTCAACTGATGCTGCGGTTTCTCGCCCGACGCCTCGCCCTGGCGGTTCCGACCCTGATCATCGCCTCGATGATCATCTTCGCCCTGCAGCAATTGCTGCCGGGCGACGTCGCCACCGCGCTCACCGGCGAGGAGCGCGACCCGCAAGTGATCGCGTTCATCCGCGAGAAGTACCACCTCGATGAGCCCCTGCCGGTACGCTACGCCTACTGGGCGGGCGGCGTGATCCGGGGCGATCTCGGCGAGTCGATCCGGCTGCAGAAGCCGGTCTCGGAGCTGATCGTCGAGAAGCTGCCGGTGACGCTGGAGCTGGCCTGCCTGGCCATGCTGGTGGCGCTGGCCATCGGCGTGCCGATGGGCGTGCTGTCGGCGGTCAAGCGCGGCCAGGCCGCCGACACGATCGCCAACGGGATCGCCCTCTGGGGCCTGTCGGTGCCGAATTTCTGGCTCGGGATCCTGCTGATCCTGTTGTTCTCGGTGGAACTCGGCTGGCTGCCGGCCTCGGGCTACGTCTCGCCGTTCGAGAGCCTGTCGGAAAACCTCGCCGCCATGGCGATGCCGGCCTTCGTGCTGGGCAACGCCATCGCGGCGGTGATGATGCGCCACACTCGCGCGGCGATGCTGGGCGTGCTCGGCTCCGATTACGTTCGCACCGCGCGCGCCAAGGGCGTCTCGCCGCTCCGGGTGACCCTGCGGCATGCGCTGCCAAACGCCGCGATCCCGATCATCACCCTCGGGGCGCTGGAATTCGGGCAGCTCCTGTCGGGGGCGGTGCTCACCGAGCAGGTGTTCTCGGTTCCGGGCTTCGGGAAGCTGATGGTCGATGCCGTGTTCAACCGGGATTTCGCCACCGTGCAGGGCGTCGTGATCTGCACCGCCGCCACCTACATCGCGCTGAACCTCGCCGCCGATCTGCTGTCGGCGGCCGTTAACCCGAAGCTGAGGCGGGCATGAGCACCGGCAGCGAGATTGCCAGCGCCGAGGCCGTCGGCCTGGAGGCCGCCCCGTCTGGCACTCCCGTCCAGGCCATCCTCCAGGAACCCGGCACCCTCGCGGCCTTCTGGCGGCGCCTGCGCGCCCGCAGGAGCGCCGTGGCCGGGCTCGTCATCGTCGGCCTGCTGGTCTTGATGGCGGTGTTCGCGCCCTGGATCGCCCCCTACGACCCGACCGCCACCGACTGGGGCAACGTCCGCGGCGCGCCGAGCCTCGCGCACCCGTTCGGCGGCGACGAGGTCGGGCGCGACGTGCTCTCGCGGATCATCTTCGGCGCCCGCGCCTCCCTCGGCGCCGGCCTGGTGTCGGTGGCGCTTGCGGTCTCCCTCGGCCTGCCGCTGGGACTGCTCGCCGGTTACGCGGGCGGCTGGATCGACGGGGCGATCTCCCGGCTTACCGACGCGCTCCTGGCGATCCCGTTCCTGATCCTGGCGATCGCGCTCGCCGCCTTCCTCGGCCCGAGCCTCGTCAACGCGATGATCGCCATCGGCCTGTCGGCAACCTCGACCTTCATCCGGTTGACCCGCGCGCAGGTCCGCGCCGTGGCGGCGGAGGAGTTCGTCGAGGCGGCGCGCGCCATGGGCAACCCGCCATGGCGGATCGCCCGGGTCCACATCCTGCCCAACATCGTCCCGGCGATCCTCGTCCAGGCGACACTCACCATCGCGGCGGCGATCATCGCGGAGGCGAGCCTGTCGTTCCTCGGCCTGGGTCAGCAGCCGCCCGAGCCGTCCTGGGGGGCGATGCTCAACACCGCCAAGAATTTCATGGACGAGGCGCCGTGGATGGCGATCTGGCCCGGCCTGTCGATCTTCCTCGCCGTGCTCGCCTTCAACCTGTTCGGCGACGGCCTGCGGGACGCCCTCGATCCGAGGCAGCGGACATGACGAAGGCGATGACCCGGCCCCTCCTCGACGTCCGCGACCTCGCGGTCGCCTTCGACAGCGACGGCGGCGCGGTCCACGCGGTCAACGGCGTCTCCTACACCCTGCACGAGGGCGAGACGCTGGGGATCGTCGGCGAGTCCGGCTCCGGCAAGAGCGTGCACGTGCTGGCCATGCTGGGCCTGATCCCGCGCCCGCCCGGCCGCATCACCAGCGGTCAGGTGCTGTTCGAGGGGCGCGACCTCCTCGCCCTGAAGGAGCGCGAACTCCGGAAGATCCGCGGCGGCGCGATCGGATTCGTGTTCCAGGACCCGATGAGTTCGCTCAACCCCGGCATGACCGTGGCGGCGCAGATCGTCGAGCCGCTGCGGATCCATCTCGGACTCGACGCCCGCGCGGCCCGCGCCCGGGCCAGGGAGCTGCTCGACCTCGTCCGCATTCCGAACGCCGCCGCGCGCCTCGACCAGTACCCGCACGAGTTCTCGGGCGGCCAGCGCCAACGGGTGATGATCGCGATCGGCCTGAGCTGCCGGCCGAAGCTGCTGATCGCCGACGAAGCGACCACCGCGCTGGACGTCACCGTCCAGGCCGAGATCGTCGCCCTCGTTCAGGAGCTGAAGCGCGAGCTCGGCATGGCGATCATCTGGATCACCCACGACCTCGGGGTCGTGGCTGGGATCAGCGACACCGTGCAGGTGATGTATGCCGGCCGGATCCTGGAGCGCGGCCCGGTCGACGACATCTTTTCGGATCCCCGTAACGCCTACACGCTGGGCCTCCTGCGCTCCCTGCCGGACCTCTCCGGAGGCCGCGCCGGGCGGCGGCGGCTCCACCAGATCGAGGGCGCCCCCCCGGACATGCGCCATCTGCCGCCGGGTGATCCGTTCGCGCCGCGCAACGCCTTCGCGACGCCCCGCTGCCGGACCGAGATGCCGCCCCTGGCGCAGGCGCCCGGCGCGGCGCCGGGCCACCTCGTCGCCGCCTGGTACGACCTGCCGAGGCTCCTGGGCCAGGAGGCCGCGCGATGAGCGGGCCGGAGCAACCCATCGTCTCGGTGCGCGACCTGTCCAAGCACTATCCCCTCCGGTCCTGGTGGGGCGGCAAGGGCGCGGTGTTCCGCGCTGTCGAGGGCGTGAGCTTCGACATCCGCCCCGGCGAGACCCTGGGTCTCGTCGGCGAATCCGGCTCCGGCAAGTCGACCATCGGCCGGGCCGTGACCATGCTCAACCCGCCGACCTCGGGCACGATCGCGTTCGAGGGCACCGACCTCGCCAAGCTCTCGGCGGCCGCCATGCGCAAGATGCGCGCCCGGATCCAGACCGTGTTCCAGGATCCCTACGCGGCTCTCAACCCGCGGATGAGCGCCGGAGACTACGTCGCGGAGGCGTTCAAGCTGCACCGGCGCGACATGCGGGGTCCGGAGCGGCGGGAGGCGGTTGCCGCCCTCTTCCAGCGGGTCGGGCTCGATCCGCGCTTCATGGGGCGCTACCCGCACCAGTTCTCGGGCGGCCAGCGGCAGCGAATCTGCATCGCCCGGGCAATCGCCCTCAAGCCCAGCTTCATCGTCGCCGACGAGCCGATCGCAGCGCTCGACGTGTCGATCCAGGCGCAGGTGGTGAACCTGCTCCAGGACCTGCAGGACGAGATGGGCCTGTCCTACCTGTTCATCTCCCACGACCTGCGGATGGTGCGCTATCTCTGCCACCGGGTCGCGGTGCTCTGGCGCGGGCGGATCGTCGAGTTGGCCGAGGCGGATGCCCTCTACGCGGATCCGCGTCATCCCTACACCCGCCGCCTGCTCGCCGCGGTGCCGGTGCCGCATCCGGCCGAGGAGCGGGCCCGCCTCGCCGCGCGGGACCTTGCCGGCCACGACCAGCCGCCGGACGGGCCGCTCACGGAGGTGGTGCCGGGGCATTGGGTGGCGCTGCCGGGGGGCGGAACTGAATGAGTACGGCGCAACCGCCTCTCCTCCCCCTTGCGGGGAGGAGCCGGAGGTGGGGGTGGTGCAGAATGGACCGCGCCGCTCGATCCTGAGCCACCCCCACCCCTAACCCCTCCCCGCAAGGGGGAGGGGAAACGCTGGACGACTCGGAAACGACAGGACATCCCGTGAGAGACTACTCCGCACCCGGCCGCTCCCCGATCTACGCCGCCAACGCCGCCGTGGCGACCTCGCACCCGCTCTCCACGCTCGCCGCCATCGAGGTGCTGCGTGCCGGCGGCAACGCGGTCGATGCCGGGATCGCGGCGGTCGCCGTGCAATGCGTGGTCGACCCGCTGATGACCGGCATCGGCGGCGATTGCTTCGCCCTCTACGCGCCCGCCGGCGCCTCGAAACCCATCGCGCTCGACGGTTCCGGCCGCGCGCCTGCCGCCGCGACGCCCGACTGGTACGCCGAGCACGGCGTCGGCATCGCGCCCACCTCCCCCCACGCGGTCACGGTTCCGGGCGCAGTCGCGGCCTGGGATCTTCTGGTCCGCGAGCACGGCACCCGCTCGCTGGGTGAGCTGCTCCAGCCGGCCATCCGCTACGCGCAGGACGGGTTTGTGATCCAGCAGCGCGTCGGCTGGGACTGGCAGCGCTGCGTGCCCCGGGTCGCCGGCGATCCCCATGCCGCCGAGACCTATCTGCCCGGTGGGCAGGCGCCGGCCATCGGCAGCATCTTCCGCCTGCCGAGGCTAGCCGCCACGCTCCGGAAGATCGCCGAGGAAGGCCCGAAGACCTTCTACACGGGCTCCGTCGCGCAGGATATGGTAAGCCGGCTCAGCGAACTCGGCGGCCTCCATACGCTCGAGGATTTCGCCGCCGCCCGGCCCGACGTGGTCACGGCGGTCTCGACCCGCTACCGGGGCTACGACGTCTACGAGTGTCCGCCCGCCGGCCAGGGGCTCGCGGCGCTGATGATGCTCAACGTCCTCTCCCACTACGACGTCGGCGCCCTCTCGGACCTCGACCGTGTCCACCTCTTCGCCGAGGTCTGCAAGCAGGGTTACCACCACCGCGACGTCCTGTTCGGCGATGCCGCCCTCGCCCAAGTCCCGATCGAGCACCTGCTCTCCGACGCCTGGAAGGCCGCCGCCCACGGGGCGATCGACATGGGCCGGGCCCGGGAGCCGGAGATCTATCCCGAGATCCAGCAGGAAATCGCCGAGGGCCGCGCCCACAAGGACACCGTCTATCTCTGCGTGGTCGACCGGGACGGCAACGCGCTGTCGCTGATCAACTCGATCTTCCAGGGTTTCGGCTCGGGGATCCTGGCGCCCGAGAGCGGCGTGCTGCTACACAACCGCGGCCTGTCGTTCCGCACGGAGGGCGGCCATCCGAACAGCGTCGGGCCCGGCAAGCGGCCGATGCACACGATCATCCCCGGCATGCTGATGAAGGATGGGAAGGCGATCGCCCCGTTCGGCGTCATGGGCGGCCATTACCAAGCCATGGGGCATATGGAGCTGCTCTCCGGCATCCTCGACCGGGGCCTCGACGTGCAGGAGGCGCTCGATGCCCCGCGCAGTTTCGCCTACGGGGGGACCTTGGAGGTCGAGGGCGGGATCTCCGACGCGGTGATGGCGGGACTGATCGAGCGCGGCCATCCGGCAATCCGCGCGCCGCTGCCGCTCGGCGGCGGCCAGATCATCTGGATCGACCGGAAGGCCGGCACGCTGGCTGCCGGATCGGACCCGCGCAAGGATGGTGCGGCGCTGGGGTATTGATGCAGATGTGGGGATGGGCGCCGCCGGCGCTCATCCTTTGACACGCTCAACCGCGCGACGTGTCAGCACCGCCGGCTCAGTCGATATCCTCGACCGCCTCGACGCCGCCGTAGACCCGCTGGGCGAGCGAGGCCTCCATGAAGGGGTCGAGATCGCCGTCGAGCACCTCGTCCGGATCGGTGGACTGGGTGCCGGTGCGCAGATCTTTCACCAGCTGGTAGGGCTGCAGTACGTAGGACCGGATCTGGTGGCCCCAGCCGATATCGGTCTTGGAGGCGGCCTCGGCGTTGGCTTTCTCCTCGCGCTTCTTCAGCTCCGCCTCGTAGAGCCGGGCGCGCAGCATGTTCCAGGCGGTCGCCCGGTTCTTGTGCTGCGAGCGCTCCTGCTGGCACGCCACCACGATCCCGGTCGGGTTGTGGGTGATGCGCACCGCCGAGTCGGTCGTGTTGACGTGCTGGCCGCCGGCGCCGGAGGAGCGATACGTGTCGATCCGGCAGTCGGATTCCTTGATCTCGATCTCGATCCGGTCGTCGATTACCGGATAGACCCAGACGCTGGCGAAGCTGGTGTGCCGCCGGGCGCTGGAATCGTAGGGCGAGATCCGCACCAGACGGTGCACGCCGGACTCGGTCTTGAGCCAGCCATAGGCGTTGTGGCCCTTGATCAGGAGCGTGGCGCCCTTGATCCCGGCCTCCTCGCCGTCGGTCATCTCGACGACGTCGACCTTGTACTTCCGGCGCTCGGCCCAGCGGGCGTACATGCGCTGAAGCATGTTGGCCCAGTCCTGGCTCTCCGTGCCGCCAGCCCCGGCATGTACTTCAAGGTAGGTGTCGAAGCCGTCGGCCTCGCCCGACAGGAGCGTCTCCACCTGACGGCTCGCGGCCTCCTTCTCGACCGCCAGGATCGCCGCCTCGCCCTCGCGGATCGAGGAGTCGTCGCCCTCCATCTCGCCGAGTTCGATCAGCGTGGCTCCATCCTCAAGGTCGCGCTCGAGCTTCTTGATCGCCGTGACGGCCTCGTCGAGCTGCTGGCGCTCGCGCATGACCTTCTGGGCGGCCTCGGCATCGTTCCAGAGTTCCGGGTCCTCGGAGGCCGCGTTCAGCTCCGCGAGGCGTTTGTCGACTGTGTCCCAGTCAAAGATGCCTCCTCAGCAGCCCTATAGACTGCTTGGCGGCATCCGAGGCTTGCTCGATCTCGGCGCGCATCTGGTTTTTCGGGGATGAGGTGAAGGTGTCGGGGCGGGGTGATACCGCCGGGCGACCGGCCTGTAAACGGCGCCCCGGCGCTTGGCCGGAGCCGCCGCGTCCGGAGGCGCGGTAATTCAAGGCTTCGGATCAACCGTGCGAAGCATTGGGCCGGCCCAAGCTCCGCGGGGAGCAGGGCCGGTTTTGTCGCGCCGGCTCAGTAGCGCGGCGGAACGATGTAGGCCGGGGCGATCACGTATTCCTTCGGCCGCTTGCGGGCGCCGAAGCGGCCCTCGGTGATCTGGTCGTTGTAATAATCGAACCCCGTGTAGCCGAAGCCGCCGCCGTTCATCACCTCGGCCACGGGCACCGGTGGCACGGCGAGGTCGGGCCGACCCGGCGGCACGACGACTTGGCAGCAGCCTTCCGGCTGGAGCACCGTCGGGCCGTTCGGCGCGGTGAACACGAAGGCGCGCGGCTGGTAGGGCGCGGGCGGGTAGGCCGCATCCGATGCCGAGGCTCCCTGCCCTACCGTCAGGGCGAGAAGTCCGGCGGCAAAAAGGATCTTGGCGCTCACGCGGTGCTCCGTCACGGGGCCGGCTCGGCCGGCGCAGGTCCTACAGTCTAGCTGAACGCGGGCGCTTTGTCCGGCCTGTCCGCGACGACGGGTTACCGAAATGCCGGCTCCGCTCAGCCGCGGGCGCGCAGGACGACCTGCGGACTGGCAGGCGCCGGGCGGCAATCCGTGATGAAGGCGTTGAGCGGCAACGGCTTCGAATCGCAGGCGTAGACGTCCGCCGGGCCGGGCGCGGGCACCGGATCGCGGGCGATGATCGGGTTCGGCGCACAGGCCGAGGCCGCGGCGGCGAGCAGCAGGGCGGCGATCAGGTTCAGGCGGCGCATGCGACACTCGGAGCGCGGGAAGACCCCCGCGCCTGACCCTGGCCATCGCGCCCCGCCGTGACAAGCGCCGCGGCGGGACAAGGACTCCTTTGATGACGCCTGTCGCCCCGCGGCCACAATCGGAACGGGTGCAGCTACCCGGTGCGCGCCATCGGAACGACGTTGTGGAGGGTCTTATCGGTGCCGTCGAAGAACCGGCGGACGTTGCGGGCGGCCTGCCGGATGCGCTGCTCGTTCTCCACAAGGGCGATGCGCACGTACTCGTCGCCGAACTCGCCGAAGCCGATGCCGGGCGCCACCGCCACGTCGGATTTCTCGAGGAGCAGCTTGGAGAATTCCAGGCTGCCCAACTCCCGGTAGCGCTCCGGGATCGGCACCCAGGCGAACATCGAGGCGGCGGGAGACGGGATCGTCCAGCCGGCCTTGCCGAAGGACTCCACCAGCGCATCGCGCCGCTTCCGGTAGATGCCGCGCATCTCGTTGATGCAATCGTCCGGCCCGTTGAGGGCTGCGGTGGCGGCGACCTGGATCGGCGTGAAGGCGCCGTAATCGAGGTAGGACTTCACCCGGGTCAGGGCCGCGAGCAGGCGCTCGTTGCCCACCGCGAAGCCCATGCGCCAGCCGGCCATCGAGTAGGTCTTCGACAGGGAGGTGAACTCCACCGTGCAGTCGATCGCGCCGGGCACCTGCAGGACCGAGGGCGGCGGATTGCCGTCGAAATAGACCTCCGCGTAAGCGAGGTCCGACAGCAGGATCAGCTCGTGCTGCTTCGCGAAAGCCACGAGATCCTTGTAGAAATCGAGGCTCGCCACGTAGGCGGTGGGGTTCGACGGGTAGCACACCACCAGCGCCACCGGCTTCGGGATCGAGTGGCGCATGGCCCGCTCCAACGCCGGGAACATGGCCGGGGTCGGCTCGGCCGGCACGGAGCGGATGACGCCGCCGGCCATCAGGAAACCGAAGGCGTGGATCGGGTAGCTCGGGTTGGGCACCAGCACGACGTCGCCCGGCGCTGTGATCGCCTGGGCCATGTTGGCGAAGCCCTCCTTCGAGCCGAGAGTCGCCACGACCTGCGTGTCCGGGTTGAGGGTGACGCCGAAGCGGCGCTGATAATATCCGGCCTGCGCCTTCCGGAGTCCCGCGATGCCCTTGGAGGCCGAATAGCGATCGGTGCGCGGGCGCCCGGCCGTCTCGCACAGCTTGGCGATCACGTGCTTGGGCGCGTCGAGATCGGGATTGCCCATGCCGAGATCGATGATGTCGGCGCCCTGAGCTCGGGCGGCGGCCTTGATCCGGTTGACCTGCTCGAAGACGTAGGGCGGCAGTCGCTTGATGCGGTGGAAGTCGGTCATGGGCGTGTCCATCGGCGCGTCCCGAATCTGGCGTCTTTCGTCTGTGCCGGTCGCGCGAACCCCATGCTGTAGCAGAAATGCGCGTCGTCGCCGACCCAAAAAGGTTCAGCTTGAAGATGTCCTATTGCGCAGCGGCCGGAGCCGGCTTGATGGCGGCGGCGCCCTGACTGGCGCTCGCGGCCGCGCGACCGCGCGCCTCGTTGCGCCCGCGGGCGCTCTCCAGCTCCGCCTCCAGGGCCTTCTGCCCGGTGACCGACTTGGCCCGGACCGGACGCTTCGGCGCGTCCACGCCCACCGGCATGAAGTCGGGCCTCTCCTTGCCCCGCGATTCGGCGACGAAGTCGGGCGCCGCGACCACCTTCGGTCCGTAGCCGGCATCGGAGGCCAGCGAGCGCACGACATCGCCGGAGCAGGCCGTGAGCGGCGCTGCGAGCGCGACCAGCGCCGTGAGGTCGAGGATGCGGCGCACCCAAACGGGAAGATTCAAGAAGGCGCGATCCATGGTCACAGGCACATGAGAAGATCGGCCGTATGTTTCGGCGATGTCGGGAGCCGGACTGGCGAAATCTCTCGCTCGCTCCTTATTTTGTCGGAAACGAGGCTCGCGCGATCGGGTCGACGCACGAAAAGCAGGGAGGCACGTTTGACGAGCCCGCAGGCGCCGGATCGGACCACTCCTTCGAAGTCGGTCTCAAACGGCGCGATCCCGGACGGCGTGAACCCGCCGCTGCCGGATATCGAGGCGCTGTCCCGCAACGCCGGGCAGTTCGTGGAGGCGATGGGCCGCAACGTCGCCCGTCTCTTGACGCCGGAGGGCCAGGCGAGCGGGCCTGGCGACGAGATGGGAGACGCGGCGAAGGTCCTCGGCAAGGTGGCCGAGGCGTGGCTCTCGGATCCGAACCGGAGCGCCGAGGCGCAGGCGCGCCTGTCGCAGGACTTCCTGACCCTGTGGGGCTCCACCTACCTGCGCCTGCAGGGCCAGCGGGCCGAGCCGGTCGCCCTTCCGGAACCCCGCGATCCGCGCTTCGCCCACGCCGAGTGGTCGACCAACCCGTATTTCGACTTCCTCAAGCAGGCTTACCTGCTCGCCACCCGTTGGGCCGAGGGCCTCGTGGACGAGGCCGAGGGGCTCGACGCGCAGACGCGCCACAAGGCGCAGTTCTACCTGCGCCAGTTCACCGCCATGCTGTCGCCCTCCAATTTCCTGCCGACGAACCCGGAGTTGATCCGCCACACCCTGCAGGAGAGCGGCGCCAACCTCGTCCGCGGGTTGAAGATGTACGAGGAGGATCTGCAGGCCGGGGGCGGGCAGCTGCGCGTGCGCCAGACCGACCCGAGCGGCTTCGAGGTCGGCCGGAACATGGCGGTGACGCCCGGCGAGGTGGTGTTCCGCAACGACCTGATCGAACTGATCCAGTACGCGCCCACCACCGAGACCGTCCTCAAGCGCCCGTTCCTGATGGTCCCGCCCTGGATCAACAAGTTCTACATCCTCGACCTCAACCCCCAGAAGAGCTTCCTGAAGTGGATGGTCGACCAGGGGCTCACGGTCTTCTGCATTTCCTGGGTGAACCCGGACGAGCGCCACGCCGACAAGGACTTCGAGTCCTACATGCGGGAGGGGATCGAGGCGGCCATCGACGCGATTGGCGTCGCCACCGGCGAGAGCGAGGTGACCGCCGCCGGCTACTGCGTCGGCGGCACGCTGCTCGCCGTGACGCTCGCCATGCAGGCGGCCACGGGCAACCGGCGGATCAAGAGCGCGACTTTGCTCACCACGCAGGTCGACTTCACCCATGCGGGCGATCTCAAGGTCTTCGCCGACGAGGAGCAGATCCGGCAGGTCGAGATGCGCATGGCCGACCGTGGCTACCTGGAAGGCGCCCGGATGGCCAACGCCTTCAACATGCTCCGGCCGAACGACCTGATCTGGCCCTACATCGTCAACAATTACATCAAGGGTAAGACGCCCTCGGCCTTCGACCTGCTCTACTGGAATTCGGACGCCACCCGGATGCCGGCGGCGAACCATTCCTTCTACCTGCGCAACTGCTACCTGAACAACACGCTGGCACAGGGCCGGATGGTGCTCGGCAACGTCCGTCTCGACCTCAAGAAGGTGCAGGTGCCGATCTTCAACCTCGCCACCCGCGAGGATCACATCGCGCCCGCCCTGTCGGTGTTCGAGGGATCGAAGTCGTTCGGCGGCAAGGTCGACTACGTGCTGGCGGGCTCGGGACACATCGCCGGCGTCATCAACCCGCCCGCGAAGCCGAAATACGGCTATTGGACCGGCGGCCCGGTGAAGGGCACGCTCGAAGAGTGGATCAAGGCCGCGGTCGAGACCAAGGGCTCGTGGTGGCCGTACTGGTTCCAGTGGATCGAGGCGCAGGCTCCCGAGCGCGTCCCGGCCCGGAAGCCGGGTGGCGACGCACTCCCATCCCTCGGCCCCGCGCCCGGCACCTACGTGCGCATGCGTTCCTGAGACGGATCGGCGAGAGAGGACGCGCGGCCCGAACTCCGGTCCCCGCGCGGACCCGCGGGCGACCCGGGACGCCCGTGTCTGGGGCGTCCCGGGGCTTGTCCTTCAGTATTTCCGGATGATGGGTGCGGGTGCTGGGGCTTGGGGTGCGCCGAAGACGTAGCGGAACCCGACGGAGACGACGTCGGCGCTGGAATCGACCACGCCCGCGAAGGCGATGTTGCCGACGTTGTAGTCGCGCCCGATGCCGGCCAGGATCCGCGAGCGGTCGAGGAAGAAGTGCGAGTAGGCGAGGTTGAGGGTCAGCTGCTGGTTCCAGCGGTAGCTGGCGCCCACGGAGGCGATGTAGCGGTCGCCGTCGGGCAGGCGCACCGAGCGGTTGGAGAAGTCGATCGGCGAGGTCTCGTAGGCAAAGCCCGTGCGCAGGGTCAGGTTGGCGGAGGCGTCGTACTCGGCGCCGATCGCGTAGGTGTAGCCGTCCTTGTAGTTGAGCGGCAGGTTGTTGACCGGCAGGCCGAGCGTCTTCGACACGATGCCGATCGAGCCCAGCCTCGACCAGTTGTCCCACTCGAAGCCGAGGTTGACCCGCGCCACCGGGGTGATCGCCTGGGTGAGGCCGACGCTCAGCTTGTCGGGCGTGTTCAGCTTGGCGCGGACCTGGCCGGCCAGCGGCGCCAGCGCGAGCAGCGGCACGCCGATCGAGCCGTCGATGTCGTGGTGGACCGAGGAGCGGTAGCCGATGCCCAGCACGGTGCCGTCGCGCGGCGTGATCGTGGCGCCGGCGGTGAAGCCCACGCCCCAGGACTCGCCCTTGAGGAAGCCGCTCGGGTAGGCGACCGGCGAGATCCCGGGGATCGGCAGCGCCTGGCGCAGGGTCAGGCGGAAGTACTCGATGTTGGGCCCGGCCGCGAGCGCGAGCCACTCGTTGACCTTGAAGCCGATGACCGGGTTGAACGCCAGCGAGAAGATCCGGGACGAGCGGCCGTAGACCTCGCCGGCCCACACGTCGCGCGGCTTGGTCACGAGGCCGAAGGGGGCGCCGGTGGACAGGCCGAGCCAGAGGCGGTCGCTGAGCTGGTAGGAGGTGGCGCCCGCCGGCACGACGGCGCCCTGGCCGATGTCGCCGGAGCCGCCCAGGCCGGCGAAGGCCGGGTTGGTGCCGGGCGCGGGCCGGATCTCGGAGGACAGGCCGATGAAGGTGAGGTTCTGCTCCGAGACGAAGCCCGGGTTCATGGTGATCGTGGCCGGGTTCCAGAAAATCGACGACACGCCGCCCGAGCCCGACGCCGCCCCCGCGTACGACAGACCCTGGGCCTGCGTGCTCTGCTCCCGGATCCCAAACGCACCCGCATGCGCC
>NZ_JBKFBO010000136.1:0-52576 GCF_053346215.1 Methylobacterium sp. A49B
AGGAGAGCACCATGCCTGAGACCCTCGACCCCATCCTCGACCTCACCGCCGGCATCGTGGCGGCCTACGTCGGCCGCCAGGCCGTGGCACCCGAGACGCTGCCTGGGCTGATGCGCACGGTCCGCGACGGGCTGGTGGCACTGCAGGGGCTGCCCGTGACGATCGCCGTCCCGACCCCGCACGAGGCGGCGATCGACCGCCCGACGCCTGCTCAGATCCGCAAGTCGATCCAGCAGGACGGCATCGTCAGCTTCATCGACGGCCGGTCCTACAAGACGATCCGGAGGCATCTCACCGCCCACGGCCTCACGCCGGCGACGTACTGCGAGCGATACGGCCTGCCGGCGGACTACCCGATGATCGCGCCGAGCTACGCCGCGCAGCGCTCGAAGATCGCGAAGGCGATCGGGCTGGGCGTGCCGGGGGCACAGGCGAAGCGGCGGGCGGCGGTGGGGGCGGGCTGACGTCTTAGCCTCAGAGTTCCAAAGGACGTCAGGCCGTATGCCGCCCGTTTTGCAGGAACCCAGACAAGCTGACAGCAGACCAACATTTAGTTTTCATTAACCATACCAAAACTGGGAAGCGCACCTAATGCTTCAATATGATCGTCTAAATAACGGCAACAACCTGGAATTAATATTGTAACGCCAACGTGATCCCGCACCGTCTGCGCTCGCTGGTGAATGGTGGGACGCGCGTTGGGAGATCTCACATGCGTGGAAGCCTGTCGCGCTGGCTTCGTCCCTTCGCTGATGATCAAAGCGGCAACGTCGTGATGATCTTCGGGCTCAGCCTGCCGCTGCTCCTGGGCGCGGGCGGCCTCGTCATCGACTACGGCAATGCCGTGCGCATCCGGGCGGTCGAGTCCAGCATCGCCGATGCAACCGCGCTGCTCGTCGCCAACGCGGACACAGTCGCAGCAGCCACCGAGGGGCTACGTCTCGCAAGTGCTCAGCTCACCTCTCGCTTGGGCACCGCTGGCACGACCGGCGGGTATCAGGTGAACGGAAGCTGGATCGATGGCGCAAACTACCGGGTGACAATTTCGACGACAGTCAAGACGAACTTGCTCCATCTCCTGCCAGGCATGCCCCGACAACTCGTCGTCGGCACCGCGACCACCGTCAACCGAGTCGCGCCGGTCTACCAGACCAGTCCGCCGACTTTCAGCCAGCTGTCGCCCGAAGCAGCGGATTACAACCGCATCTACATGTACTGCTATTCGTCCGATCCCAAGCGTCAGGCAGAAGCCGATAAGGGCCGACGCGGCTTGGTCGCGATCGCCGACAACGGCACTCCTCCGACCGACTACTCGAAGGCCGCTCTACCCACCTGCGGCGCCAACGAGGCTCCGAGCTACATGCTGCACAACGTGCGCAACGCCCGAAGCAATAAATCGATCTGGAACGATCCAAGCCAGGAAACTTATGAATACTACACTGACACGACTATCGATACCGGGCTGCGGGTTCAGTCAATGAGCATGAAGGGCTATCGCGTTAATACGACCGGCAGCCTGACGACTGTGAACATGGTCTCGAACCCGATCTTGGAGACGATCGTCTGCGATAGCCTCAGCGCCTGCAAGAGCAAATCCGACGGTGGGATCCTGCCGAACAGCCACACGACCCACGATCCAGCGACGTCGACTGCGAGCTGCAGCGATGGCAAGTACATGTATTACGGTTGGGAGGACCGCCCACCCAACGCTGGCAGTGATCGGGATTACGACGACATCCGCGTTATCGTCTCATGCCCAACCTTGATCAAGGTAGCTGATAAGAAGCTCAGGATTGTTGAGTAATCCGAGTTCAATCGTTCATCTCTTCAACAGTATCATTCTGGGGCTGTAAATGCCATCCCGCTGCAGAGATCAGCTTCACTCGATCCGAGCGCGATTGCGTTTGGCAGCAAACCACCTCATCCGGAAGGAAGATGGTGCGGCCGCTGTCGAGTTTGCCCTGATCGCAACGCCGTTCCTGAGTCTGCTTGCGGTGATCCTCCAAACCGCCCTGCTGGTCTGGACGGCGCGAAACCTCGATGATGCTCTCCAGCGCGCCGGCCGAAAAATCTACACGGGTCAATTCCAGAAGGCGAATACAGGCCAGACGGACAGCAGCAAACTGCTCTCCGCAATGAAAGCGTCCATGTGCGGCACCAACACTGCACAGGTCGCGACGGCATTCGATTGCAGTTCACTCAAGCTCAACATCGCGTTGAGTACTTCCTTCGCGGCCGGCAGCGTGCCGACACCGCTCGATACGATGACGAAAGATTGGTCCACCGGTTTCGGGACCAGCTACGCTTGCGCGCAGCCGGGAGCGATCGTTGTCTTCACCGCCGCAGTCAAATACCGCGTCGCTTTTAGCTTCCTCTATGCCGGTCTGCCCGGCTTCGGTGATGGGGCGCGGCTACTTCAGTCGACGGCCGTTTTTCGTACGGAACCCTATGACACCTCGTCGGGACAGGGGTGCTGACCCATGAGATGGCCAATGCCCGACAGGATCCGTTACATCCGCAGGTTGTCCGACCTGCGTGACGACACCTACGGTGTCTCAGCCATCGAGTTCGCGCTAATCCTGCCGGTAATGCTGACGCTATTGTTTGGCATCACGGAATTTGGCCGCGCGTTCGATCACTATCGTAAAGTGACACTTCTGGCGCGTACTTTAGCGGACATCACCTCCCAGGGAGACACGCAGACACCGATGGCGGCGGCGACGTTGAGCGACATCTTCGCGTCAGCCAAACTTGTTCTGACGCCCTATCCGAACAGCACAGCTCAGATCGTGATCAGCGCGCTCGGCGTCGCAGCGGACGGTTCAGGGCAGCTGCCTCGAGTGTGCTCCAGTTACGCGACGAGCAACGGCACAGCACGGGCCGTCGGCGCGGCAACAGATCTGAAGGTGCCGGAGGGCTTCCAGCTCGCCGGAATGCGCTACGTCTTGGCCGAAGTGAGCGTGCCGTATCCAGCTTTATTCGGAAGCAATATTATGCGGCTTGTGGGTGGCGCCAATAACCAGTTCACGTTCAAAGCCAGCGTCCCCTGGCCGACCCGCGGCGGTCAAGCGGTAAAATCCACCTACAATGAAATCGTTTTACCCAATGGCAAGGCGTGCTCCTGATCCAACTTGCGATGCCCGAAATGATGCAAATCGAGCTTTAGGTATCCATCACCTTGTCTCAATCGACGCGTGCTGCAGCGATTATTCTGGCATTGTGTTCGAGCTTCGATTGAGCCGTGCGGCAACACTGAACGCGCATGAGCGGTATCCTGGCAACCGCGCTTGATCCAAGAACATGCAAGGAACGACCGGCGGCGCTTTCGGCCGCTCCACCGCGATTGATGCTCGCCCGCCCAGAAGGTCTCGAGCCCTTTCGTGAGCACGCGTCCTGCGCCGACGTCGGGCGCCGGCTGATAACGGCGTTCCGGGCGATGCCGTGCATCGCAATCTATGCGCCGCGCGGTTGGGCCCTCAAACGACATCGAATGGCACCAGTCGCGCTGTACAGTAGACGCGGACGGCAGCGTCGTGTGGATGCGATGAGGGGCCGATGGCCAAAGGCACACAACTGGAACGACAGATGGGTGATCGCGGTCCGACGCAGAAGGGAGCGAAGAAATTGAACTACGGCAGGCTCGGCCTCATCGGCATCGCGGGCCTCGTCGCCCTCTCCATCGTCGGCGGCTCGTTCTATACGGTCGACCAGCGCGAGCGCGTGGTGCTGCTCACCAACGGCGCCGTGGTCGGCGAGGCCGATCCTGGCCTGCACTGGAAGCTGCCGTTCGTGCAGTCGGCCGTGTCGATCAGCGTCGAGTCCCACCGGGTCGAGTTCGACAAGATGGAGGCCTACTCCCGCGATCAGCAGCCGGCCGTGATGAAGCTGTCTGTGCTCTACCACGTGCCGACCGACCGGGTGTCCGAGGTCTACAGCCGGTTCACCTCGACCGCGAACCTCGAAGACCGCGTAGTCGAGCCCAAGGTGCTGGAGCAGTCCAAGAACGTGTTCGGCCAGTTCGATGCGGTCACGGCCGTCCAGGAGCGCGTGCGCCTCAACGCCCAGATGGCTAGCGCCATCCACGAGGCGATCGGCGGCATGAACGCGCCGATCGTGATCGAGGCCGTGCAGATCGAGGACATCCAGTTTTCGCCGGAGTACATGCGCTCGATCGAGCAGCGGATGCAGGCCTCCGTCGAGGTCGACCGGCTCAAGCAGAACGCTTTGCGCGAGAAGGTCCAGGCTGAGATCGTCGGCACGAAGGCCGGCGCGGAAGCGAACGCGATCCGCCAGCGTGCCCAGGCCGAGGCCGACGCGACCAAACTCCGGGGCGACGCGGAGGCCAGCGCAATCCGGGCCCGAGCTGAGGCGCTCGGTTCGAACCCGGGCCTGGTCGCGCTCACGCAGGCCGAGCGCTGGGACGGCAAGTTGCCGACCACGATGGTGCCGGGCGCCACGATGCCGATGATGAACGTTGGTAAGTGATCATGGCGACGTTCCAGAGCACCTACCTCGCCACAGCGTCGACCTTGACAAGCAGGGCGCTGACCACCGCCGGGCACGTATCGTCAGTTGCCTATGACGCAGCGTATAGCTGTCGCTAATTGCGATCTGCAAACACCTCTAAATAAGCGACGTTGCGTGGCTGATCGCGGAAGATCCTATAGGAAGCCTTTGGGAAAGCGGCATCAGCAAGTGTTTGCAGGTCTTGCTCGTTGCGATAGATCAAGCACCAATCCATGAAACCGGCCATAAACCCGCGACCATGACTGTCTCGAGTGAAATTCGCAACCGAAAGCACACCCCCCGGCTTGAGCCGACTGAACATCGCTTTCATGAGCGCGACTGCCGTCGTGTCTTGGAGATAGTCAAATAACCCAGCAGAATACACGAGGTCGTACTTTTTGTGAATTGATCGACCTTTTAGAAGGGAGGTAAAATTCTTGTTTTCTCCAAATATATTATATTCCTTGTATGTCGCTCGAGCTTCTGAAATTGAAGATACATCTTGGTCGAGCGCTGTAAATATGATGTTTGTATCAGAAGTTATCTCTCTCAATCGGTCGAGTTCCCGCATGTGGCCTGAGGCTACCGACAGAACCTCTGCGATTTCGCGAGAACGCATAAGGCTTCCTAATAGAGTGGCCAGATAGTCCCTGCGCCATAAGATGCTTTTTGCATTAGGCAACGTTGTCGTCGCCTCATGTATCAACCCTGCTAAGCCGTCCAGCGACGATCGAGCCGGCCTATAGATGTAATCCAACATTACGGCGTCGCCGGCATAACCGCGCGGCTTCTCGAATGCGCGCCGCGAATATGGATCCGTCAACAGAAGTTTTGACAGCGGATGGTCGAGGCAGGATGATTGGAAGGTCTTTAGGCATCCATCAGCGATCGCCTCATCGAACGATGTCCCGAGTTCTGTCGCGAGCCAATCTATGACTGCGAGCCTCGGCTCGGTCGACAGGCTTGTATGAGCCTCATTCAGAATGCTCTTCAAGCGATCCATGTCCCGCTCCGAAGGTTAACGCTTGTTAACCTCGGATAGTGGGTATC
This sequence comes from Methylobacterium sp. A49B, assembly GCF_053346215.1. Lineage (NCBI taxonomy): Bacteria > Pseudomonadati > Pseudomonadota > Alphaproteobacteria > Hyphomicrobiales > Methylobacteriaceae > Methylobacterium > Methylobacterium sp. A49B. Next base: position 5,557 of record NZ_JBKFBO010000136.1, read on the forward strand.
ATAAAGGTTTTGTTAACCACAATGGTTGCTGTCGGAATACCAACCCATATCCGAGAGCATGGTTAATTTGCCTGCGGACGATCAGCCGAAGTGGCCTTTTTGACGGGCAAAGGTGCCATTTGCTGTAAGATTGACTGTGGCTTATTGCGAAGCCCTGCCGGTCTTCCGCACCCGAACTCAATTGATGGCGAAAGATCAGGTCTCGATCGCAGCGTCAAAATCCGCCCCAGCCAATAATAGGCTCTGAGCAGGTCGGCTTCTAGGCCGTCAACGAACCGTCAGTCTACAATCAAATCTGAGTGAAAGCAGTCTGCGAGGCTTGCATATTCTCCAATCAGCCGCGCTTTGTGGCCGTGAGATAGACCACCGTATCTAACGGATCGATCCGGACGTCGATGCTCGCTATGCTTTCCTGAGAAAGCTTAGATGTAAGTGCTAACATATCATTCTTTGTCCGATATATTAGCCTCCAATCCATGACGATATCCATGTAGCCCCTTTCCCTGATGCTCGGAAGGAAATTCGCGAAGGATATCGATCCCCCGGGATTAAGAGCTTCAAAAGCTACGGAGATGACCTTTCTGGCAACGCGATCATCGAGATAATCGAAAAGACCTGCCGCATATATGAAATCATAGGTCTCACGCCATGATCTATTGCGTATGAAATCTATAATTGATCTGTGCCGAATTTCCACATTTCTGCCAATCAGTGACCTTGTTGCCTCATTAACAGCTAACACGTCACTGTCTGCGCCAACAATTCTGATTGTATCCTCGGTAACCGCACGAGAGAACAACGCTTCTCGCAAATGCCCGCAGGCAAGCGCCAGAGCCTGCGCACGCCCACTCCGCTCAGAAGCGATCCGATCTAGGAATGCTCCGTAGTACCCTCTTCGGAAGCGGATAGCATCACAACTGGGCGATCGCATAAATGTTTCGAAAATGAAGCGGCCTTGTTCAGTGATTGTCTGGCGGCCAGCTCCGTGGCCATAGAACAAGTCGATTAGCGATGCATCGCCGGGAAAACCGCGCGGCTTGTTGAAGGCGTGATATGAATACGGGTCTTGCATTAGCAGCGCGAATGATTTGTGCGCTCTGACAATATCTTGTATGTCGGAGATATTTTTATTGCTTTGAAGGTTTGATCTAAAATCATTCATCTTATCAAGTAGTAAATAAAGTCGATTGCCATCTGATCCATTTATTGCATCATACACTTCGTCAAGAAGTGTAATCAATTCGAGATTATTGGTTTCACCCAAACTATGATGCGCTAATTCGTCCATGAACCATGCTCGACTCACCACTGCTTTAGCCGTAAGTCACATGAAGAGCGTCATTCGGCAAGCCGTTTGTAATTCAAAATTCAGTCACATGCAGCGACAATGGGACGGCTGCAGACGTTTAGGACTAAGCAACCTGCATCGGCGTCAATTCAGGATTGATGCGCAATAGCCGCAATGATCCCGAGACGGGTTATCCGCTTCAGGAGCAAGAACCAAGATTTTCTTGCTCCTATCGAACGCAGATATGTTCACACACGCCGCTCCGCGGCCAGTGCGGTCGAAGCAGCCTTGAACGCAACCTCCGGAAGCTCACCTGCAAGGGTCACGTCGTCCAGAACTTGCTAGGAACGACAAATGGCGCTTTGGGCCGCGCCACTTTCGATATCGTCGCCCTCACCGGCATTGTGTCGAGTGCTTGATCCAAACTTCGATGCAGTGAGCTATTCTGAGAGCGCTTCAGGCTGCCTGCTTCATCTCGTTCAAGAACAGCTGGAATGCCGCGGCGGGTAGCGGCCGGCTAACGTGATAGCCTTGAACTTGGCCGCAGTGTTCCGCAGCGACAAATGCGTACTGCTCGGCCGTCTCCACGCCCTCCACCGTCGTCGACATGCCTAGGCCTGCGCCCATGGTGATGATAGCCCGGACGATCGCTGCACTTTCGGCATCGCCTGGCAGCATGCGAACGAAAGAACGGTCGATCTTGATTTTGGAAAAGGGAAAACGGCGCAGATAGCTGAGTGATGAGTATCCCGTTCCAAAATCGTCCATCGCGAGACCGACGCCGATCGACCTGAGCCGTGTCAGCATCCCGAGGGTACGTTCCTCGTCGTCGAGGAGGACACCCTCTGTAATCTCGAGTTCGAGCCTTTCGGCCTCCAAACCTGTCGCTTTCAGGACGGCAAGGACGGTCTCCGGAAGCTTGTCGTCGCGAAATTGCACCGGCGAGAGGTTGACGGCGATTTTGATCGCTTGGGGCCATGAAACAGCTTGCGAGCATGCTGCGTGCAGCACCCAAGCCCCCATCTGCATGATGAGCCCGGTTTCCTCGGCGAGCGGGATGAAGTCCGCCGGGGGGATTAGTCCATTCTTAGGATGACGCCAGCGGATCAGCGCTTCCGCCGCAGTCACAAACCCGGTCTGCACGTCGACGAGGGGCTGGAAGTGCAGTTCGAACTCACCGTCGCTGAGAGCGCGGCGCATATCGACTTCCATCCGGCTGCGAACCTGGATCCGCTCGGCCATCGCCGGCTCGAACACCCGGAAGGTCGCCCTTCCCGCCGCCTTGGCCTTGTACAAGGCGAGGTCGGCGTTCCGCAGCAGATCCTCCAACCTGCTTTCACTGGTCAATGCGAGCGCGATGCCAACGCTCACGCCCACATGGACGAGGTGGGTATCGAGCAGAAAGACACGGTTGATCGTCTCCACGATGCGCGCTGCGACGCTTTGCGGCTCCTGGTCATCCGCGACACGCATGAGCAGGACGCCAAATTCATCGCCGCCTAGGCGCGCGAGAACGTTTCCTTCGCCGATGATGCCCTGCAGACGCGCGGAGACCTTGCGCAGTAGCTCATCCCCCATGGCATGGCCAAGCGTATCGTTGACGGTCTTGAAGCGATCGAGATCCAGCATCAACACCGCGAGACCACCGTCCTGCTCACGCAGAGCCGCGATATGATGGACCAGAAGATCGTCGAACCGAGCGCGGTTCGACAGGCCTGTCACGGCGTCGGTGAACGCGAGGGTGCGCAGGCGAGCTTCGGATTGGAGGCGCTCCCGTTGATCGCGGAAGGCGATGACCGTCTGACGCTTGTGGCCGAGGGAGATTTCCTTGCGTAGGACTCGGACTGGCACGCCCTCGCCGTCTGCACCGACGAGTTCAGCGTCGCGTTCAACTTGCTCCGGGAGGTCGTCAAGAACGAGGCCTGGCAAAAGGCGCGCGATGCTGCAACCGATCAGGTCCGCCTGTGTCATACCCGAGAGCTGCTCAAGGCTCCGGTTGGCGGTCGTGATCACGGCCGCGTCGCAAACCGCGAGCCCTTCCAGGGCGAGGCTGGCCAGTTCGCGCAATCTCTCGCGATCCCGGCGGAGTCGGGCCTTCGCATTGAGGGTCATGCGTAGGCCGACGAACGCCAAGACCAGGAGGCCCAACGAGACAGCCGCGATGATCGGCGCGATGGTCGATGGCGATATAGCGGAGTCCGGCAGCGCAACCTGTGGATCGTAGGTCAGGACCAGCGCGGTCATGCCGCCGAGGTGCAGGATCACGATCGAGCCGAGCAGAAGTGCCACAGCGCAGTGGCGCAACATGCGGCTGCGTTCGCCGGCGACGATCATCGCTAGAGATGACAGGGCGAGGCTGATGACGATGGACCCAATCACGAGGTCCATGTTCCATGTGGCGTACCCGGTTACGCGGTGGGACACCTGTCCAACATAGTGGAGGCCCGTGACTCCGAGACCCAGGATCGCGCCGGCAGCGGCGCGACGTGTCCGGCTGCGTCGGCCGATGACAAGGCCGACCCCTGCACCGATGCCAGCGACTACGATCAGGAGGGAGAGCGCCGCCAGGGTGGGTTCGAAACCGGCGTCCATGCCAGGTCTGAAGGCGAGGAGGGCAATCATATGTGTCGCCCAGGCCGTACATCCGGAAGCGACGATGCTGGCGACCGCCCATTTGCGCCGTACCGCGCCCTCAGAACGAGCTGCATGCGCCGCTATGGCGGAGGCCGCGTAGATGCCGATGGCGCAGACGGAAGCCGCAAGGAACAATAATGCTTCATCGTGACGCTCTGTAATGCATGTAAATATCGTATGCATATCGGCCTCGCTTCCGTCCCAATAGAAGCAACGGGCGTTAATATAATCCAAAGAAACGTTTTAATGTCTGCCAATGAACAAACGAAGGTCCAGTGGTCGGGGTAAAGCAGCATATGTTAGTCTATAAAATGCCAGTTCACCGCTGACGAGCGGCGCTAAGCAGGTGGAGAAGATCACACAGCATAAGCGTCATGACATTTGCTTCGCAGTCGGTCGGGCCCCACGACTCGCCCGATCGGAGGTGACTGCCTCGATCAACGTGGCCGCGGAGCGACGGCAGACCTCCTTGGAACTTGCTGGGAACAACAAGCGGCGCATTGGGCCGCGCCACCGCGTTCGATGCTCGTCCGAGCAGAAGGACTCGATCCTATTCGTGAGCCCTGTGCTGGAGTTCGCAGTGAGCAATTTCAGTCGGTCCGCTCCAGAGCAGCTGAGGCTTCTGAGCGAACATCCGTAGCTCCAGTCCAAGCCGCGGTACGGATCTTCTCAGCGCGCCGTCAGCTCGGCAACGTCGCTGGGGGCAGCGATGGATCGTAGGCCGTCGCCACCGGCTGGAACGCCCGCACGAGGTCGCCGTCGAGACGATCTGTCATGCCGCTTAGGATACTGAAGGCCTTCGCGCCGGCCAGCGGAGCGCGGTAGGGACGGCGCTCGATCAGCGCACCGTAGACGTCGCAGACCGTGACCAACCGTACGAGGTCGGGGATCTCGCAGCCTTTGAGACGATCCGGGTAGCCGGTGCCGTCGAGCATCTCATGGTGTGAGCGCACCACCGTCAGCATCGTTTCCTCAAAGCCCCGGCCGACGAGCATCGCGTGGCCGTGGCTGGGATGCGTCCGCATGATCCGCATCTCGGCCGCATTCAAAGGGCCGGGCTTGTTCAGGATCGCGGGCGGGACGGCGATCTTGCCGACGTCGTGGAGCAGCGCGGCTTTCGCCAAGCTGTGGCGGTCCGGCGCGCCCAGGCCCAGTGACCCGGCGAACGCGACGGCGAGGCCAGCGACGAGCAGGCAGTGCTGGTGCGTGGCGTCTTCGAAGCGCCGGACCGCACGGATCCAATTCCGGATCCCGCTCTCGCGCACCGCTCCCGACACGATCTCTGTGCCGGTGTCGATGATCGCCGAGGACAGATCCCGGCCGGGCACGAACGTCTCGCGCAGGAACTGCCGCGCTTGATCGGCCTGCCGCCTCGTCTTCGACGGCGTAGCCTCGGTTTGCTCCTGCAGGCAGGCCAGCGCCTCATCGAGCAGACGCATGGCGGCCGCGCCGCTCAAGGTCCCTGACGCGCCGAGCAGATCGGCTTGGATGTGCGTGCGGGCCGAGTTGTCGTGCAACAGGAAGAGAAAGGGCGTGCCGGAGCTGCGGACGTGGGGGAGCACGCCGCGCAGGCGCAGGATCGCCTCGGACGTGAGATCCTTCACGTCGCTGATGATCAGTTCGGCTCTCGGCGGCGGCGCGTCGTCGTAGAGGTCGTGGATGCGGCAGGTCCGGAAGGCGCCAAGATGACGGGCGAGGCGCTCCGTTCGGCTCAGGTCGTCGCTGATCAGCAGTAACTCACTCATGGCGCGAACGTGATCGTCTCCCCGCGAGCCCCCTTGCGATAGTCCCAGTCCGATAGTGTCGGCGTGTGCTCAACCGACCGCGCGGGCCGCTTCGCGAACTTGGCGCGTCGCGAGATCGACCTGCTCGCTCGCCCTGGCGATCGCCTCCATGCCGCCGGCGATCGTCGCCACCCCGTGCGCGGCCGTGTGCATGCTGCCCGACATCTCGCGCGTGACGGCCGACTGCTCCTCGACCGCCGCCGCGATCGCGGCCGAGACCTCGTCCAGCGCTCGGATCGTGCCCTGGATCGAGCCGATCGCGCCGACAGCCTCGCGCGTGGCCCCCTGCGTCGCAGTGATTTGCACCCGGATCTGGTCCGTCGCTTTGGCCGTCTGCTCGGCCAGGGCCTTCACCTCAGAAGCCACCACCGCGAAGCCCTTGCCGGCGGCGCCCGCGCGGGCCGCCTCAATGGTGGCATTGAGCGCCAGCAGATTGGTTTGAGAGGCGATCCCCTGGATCATCGTCACCACTTCGCCGATCTGCGCCGCCTGCCCGCTCAGGCCCTCGACGATGCTGCTCGTGTGCCGGGCCTGTTCCACGGCCTCGCCGGCCATGCGCGCGGCGTGACTGACCTGCTGACTGATCTCGCCGACCGAGGCCGACAGCTCCTCCGCGCCCGAGGCCACAGACTGGATGTCGTTCGAGACTTGGCCCACCGTGCCGACGGCCTCGGCCGTCTGCCGTGTGACATCCTCGACCGCGGTACCGATCGCGTCGAGATCGGCGCCGATTGATCGCTGAGCATCGACCCGACGCTGGCGCTCGTGCACTTGCGCGGTGATGTTGGCGGCGAACTTCACCACCTTGAACACCCTTCCGTCCGCGTCGGTGATGGGGTTGTAGGTGGCCTGGATCCAGACCTCACGGCCGTCCCGGGTGATGCGCCGGAACTCGCCGGCCGCGAACTGACCCCGCGCGAGATCGGCCCAGAACCCACGATACTCCGAACCAGCCTGTTCAGCGCCGTCCACGAACAGGCTGTGATGCCGGCCGCGGATCTCGTCGAGGCGGTAGCCGACGGCGTCGAGGAAGTTCTGGTTGGCGTCGAGGATCGTGCCGGTCGGATCGAACGCGATCACCGCCTGCGAGCGGTGCAGGGCTGCGATCTGGCCGTCGCTGTCCAGCGCCCGCAGTTTCTGCGCGGTGACGTCGGTGGCGACCTTGACCACTTTCACGACATGGCCGGCACGATCGCGCACTGGGTTGTAGCTCGCCTGAAGCCACACGGTCCGGCCGCCTTTGGCGACGCGCTTGAACTCGGCGGTTTGGAACGTGCCTTGTCGCAGGGCGTCCCAGAATGCGCCGTACTCGATGCTGGCGCGCTGCTCCGCCTCGACGAACATCGCGTGGTGCTGCCCCCGCACCTCGGGCAGGGTGTAGCCCATCGCGGTCAGGAAGTTGGTGTTAGCTGTCAGGATAGTGCCGTCGGTCAGGAACTCCACAATGGCCTGCGAGCGCTCCATAGCCTCGAACTTGGCCGCGAGGTCGGCATGCTTTCCCGTCCCACCGAACATGGCTTTTCTCTCTCGGGCGCGCTGAGATCGCTGGACGACGGATCGAGCTTCCACGACCGGCGAGGCATCACGCTTGCGGGCCGCGTTGCCATAAAGGCTCTTGATCACAAGCTGCGCGATAAGCGTTACTTGCTGCTTAATCACAGCACGAAGCCGCATCTAAAATCACGAATGTAACTCAAGTTACATTTCAAACACTGCTATTACCAAGTCCTCAGCGGCTATCGATAGGGCTCATGCGTGCTCGAATACGGCGAGCGCGCGGAGCAGCCCGGTTAATAGAGTCTTGCTTTCAAAGGCGGGCTCGTAGCGGCCAGCGCCGTTGACGGCGGGGCGGCCGATCCGGCGGAGCACCTCGCGCTCGAACGAGACGAAGTTCTCGATGCGCCCGTCGGCCGCGCGCAGGGGGCGGCAATCGATCTCGGCGCGGTACTTGGCGCCGTCGGCGCGGTAGTTGGTCAGATAGCCATGGAAGCGCTCACCCGACGCCAGGGCGCGGTGAAAGGCATCGAGTGTCGCGCGACGTGTCTCTCTGCCCTGCATGAAGCGCGGGCTGCGGCCGATGACGTCGGGCAGATCGCGACCAACTAGGTGCCCAAAGGCGGGATTGGCGTAGAGGATGGTCGGGCCTGGTGCGTCGACCACTGCGTCAGTGACGAGGACGCCGATATCGGCATCTTGCGCCAGGGCGCGGATGAGTTCGAAGGCTGTCATGACGCCATAACGCTACAGTCGTGCTAGCCCTAGTAGATCCATCGCACGCATAGCCGTTGAGCGGAATGCGCGCTAACCTCAACGCAGGCACGACGCATCGCTAATCGCCCGGGTGGTATCGAGACTTTCATAACCCCATCAGAGGGTAGGCGCCCACGCCAACGGCCGGCGTTTGGTCGCCTTCTGGAAGCCCTAACGATCATCGTCATGCCCGCCTCGGGTCGCAAGCGGCCCCGGCGTGACATTTAGCTGTGGGGCGAGGCTAATTACGGATCTTTCGCGGCGCTGAAGCCACCTCGCTGGAGGCTTGCTTCAAACCCTCTACCTGGCGGCATCCCGGCAACGGTCAGGCCGCCTGAAACATGGTAGGAACTGAATGCGGCAGTTTGGGCCGCGTCTCCGCGCTCGATGCCGCTTCGCCAGGAAGGCCCGCCGCTCCACCCCGCCCTCGGCCACACACCCAGCTGGACGAGCGGAGACGTGTTGCTCTGGATGAAGCGGGCGATGCACACGGATCCGCGCGTGCGCGGTCCCGCGGAGATCCGGCCCGTCATGTGGCCGAACGATTACCTCGACATCCTCGACCCGCTCTGGGCCCGCAAACGGGATATTCTACTGGCCTGGGCCAGGTGCCGAGCTGCCAAGGAAAGCTTCCAGGAGTTCATCCGCGGACGCGGCTGGGGTTCGGCGGCGACGATCTACCGGCTTCGTGATGAAGCCGCCGAACAGATCGCTGATGGGATCAACGCGGCGATCGTGCGCAGCCTCGCCGGTAAGAATTGAGCTTGACACTGAGAAAACCAGCACCGGATCAACGGTGCGTTGCTGCTTCGTTTTTGAACCGGCACAGCATTGGGGACCGCCGTGCCGGCAACGACGCAGAGGACCGCCCAGAGCGCAGGCAAGCGCCGTAAGATGACGATTGAGGACGCCCTGCGCTGGGCGATCCGCGACGAACTGCCGAAGCGCCGCCAGGACGCCCCAATCCGCGGGCCGCAGTGCGCGTCGGACCCGGTCTGGCGCATGGTGGCCATGGGCGGTCCGGTCGACAACTGGTCCCGCGAACCCGGCATGCCGCCGGCGATGGGCGACCCGCATCCCGACGCGATCACGATCGAGGCGCACCTTCAGGTCCTCAGCGAGACGCTGAAGCGGGCGGCTGTCGGATCCGCGGTCTGCCCGCTCGATCTCTCACCCTATCCCATCCAGGTCGCGCTGCGTGGCAAGGCCAGCCTCGAGGTAATGATCTCCGCCGCGATGGACGCCACGCCCTCCTGGCTCGTGACCGGCGCGATCCGCAGGCCTCCCGAGATCGCCGGCGGCATTGAGGTCGAGCCGGTGAAATCGACGAACGGCAAGATCACCCTCTGGCGGACCGTGCGCACGCCCTGCGGGGAAGGACCCGACGGCCAACCGTGGTTCACCAGCCACGATGAGATTGCGACGTCCAAGGGCGACAGCCGCGACGCCGGCCTGTTCTGCAAGCTGAATTACACTCGCACCGGCATCGAGGTCCTGGAGGAGCAGCTGCGCTACGGTTACTGGCACGCCGCGCTCGTCTACCTCGTGCCAGCGCTTCAGTTCCTCACCAGCATCGAGGTCTTGCCGCCGAAGGCGCCGATCGCGCCGTGGCTGGAGCCGGAGGAAGAGGGGCGCGCCCCGCTGCCGAACCTGCGCCCACGCCGTCACATCGAAAGGGATCGCCGAGTTGCCGGGCGCCGTGCTGCGCCGCTGCGCGCCTCGCCGGTTCGGAAGATCGACCCGCGGGACTGGACGCTGCAGAGGGAGTGGCGCGCCTAATCAAGCCAAAAATCAAATTAGGCATTTGACTACTGCTTAGGCGTCTGCTGTCTTGAACCGACTATAAGTCCGGTTCGAGTGGATGCCGCGATTATGGCTATCTTCCAAGGTACGCTTGAAGAATACATGAGGCATGTTGGCCCACGTATTAGAAATAAGGTGCAATCGTATGCTCGCTCCGAACGATCCCGTAAAAAAGGAGTTTGCGACGCGTGTGGCAAGGGCGACCTTAAACTTGAGGCTGCTCACTTAATGAATTTAGGACGTTCGATCTTCATTAAAATGGCTCTTGCGCCCTACTCAGACTGTTACGGTGTTATAACTTGCGATTTAGAGGCCGCCGAAGATCGGATCATGGAACTCCATGATCGACACGGTGGGCTTGCCGGTGCATTCCGATACCTCTGTTCATCATGTCACTCTGAGTACGATAAGGTGCGGCCGGCACCCTTTTTGGGAGCCTGAGGCATCCTGGAAGTGGCAATCGAGCTTGACCGGGAGAACAGCTTGCGTTAGTTCGGACCCTGCAGAGATTTAGAAGGCCCTGGCGGACCCCCGCCGGGGCCTTCGTCGTTCCGGGCCTTGTCCGGACGAGTGGTGCGGCGGCGCTGACGTCGCAGAAGCCCGGGCCCGGCACCGCGCCGGCTCGGTGGATGTCCCGCAAGAGGCTCCACGTCGGCGTTGCGCCCCGGCCCGCACCTTCCCCCTTCGCCCGATCGCGACCCGCTTCACTCCCTCAGATCTTGGTGTGACGCGACGGGCGAACTCTATATGGTCAGAGCCATGCCGGATCCGCTGCCGTGACAGAGCGCGAGATCGCCGAGCGCCTCAGGCTGCTCTGCACCCAGGCCGACCGGCTGAAGATGCCGAGCCATCGGCACAGCGCCGAGTCGTTCATGGTCGACCGCGACGAGATCCGCGACGGCCTGCGGCGCTTCTATCGCGAGCTCACCGGCCACTGGCCCGGCCAGGAGCCCTCCGGCCCGCCACGCCGCGCGCCGGCGCCGATCCCGGCCGCCGTCCTACGCCACCGAGAGCGCGTTCGGAGCGCCGCGAAGTCGGCGTGATCGGTAGCAGCGGACCGGGCTATGCTGAGGGGCATGAACGCCCGGCCCGCCGGCTTCACGGGGCTGCCTGAGCGGCCTCGATCCGCTCGAATACAGTATTTCGCCCGCGGGACCGTCACAACCGAGCCGCGACGATAGATCTCATGCCCCGCTTCGGCGGGGTTTTTCTTTGCGAGTATCCATGAATGCCGCCCAGCGCGCCGCGCTCCTCGACCTGTGCGTGGCGATCCTGCGCTGCGACTGCGCCATGCCGGACATGCGCTTCCGCGCCCGCAACCTGCAGATCTGGGTGAGCCTCGAAGGCTCGCTGGGCAGCATCTTCGCCTGAGGGCCGCGCTCGCATGAACCTCAGCGCCTCCGACCTCGTCGACCAGGCGGTCGAGCAGCTCGCTCCGATGGTCGGCACCTCAGCCGCCAGCCTGCGTGAGGCGGCCGACGCCTTCGACGCCTACGCGGCCAAGGCTCCGACCGCAATGCACGAGCGGATCGCCGCCGTCGTCAGCGAGGAGTGCCGCAACGCCGCTGACTGCATTCAGGTCCGCCGCGCCTTCCTCCAGGGCTTCCGATCGTGAGCCTCCTGGCACGCGTGGCCTTGCTGATCGGTCTGCGCCGCGCTGATCCTGCTCCAGCCCGCTCCTGGCGTGATCCGGCGCCGGCGCTCTGTGTCGGCCGTCCGGTGCACGCCGGCCGCGCTCTGTCCGTCGGCGAGGCCCCCTGACATGGACGGTCTCATCCTCGACGTTCCCGCCCCCGAGCACGTCGCGCCCTTTGTCCCGCCGGTCTGCCTGTCGCCGCTGACCACGCAGGTCCTGGCGATCGCGCTGGTACTGCTGCTCGGCGTCGTCCTGTTTCCGGGCAAGAGCTCACGGCGATGACGATCCGCGGCCTGCTGGCGCTTCTCATCCTGGAGATGGCGCTGGCGGTCGCGATCCTGCTCGGCGCCATGGAACTGGGCCACGCCGCCGTCCTCGGGTGGCGCATCGAGGTCCAGGCGTGCACCAAGGCCTGCCGGGTGATGCTCGGCCGCGAGCGGACCGAGAGCAAGTACGTCTGCATGACGCGCGCCGGCCGCATCGCCGAGTTCGCCGACCTCACCAAGCTGCTGCCGGCCGGAGCGCGGATCACCGCCCGCTGCCTGCCCGTCGAAGAGATGCCCGGCGCATGAACACGGTCTTCGCCCTAATCCTGGTGTGCGCTGCCTCGACCGCGCAGCCCGAGTGCACGCGCGAGACCGCGCTCAACGTCGCCACCATCAAGGTGCCGTCCGTCTTCGCCTGCCTGATGACCGGCCAGACGACGGTCGCCCGTGAAGAGCTGCTCGGCGATGGCCGCTACACCAAGGTGGTGTGCGGCGGACGGCCATGAGCTCGCGTCGCCGCCTCGCATGGTCGAACGAACTGAGCCGGATCCGGTCCGATCGCTCGACCCGCCCCGAGGTCCGTGAGGAGCGCCTTCGCGCGACCCGCTCGTCGGCTGTCGCCCTGTCCGCGTGGCGTGGTGTCTCCGGACGCCGCTACGTCGTCGCCGTCTTCACGCTCGACCAGGCCGTCTCATCCGACGCGCCCGGCGCCGTGTTCCTGGCGGTCCGCCGCGGTGATGACGGCCTCGCCCGCATCGTCGGCGCCGGACATCGCGGCGCGATGTGGGAGGCCCTGGACTGGGTCCGGGCCGACCGCGCCAACGAACTGCACCTCTACCAGCTCGCCGAGTCGGACGAGGAGCGCGATCGCATCGTCGAGGACCTGGTGGGCGACGATGTCCTCTGAACCGCGCCACCAGCTCGACCTCTGGTCCCTCCTCGACGTCTACCGCTGCACGGCGGAGATCTGGATCGAGGCCAACACCCAGCTGCCGTTCGCGATCGCGGACGCGTGGCTGAAGCTGATGCGGGCCTGACCGTGTTTCGGGCTTGGTACCGTTGCTTCGCGCTGGGCGTCGCCCTGGCGCTCACCGAGTCGACCTGATCAGTTACTTCGGGCCGCACCCGATGCAGATGCCTCTGGCGATCGTGTCCTGATTGAGCTGGTTCTGAGTGCGCCGACCGGGATCGTTCCGAGAGGTGGGGCTCGCGTTGCGGCTCGGTGGTTTGGTCTGCCCAAGCGCAGTCGTATCGCGGACCGGCGTGATGGACGCGCCGGTCGTCTGTGCCTGTGCGGCGCTGCCGCCGGCGAGGATGAGTGCGAACGCCGTGATGCGCAGGAAGGTCATGGGGCTCTCCAATCATCAGGGTAACCCCTGAGCCCCCACGGATTGCGTGCGGCCTCTTGACCGGGTGCAGGCCTGCGCCGTGAGCGAGGCGTCGTCACCCGATTTGACCAGGATTTGATCCTGTAATCCGCAGGCTGGAACGGGCGATTTCCAAGGTCTTAAAAGACCTTGGAATATTTCGCTATTTAGAGCCAAAAAGCGCAGCAATTACATGGGCTTGCAGCAGGTTTCGGGCTCGCGCCGCGTGGCCCGGTTGCGGGCCCGGAATAAAGTCCAGGCTGAGGCGAAGGCCACGGCCTCGACCCGCGCGATCATCTACACCCGCGTCAGCACCGACGAGCAAGTGACCGGCCACGGGCTGGAGGCGCAAGAGCGCGCGGTGCGCGCCTTCGCCGAGAGCCAGAGTTACGAGGTCGTCGGCATCGTCTCCGATCCCGGCGTCTCCGGCGCGATCCGTCCATCGGACCGCCCAGGCTTCGCGACAATCCTCCAGATGGCGGAGGCGAAGAGCTTCGAGATCCTGCTGGTCGCCAAGATTGATCGCCTGTCGCGTGATGTGCGGCACGCGCTGATGACGGTTTCCGACCTCGCCGAGTTGCACGGCGTCGCGTTCCGGTCCGTCACCGAGGCCGTGATCGACACGTCCAACTCGATCGGGCGGATGTTCTTCACCTTCTTTGCCGGCATGGCGGAGCAGGAGCGCTACCTGATCCGCGATCGCACCGCGGGCGGCCGCACCACGAAGGCTCGCAAGGGCGGCTTCGCTGGCGGCCAAGCGCCGTACGGCTATGAGCGCGATCTGGAAGGCGGCCTTCGGATCGTCCCGGCCCAGGCGAAGATCGTCCGACGCATCTTTGAGGCCCGGAAGCGCAAGACGACGCTGAAGGCGATCGCCGAGGCCCTCAACGCTGACGGCATCCCTGCGCCGAAAAGCGGGCGCTGGTCCATCTCGACGGTCGCCTACGTGACCGACAACATGAAGTACCGCGGCGCCATCGAGTACCTGTTCCGCTGGAACGGGCAGGAAACCCACGTGCTCGCCGATGGCGACCATGAAGCCATCGTGAAGTGAGATCATGGCCCAAGAGATCGACCGCCAGCTGGACCGCCTCGAGGTCCGGCACGGCGACATCCTGGTGCTGCGCACCCGCCAGAAGCTGCAGCCGGAGACGGCCGCGAAGTGGCAGGACGAACTCATCGGCCTGTGCCGCGACGCCGGCGTGACGGACGTCACCATCCTGGTGCTCGACAACGCAACCGAGCTGACGGTCGAGCGGCCGCAGACGCGCCTGGTGCAGCAGCACCGGGACGTGCCGCAGCCGATGCAGGCCTGCTGACCATGGCCGCCCAGACGCTGACGATCCTCGATCCCGTCTCGGGCCAGGTGAAGATCATCACCGTTGGGCGCTGAGGTGCTGAAGCTCGATGCCAGCGAATTCGGCCTGAAGGCGGAGGCCGTCGGCCGAGCCGCCAAGCAGGTCCCCTTCGTCGCCGCCTTCGCGCTGACCAACGCGATGAAGGACGCGCGCGAGGCCGAGCGCGAGACCATGCGGTCTGTGTTCGACCAACCGTCGAGGTTCACGCTCAACAGCCTGATGGTCCGGCCGGCCACGAAGCAGCGGCTCTCCGCCGAGCTCGGGTTCAAGGAAGGCAACGGCTCGATCCCGGCCTGGAAGTATCTCGGCCCTCAGGTCGCCGGCGGCTCGCGCCGCCACAAGCGGTTCGAGGTCCTGCTGATCCGCAAGGGCCTCATGCTCGCCGGCGAGTTCGCGGTGCCGAGCACGCGCTGCCCGAAGGACGGCAATGGCAACGTGTCGGGCGCGTTCATCACCCGCATGCTCTCTGCGCTTGGCGCCCGGTCCGACCGCTACCAGAACACGACGGCGCGCTCGAAGCGCCGCAACGCCGGGCGAAACGTCGAGTACATCGTTTTCCGGAACCACGGAAAGGCGCCCGACGGGATCTACCTGCAGAAGGACAAATTTGCGGTACCCATGTTCCTGTTCGTGAAGGGCGTGAGCTATAAGAAGCGCTTCCCCTATTATGAAAAGGCGAGCGCCGTAGTGCCGGTCGCTTTCCGGAAGCAGTTCCGGGTGGGCTGGGAGCGCTTCGTCGTCAACGACGTGCGTCGCAAGGGCTGAACACGTAGAGGCTGATGACGCTCAATTGCAGGTCGCTCTGCGCACCGCGGTGCGATCGCCCGTGGCATCCTCTTTGTTCTCGGCCACAGTGGTGCAGCCATCGCCGTAATCGTGCCTCGTGAGTGTCTTGTCCTCATCTGTCGGATGTTGGACCACGATGGGAGCAGGGTCATCCCGTTGGACGGTGATCGATTGCGCTTGAACGCCTGCCACTCCCAAGAGCAATAGCGAGCCAGCAGTAGAAATCAGCGTTTGACGCATTTCCGCACCCTGTAGACACGAATATCTATCCGAACGGAGCTCAGAGTTGGCCGTTCCGGCCCTCGATCCCTGCTTGCAGGGATGGTTACCGGGAGCGGTGCGGGAAAGCCCTTCGGAGGGCGCCCCGTCCCCGGGCAATCCCAGGGTCCTTCCCAGGAGGGGGTGCCAGTGAGGGGAATTCGGACCCCAGTGGTTCACCGTCTCTGAAATTTTGAAAACCAGGGTTGTTGTTGATGTCCGGCGCGATCGACGGTCGGCTGCTCAACCGCACCGAGCTCGCCAAGATCTTCGCCGTCAGCACCAACACCATCTCGACCTGGGTCGAGAAGGGCTGCCCATACGTCGAGCGCGGCAGCAACGGCGTCGAGTACCAGTTCGACTCGGCCGCCGTAATCGACTGGAAGATCCAGCGCGCCGTCGAGAACGTCGCGATGAACGCCGGCGACGACAGCAGCAAATCACGGCGCGAGGACGCCGATTGCCGCCGTGCGGTGGCCAACGCGGTGGTGGCTGAGATCGGCGCGGACGAGGCGCTGAAGTCGGTCGTCTCGCGACACGATGCGCTCGCCGACTTGGCGACGTTCTGCCAGGTCCTGCGCACCGGCCTGTCGAACATGGCGGCCAAGATCGCCGCGCGCGCCACGACGATGGACAGCGCCCCGGAGATCGAGGCGCTGGCCCGCAAAGAAACCAACCGGGCGTTCGCCGCCGCGCGGCTGGAGCTCGGCCGACGCTGGCTCCCGGAGAGCGACGCTAACGATGGGCCTGTCGGAGAGGATCAGCAGCCACCGGAGGGGTGAGTACCCGGCCGGACGCGAAGCCCTGCGCGGATCGATCGACGCGCTGTTCGACGAGGCGCTGGCCTTCAAGGCCGAGATGACCGGCTCGGCCTGGGCCGAGGAGTACGGGCGGATCCCGAAGAGCACGGGTGCCGAGAGTGGCGCGGTGACCCTCTACGGGTATCAGCGCGGCCTCCTCGACACGATGTGCGACCCGACGGTCCCGCTCATGACGGTCCTGAAGGCGGCGCGCGTAGGCTACACCCGCTGCGCCCTGCTCGCACTGGGTTACCACCTCCACCAAGAGCCGACGCTGTGCGCCTTCGCGCAGCCGGTGGCGAAGGACGCGGAGGAGTTCGGGGCTACCGAGATCGCGCCGATGCTGCGCGAGACGCCGGTGCTGGCCGAGATGCTGCGGCCGGTCCGCAAGGGGCACAAGCAGGACAGCAACACCTTCTTCCAGCTCGCGAACGGCGCCATCGTGCGGGTGCCCGGCGCCGCATCCGACGACGCCTTCCGGCGGTACTCGGCCCGGTTCCAGGTAGGCGACGAGTACGATGCGGGCGGCTGGACCCCGGGGGCGGGCAGCCAGGGCGACAAGGCCAAGCTGTTCTGGACGCGTGGCGAAACCTTCTACAACCGCAAGCAGATCTTCGGCTCGACGCCGCTCCTGGAGAGCACGAGCCGGATCTGGAAGCGCTGGCTGGCCTCGGACCAGCGCCGGTACTTCGTGCCCTGCCCGCGCTGCGGCGTGTTTCAGTACCTCGACTGGGGCGGCAAAGACCTGCCCCACGGGTTGAAGTGGGACTTAGGGCCCGACGGGTCACTCAAGGACGTCTGGTACCAGGGTACCTGCGGCCACACGATCGACGAGGGCCGCAAAGCCTGGATGGACGAGAACGGCATCTGGCGCCCGACCGCGGTGCCGAAGACGCCTCACGCCGGCTTCCACCTCTGGACCGGCATGTCGCTCAACGCGAACGCCGCTTGGCCGGTAATCGTGCAGGAGTGGCTGGAGGCGTGCGACGACCCCGCCGGCAAGGTCCAGACGTTCAACAACAACGTGCTCGGCCGGGTCCACCGGCAGAGCTACGGCCAGGAGATCCGGCCGGACACTTTCCTGGAGCGCCGTGAGGCCTACGGAGCCGAGCTTCCGGACTGGGTCCGCACGCTGACGCTGGGCGGCGACGTCCAGTCCGGCGCCAACGCGCGCCTCGAAGGTGCGGTCTGGGGCTGGGGTCCCGGGCTCGAATGCGCGCTCATCGGCCACTTCGTGCTGCCGGGCGACCCGGCCAAGCCCGAGGTCTGGCAGAACCTCGATCGGCTGCTGCTGCGCGGGTTCACCCGCAGCGACGGCGTTGCGCTTCGGATCAGCGCGGCCGCCATCGACTCCGGCGGCCACCACACGTCCGAGGTCTACGCGTTCTGCAACGAGCGCCGCCGCCGCAAGGTCTGGGCGATCAAGGGCAAGTCTGAGGCCCGGGGCGCCCGCACGCGGGTCTGGCCGCGGCTGCCGACGACGAAGCTCGGCGCGAACCTGTACATGATCGGCGGCAACGCCGCCCGCGACTTCGCCTACGGCTCGCTGGCGCTGGTCGAGCCCGGCCCGCGCTACGTGCACTTCCCGCTCGTGCCGGCCTCCGGCTCGCGCCCGATCGACGCCGAGTACTTCGAGCAGCTCACCCGCGAGAAGCCGCTGGTGAACGTGCGCCAGGGGTACAGCGAGTGGGAGAAGCCCAAAGCCGCCCACGAGGCCGGCGTGTGCTTCGTCTATGCCTACGTCGCGATGTGCGGCCTGCAGGCTTCCAGCGGGCGCTACGTCGCGCTGGGGCGGATGCCGGAGCGGGACGAGGCCGACGACGCCACGACTGCGCCCGGAGCGACCGCCCCGGAGGACGGCGACGCCGCGCCGGGTTCGGACGAGCAGGGCTCGGAGCTCGCCGCGGCCGCCTCGGTCCCGGCGCTGCTGCCGCCACCAACGCCGCCGCCCGCGCCGCCGCCACCGTCCGCGCCCGTCTACGCCCGCCCACAGCACTCGGGCTTCATCAACCATGGCCGGCCCGGTGGCTGGATGAGCCGGAGAGAATGATGGCCTTCACCCTGGCGCAGCTCGACGCGATCGAGGCCGGCATCGCCGCCGGCGTCACGTCGGTCTCCTACGAGGGCAAGACGGCCACCTACCGCTCGCTCGACGAGATGCTGCGCGTCCGGTCCATCATCCGGCGCGCGCTAGGCCTCGACCCGCAGAAGTCCGCGACCATCCTGGTGGCGCACGACCGCGGCTTCCCGGGCGGGATCTCGGCCGACGGCTGCCTCCGCTCGGGCTGGTAGCGGATCGCCCCGATGAACGTCCTCGACCGCGCGATCGGCTGGGTGGCGCCGCGCGCGGCGCTGTCCCGCGCCCGCGCCCGCCACGCGCTGCGCATCTACGAGGGTGCCAGCGCCGGCCGGCGCGCGTCCTCGTTCAAGGCGCTGAACACCTCGGCCAACGCCGAGATCCAGAGGGCGCTGCGCCCGCTGCGCTCGCGCGCCCGGGATCTTGCGCGCAACACGCCCTACGCGGCGCGCATGCTCGACATCATCACCTCGCACGTGGTGGGCACCGGCATCACGCCGATCCCGGACACCGGCTCGGACGTCCTCGACCGCCGCCTGGATGACCTCTGGGGCGACTGGGAGGGGCAGGCGGACGTCACCGGCCGCATGGGCTTCTACGCCATGCAGGCGCTGTCCGTGCGCGGCATGGTCGAGTCCGGCGAGAGCGTGATCCGCTTCATCGACCGGCCGTTCGACGATCCGCGGCGCGTGCCGCTTCAGCTGCAGCTGCTCGAGTCCGACTTCATCGACCAGTGGCGCGACGGGATCTACGGCAACGACGGGCAGGCTGGCGCGGAGGGCCTGGAGCACACCCGGCTCGGCGTCGGCCTCGGCGAGTACGATCGCCGCGTCGGCCTGTGGCTCACCCCCAACCACCCCGGCGAGATCAACACGGCCAACCTCCGGCCGGGCGTGTCGGCCTTCGTGGCGCAGGACGAGCTGATCCACCTGTTCAAGGAGCTGCGGCCCGGGCAGGTGCGCGGCGTCTCGTGGTTTGCGCCGATCCTGATGACCTCGCGCGAGCTCGCCGACTTCCTGGACGCGGTCAACGTCAAGGCGCGGGTCGAGGCCTGCTTCTCCGGCTTCGTCACCAACAACGACGACGCGGGCGTCGACGTGTTCGACCAGGCCAACCCGGGGCTCGCGGGGCGCGATGGGGCGAACCCGGACGCGCAGCTGACCTCGCTCGAACCGGGCATGCTCAAGGAGCTGCGCTCGGGCCAGGACATCAAGTTCGCCGCCCCCACCGGCACGACGCAGGTCGAGCCGATCCTCCTCTTCAACCTGCAGGCCATGGCCGCGGGCGTGGGCTGCACCTACGACCAGATCTCGGGCGACCTGCGCGGCGCCAACTTCTCCAGCCTGCGCGCGGGCAAGGTCGAGTTCCGGCGCCTGACCGAGCAGTTGCAGAACCACGTCGTGATCCCGCAGGTCTGCAACCGGACCTGGGACCGCTTCGTGTCCCGCGCGGTGCTAGCGGGCCTCCTGCCGGCGCGCGCCGAGCCCTACCGGGCACAGTGGATGACGCCGGCCTGGGAGCCGATCAACCCGAACGACGACATCGAGGCGGACATCAAGGCGGCGCGCACCGGCCGGATCAGCCCGCAGGAATACGTCGCCAGCTTCGGCAACAACTGGCGGAAGGTCCAGGACATGACGGCCGCCTTCTACAAGCGCGCCGACCGCCTGGGCCTCGCCTACGACATCGACGCGCGCCGCACCGACCAGTCCGGCAAGCTGCAGCCCGTCGACGGTGAGGGCGGCGGTGATGCGACCGGCGGAAAGCCGAAGCCCCCGAAGGACGATTTCGGCGAGCCGATCACGGCGCCCGCCTCCAACTGACGGATCCCCCCATGGCAACGAAGAAGACCGGGCAGCGCGCCGCTGCCGCGGGCGGCTCCGCGCGCCCGATCGACCTCAAGGCGCTCGGCACCCGCGGCCGCCGCTTCCTTGAGGTCGCGCCGGCGAGCTACGACGCCAACGAGCATACGATCGAGCTGATCCTCTCCGAGGGCTCGGACGTCGTGCGCTGGTATGGCACCGAGCGCCTGTCGACCGACGAGGCCGCGGTCTGCGTCGATCGCCTGGCCTCCTCCGGCATCCCGTTCCTCGACAGCCACAACAGCTACGGCCTCGGCTCGGTGCTGGGCCGGATCGTCGACGTGTGGTTCGCCGAAGGGCGCATCCTCGGGCGCGCCAAGTTCGCGGCGACCGAGGCCGGCAAGACCGCCGAGGGCATGGTCGCCCGCGGCGAGATCAAGGGTATCTCGATCGGCTACCGCGTCGACGCCTGGGAGATCACCGACGCCGACGGCACCGTGATCGATCCCGAGAAGCAGATCCTCGACGTCGACGACGGCCTGACCTTCACGGCGACCCGGTGGGAGCTGTTGGAGGCCTCGCTCGTCTCCGTCCCCGCCGATCCCGCCGCGATGGTGCGCGCCCACGAGGGCGCGGCCGATCCGACCGCGGGGCCCGACCTGCGCGCCAGCCCGATGGGCCGCGGCGCGAAGGAGATCACCGTCACCCGGGGCGATGCCTCGATCACCTACCGGTACGGCTCCACCGGGCCGCACGAGCGGGCTTGGCCCGAACCCAGAGAGGACAAGCGTATGGCCAAGCACACCCCCGGCAAGACCGCCCCCGGCAAGAACGCGCCCGGCAAGCGGCAGGTCCGCGCCGAACCGGCCGTGAACGAGGACGGCTACTACGTCGATGCCGACGGCAACTTCGTGGACGCGTCCGGCGCCCCGGTCGACGAGCCGGTGAAGGCCGAGCGCGCCGAGGTCAGCGTCAACGAGGACGGCTACTACGTCGATGCCGAGGGCGAGTTCGTCGACGCCGAGGGCAACCCGGTCGACGAGCCGGTCAAGGCCGAGCGCGCCGAGCCGGACGTGAACGAGGACGGCTACTACGTCGACGCCGAGGGCAACTTCGTCGACGCCGAGGGCGAGCCGAGCGACGAGCCGGTGAAGGCCGAGCGCGACGGCGAGATGGACGGCGACGACACCCGCGCCGCGCCGCGCGGCCGCAGCGCCGCCCGCACTGCGCCGACCAAGGACAAGCGCGCGGTCAAGCCCGCCTTCACCCAGGCGCACGCCGCCAAGCTCGTCGCGATCGCCGAGCAGGCCCGGGGCCAGGGCGTCACCCTCAACGTGGTCGACGCCATCACCCGCGGCCTGAGCGCCGCCGCCTTCCGCAAGATCGCCTTCGACAAGCTCGCCGAGAAGAGCAAGGAGACCGCCGTGAGGGGTTCCCACAAGGGTTCGGACGCCGGCCGCATCCAGTTCGGCCGCGACGAGCGCGAGGGCCGCGCCGACGCCATGACGCTGGCGCTGGTCACCCGCACGCTCGCCTCGCGCGGCTCGGACGGCATCGACTATGCGCCCAAGCGCAAGGCCGACAAGAAGTGGGTCGAGAAGCATTCCGAGCGAGCCGAGCAGTACGCCGGCATGGGCTTCGTGGAGATCGCCGCCGAGTGCGTCGGCCACCGCGGCAACATCCGCACCGCCCGGCAGGCGATCGACATCGTCGAGCGCGCCTTCCAGTCCACCTCGGACTTCCCGGCGATCTTCCAGAACGTGCTCAACAAGAGCCTGCTCGCCCGCTACGAGCTCGCCGAGCCGACCTACAAGCGGATCTCGATCGAGCGGCAGTTCAACGACTTCCGCCCGCACCCGATGATCCGCGCGGGCGAGTTCCCGATGCTGCAGCCGGTGACCCAGACCGGCGAGCTCAAGGCGGGCACGTCGGCCGACAGCGGCGAGAACATCTCGCTCGTGCCCTACGGCGTCGTCTTCCCGATCTCGCGGCAGATGATCGTCAACGACGAGCTCGGCGCGATCGACCAGATCCTCGGGTCGTCCGGCGACGCGGTCCGGCTGTTCGAGAACGTCACCTTCTTCAACATGTTCAACGCGAACCCGGTGCTGGCCCAGGACGGGACCGCGGTCTGGCACGCCAAGCACAACAACCTCGCGGCCGCCGCGGGCGTGATCTCGGTGCCAACCGTCGGCGCGGGCCGCGCGGCGCTGCGCGGGATGAAGTCGCTCTCCGGCTTCCTCCTGAACGTGCCGCCGCGGATCATCCTGACCGGCCCGAACCAGGAGACGTCGGCGGATCAGCTCGTCGCCACCATCTCGCCGCAGCTGACCACCTCGGTGAACCCGTTCTCTGGCAAGCTGCAGTCGGTGTCGGACGCCAACATCACCGACAACAGCTGGTACCTGATGTCCGATCCGGCTCAGGTCCCGTGCTTCGTCCACGGCTTCCTGAACGGCTCGAACGGCCCGCGGGTGAAGACCTACGAGCCCTTCGGCACGCAGGGCGTCCAGATCTCGCTGGAGCACGACTTCGCTTGCGGCGCGATCGACTTCCGCGGCGCCTACAAGAACCCGGGCGCGCTGCCGCAGTAATCGCACCCCCGCCGAACTCGCGGCCGGCCTCGATCTCCGAGCGCCGGCCGGTCCGTTCCCCAAGCCTCCGGAACCCATCCCATGAAGAATTTCCTCCAGAACGGCGACGCGCTCAACGTCGTGGCGCCGGCGGGCGGCGTCCTCAGCGGCCAGCCCCTCGTCGTCGGCAAGATCTTCGGCGTCGCCGGTTCGACCCGCCTCGTCGGCGAGACCTTCGCGCTCTGGCGCAAGGGCGTCTTCAGCTTGCCGAAGACCAACGCCCAGGCCTGGGCGCAGGGCGACAGCCTGTACTGGGATGCCGCCAACAGCGTCGTCACCAACGTGAACTCCGCTTCGCTCCTGCCGGTGGGCTACGCGGCCGACGCCGCCGCCAACCCGTCCTCGATCGGCCCGGTGCTGCTCGGCCAGACCCCGTCCTGAGGCGTCGGCGCCCGGTGATCCTCACCGGGCCCGACCCCGGACGCCCCCGTTTCTCGCTGGAGCCAGCCATGAGCGTTTCGATCAAGGTCCTGCCGACCGCCGATGAGCATGTCGGCCTGGTGCATCCCGTCGATGGCGCGCTCGCGGCCGAGGGCAGCGTCTGGACCTATGACGCCTGGACCGAAGCGCGGCTCCAGGAGCAGGTGATCCGTCGCTTCGAGGCTGGCGTCGACGATGCCGAGGCCGCGGCGCCGGCCGAGGCCAAAGCCGCCGCCAAGCCGAAGCCACAGGCCGCCGCGTGATCGACTTCGCCGCGCTGGCCCTCGGGCCGGGCATCGCCACGTTCGGGCGCCCGGTGACGGTGACGCCGCTAGCCTCCCGGCCGGCGCGGCCGCCGTTCCCAGCTTCGGGCGTCTGGTCGGTGCGCAACGTCGACGTAGCGCTGGGGCCGAACGAAAGCCTGAATACGACCACCATCACGCTGGGCATCCGGTTGGCTGATTGGCCGGTCCCGCCCGTCCCGCAGATGCAGATCCGCGTGCCCGCCGCCGGCTCGTATCCGGATGAGGGCACGCTCTGGATCGATGACGTCGATCCGGATGGACAGGGCGGGGCGACCCTAACCCTTAAGAGGAAGCCGAAGGGGGCCTGATGCCGTCGGAAGCCACGAAGATCCGCGAGGCGATCATCGAGCGCCTGAGCGACCAGGATTGGCTGCCGGTCAATGGCCTGCGCCGTCAGGTGCGTCCGCAGCTTCAGGAAGAAGAGCTCCCCGCCCTCCTGGTCGTCATCGCCGATGAGCTGGAGAGCGCCGAGGACGAGGCCAATCAGGGCCAGCCCCGGTTCATGAACGAGGTCACGATCGGGATCTCGTACTGCGTCGGATATTCCTCGCCGGAGGATCTCGACGAGGCGCTCGACGCAGCCACCAACGGCATACGCAAGCGGCTCCTGCAGGACCCGACCTTCGTGCGCGGGATTGACCCGTCAAAGGCCTTGGATGATCCGGATCGCTATCCGCTGTTCGAGGCGGTGACCAAGGTCCGGCGCGGTCGCCTGTTCCCGCAGGAGGGCGCCTCGTACTTCGCCGAGGGGCGGATCGAGATGACCTTCGTGTTCCGCACCGCCTACGATCCGGACATCGACGACGTGCTGGAGCACGTCGTCATCACCGCCAAGCCCGCCGGCGCCGGCCCGGGCACG
This sequence comes from Methylobacterium sp. A49B, assembly GCF_053346215.1. Lineage (NCBI taxonomy): Bacteria > Pseudomonadati > Pseudomonadota > Alphaproteobacteria > Hyphomicrobiales > Methylobacteriaceae > Methylobacterium > Methylobacterium sp. A49B. The sequence goes on from NZ_JBKFBO010000136.1 coordinate 29,883, forward strand.
CCCGAGATCGGGCTGACGATCGACATCCCCACGACCTGAGCCGGCCCGCGCCGCTCCCCATCCCAGAGGACATCGCCATGGCCGGTGAAACCACGGTCGCCGTCGAGGCGACCGAGGCGCGCTACCGCGCGCTCAAGCACTTCCCGTCGGGGACCGGCTTCGAGGCGGACGGCACCGCCCGGTGGCCGGCCGACCAGTTCACGTTCCGGCTCCGGGACGAGGGCGCGATCCGCCTCCTCGAGGACCTGCACGACAGCGGCGCCCCCGCCGCCTCCGCCTCCGCCGCGCCCGCCGGCGCTCCCGCCGCCACCGCGCATCAGGAGTAAGGCACGATGGGCCTCACCCGCATCCCGGACAACTACAAGATCCCGGGCCCGAACACCCAGTTCGACCCGTCGCAGGCCGGCACGCCGACCTCCCTGAAGTGGGCGCTGCTCGTCGGTCACCCGATCGCCGCCGGCACCGCGACGGCGAACCAGGTCATCGCCTGCGGCACGGGTGCCGACGCCGACGCCCTGTTCGGACCGGGCTCGATGCTCGCGCGCATGTTCAAGACGTTCTTCAAGGGCGTCCGGAGCGTGCCGATCTTCTGCCTGCCCGTCCCCGCGCCCGCCGGCGGCGTCGCCGCCACGGGCTCGATCACGGTCACGGGCGACCCGGCGGTCGCCGGCACCTATCCGCTCTACATCGCCGGTCAGCTCGTCTCGGTCGGCATGGTCTCGGCCGACACCCCCGCGACCGCGGCCACCAAGATCGCCGCGGCGATCAATGCGGTCCCGGACCTGCCGGTCACGGCCGTGGTCGACGGGACCAACCCGGCCAAGGTGAACCTGACCTGCAAGTGGACGGGGCTCACCGGCAACGACGTGACGGTGCTCGACTGCTATCTCGGCCGCTACGGTGGCGAGCAGCTGCCGGCCGGCCTCGCGCTCACCTATCCGACCGGCAACCAGCTTTCGGGCGGCACCGGCACGCCGGACTTCACCTCGGCGATCGCGGGCCTGGGCGACGCGCCCTACAAGTTCGTCGGCCTGCCGGTGAGCGACTCCGGCTCCTACAACGTGTGGGACGCCGAGTACGGCTTCACCGACTCGGGACGCTGGGGTCCGTATCGCCAGAGCTACGGCCAGATCTTCTCGGCCAAGCGCGACACCTATTCCGGGCACATGATCTGGGGGCCGAGCAACAACTCGGCGCTCATCTCGACCATGCCGTTCGAGCCGCAGAGCCCGAGCCCGTGCTGGGAGTGGGGGGCGGCCTATACGGCGGCGGCCGCGTTCTCGATCAACGCGTACGCGGCCCAGCCGCTGCAGACCCTGCCGCTGGTGGGCGTCCTGCCGGCGCAGAAGGCCTACCGCTGGAACAAGACCCAGCTGAACGCGCTGGCGCAGGTCGGCCTCGCGATCCAGGGCACGGACCTCTACGGCGGCACGACCAACCAGCCGGTGATCCTGCGCGAGCAGACCCAGTACCAGGTCAACAGCTACGGCCAGGCCGACAACGCCTACGAGCTGGTGACCACGCTGGCCACGCTCGACGAGCGCTACACGCGCCTGCGGCAGGCACTGACGAGCAAGTTCCCGCGCTGCTCGCTCGCCGACGATGGGACCAAGTTCGCCGCAGGCCTGCCGATCGTCACGCCATCCTCGATCAAGGCTGAGCTGATCGCCGAGTATCGGGACATGGAGTACGACGGCCTCGTCGAGAACGCGGCCCTCTACATCGCCAACTTGGTCGTGCGGCGCGGCACCGAACCGAACACGATCGAGATCCTCGATCCGCCGGACGTGATCAATCAGCTGCGCCGGATGAACATCCTAGCGCAATTCCGTCTCCAGTACCCGATCAGCGCGTCCAGCAACTGATCAGCCTCGCCCCTGACCGCAACCTGACCCGCCCTTGAGGCGGGTTTTTCTTTGGAGAACCGGCCATGGGCCAGAGGATCGCCGGCATCGCCTACGTCAAGGTGAACGGCAGGCAGTACGGGCTGCGCGGGTCGTTCATCGTCTCGCCGTCGAGCGTGAAGCGCGAGGGCGTGGCCGGCCAAGACAGCGTGCACGGCTACATCGAGACGCCGCGCGTGCCGTTCATCAAGGGCGACCTGTCGACGATGGATGGGCTCACCATCGCGGAGCTCGACGCGATGGTCGACGAGACCGTCACCGCCGCGCTCGCCAACGGCAAGACCTACGTGCTCGCCGGCGCCTGGACCAAGTCGGCCCACGAGATCGACACCGGCGCCGGCAAGGTGGCGGTGAACTGGATGGGCCTCACCTGCGACGAGTTCTGATCATGAGCGAGATCACCACGCCCGCGCGCGATCCGCGCGAGATTTCCTGGCCGCTGGAGTACCCGCTGGCGAAGCCGATCGTCGTCGGCCAGGACACCGTGCAGGTTCTGATCCTGCGCGAGCCGACCGGCGAGGAGGTGCTGAAGTACGGCCTCCTCGAGGGGCTGTCCGCCGACCAGTTCTTCCCGCTGGTGGCGGATCTGTCCGCCACGCCGCCGCCCGTGCTGAAGAAGATCGGCGCGCGCGACATCCTTCAGCTCGGCACGGTGCTGAGCCGTTTTTTCGTGTGGGCGGCCCTGCCGCCGGCACCGTCGACGACTGCCTCCGCCTAGGCCTCGCGTATCACGCCTGGCCGTTCCGCGAGCCGCCGGGCGCCCTAGCGCCAGCGACCGTCGCCCACCTGATGGGCCGCACCCTGGCGCTGATGCCGCGGCGCGCCGCGCGCGAGGACGAGGACGAGGATGGCTGACGACAAGCTCAAGATCGTCGCCACCGTCGAGGATCAGTTCACCGGACCGCTCTCGAAGCTCCAGAAGGGGCTGAAGAGCGTCGGCGATGAGACGGCCAAGCAGGGCGCCGCCTGGAAGAAGGACTGGGAAGGCGTCCGCGGGGAAGTCTCCAAGTTCCAGGGCGTTCTGCGCGGCTTCGACCCGATCCTCTCGGCCGTGGGCGTGGGCAGCCTCGGCGCCGCCATGTCGATCGCCGGCATGGTCGCGGCGGTGAAGAACTTCTCGGGCCAGACCCGCGATCTGAGCCAGATGGGCCGCCAGATCGGGATGACGGTCGATCAGCTGCGCACGCTGGGCTCGCTCGGCGAGAAGTTCGGTGTCTCGGCCGACGCGATGCGCAGCGCCATCGGCCAGTTCGCCACCAACATGGTCGACCTGCGCCAGCGCTGGGGGCAGGTCTACGGCGAGCTCAAGAACATGAACCTCGGCCATCTCGCCGAGGAGCTCGTCAACGCGCCAAGCATGGAAGCCGCCGTCGAGACGGCGATGAAGGCGCTCCAGAATATCCCGGACTCGATGAAGGCGGCGCGGGTCTCGACGCTGATCTTCGGCACGCCGGACATGGCGACGATCTCCCGGAGCATCACGGGCAAGATCAGCGACGCGCTCAAGCAGACGCAGGCCGATATCGGGCACCTCGACAAGGAGACCGAGGAGTCCGCGCGGCGCTTCGAGGAGCACTTCAGCCGGATCGGCCGCGCGGCCGAGAAGCTGAAGCTGAAGGTCCTGGGGCCGGCCTTGAAGGGCATCGTCGACATCATCGACGACGCCGACAAGAACGGGCTTTCCGGCAACGAAGACCAGCAGGCGCTGCGCAATCAGCTCAGCCCGTTCGGCGGCCCCGCGGCGACCCCTCGGGAGAAGCTGGAGGGGCGTCGCGCACAGGTCCAGAGCCAGCTCGATCTCCTGGAGCGCGGTCCGCACGGCGCCGACTACGAGCGCAAGCACGCGCGCATGGTCGAGGAGCTGAAGCGGGTCGCCGACGAGCTGCAGAAGCTTCGCGAGCAGGGCAGCAGCGCGAGCATCAGCCCCTCGGGTTACAGCGATCCCGCATCCGGCGGTGGTTCGCTGATCCAGAAGGCCGCCTGGGGCGGCTTCGGTTCGGCGGGTTACGGGGCTGCGATCCCGGCCTATGGCAGTCCGGGCGGCATCGGCGGCGGTGGCGGGTCAGGTGCTGCAGGTGGTGCCGATCTCGGCGATGGCATCCGCGGCCGCCCGTTCGGCAGTCGTGGGTCTCTCGGCGGATCGCGCGGCGCCGTGGGGGAAGTCCCAGTCGGTGACCGCGGGCTGCTCGACCTGATCGCGCACGCGGAGGGTACGACGCGGCGCGGCTACAACGACAGCTTCGCACACCAACTCGGGGGCGATCTGACGGGGAAGACGCTCGCGGAGATCGAGCAGATCCAGCGTCGCATGCGCGGCTCCTCCGCCATCGGCCGCTACCAGTTCATGCGCGGCACGCTCTTCGGAAACGGCCGTGGCGACCACGGCCTTGTCGGTGAGCTCGGCATCGGCCGCGGCGAGCGGTTCACGCCCGAGCTGCAGGACAGGCTTGGGAACGCCCTCATCGAGCGGCGCTACCGCGAGGCGCAGCGAAACCAGCGCCGGTACGGCGGCGACTTCATGCGCCACTTCCGGACGGCGCTGGCCCGCGAGTGGGCGAGCTTCCCCGGCGATTACGGCCAGCGCGGCCGGAACGGCGGCATGTATCCGGGGCAGAGCGCCAGCATCGGCCGCGATCGGCTCACGCAAGGCGCGCAGCGCTGGCTGGACGAGCGCGAGGGGCGGACCGCCAGGAGCGGACCGCGGGCGCCTGCATCCTCAGCGGGCGACGGCATCCGACAGACGCAACCGTGGACCCGGGCGCCGGCGATCCCGCCAACGGGGAATAGGGCCGACAACGTCTCCCTACGCAGCCGCGACCGCAATGAGCGCGCGTCGATCGACGACTTCCTGATGGAGAACGAGGCTCAGACGCGCCAGCAGCGCCAGGGCGAGACGTTCCAGGACTTCTATAGGCGCAGGGCCACCACAGCCGACGGCTACACGGGCCACTCTTGGGGTCAGCGCGAAGACGAGGTCCAGAGACGTCCGCGCGATGGCTCGGGCGACAGCATGTTCGGCAGCGCCAGGACGATGACCGACGAGCTCAACGGGACGCATCGAGACAATGCGACCCGGCGGGGCCCCGACGGTCTGACCTACGAAGAGTATCTGGACAGAGGGGTTCAGGACCGTAAGCCGCGCGAGAGCGAGTTCACGCCCCAGCGGGAGCTCTCCCTCGACGAGATCAGGAGGTTCCGCGGGCCGAACCGAGGCGTGGGCGATGCCTTGATGAACCGCTTCTACGGGAGCGGAGCACCCGGCGGCGGTTCGTCGGCGCAGATGCCGGGTGGGGCCGGGCCGGGTGGGCGCGGAACGCTGCACATCAAGGTGGACGGGCCACCCGGCACGCAGGTGAAGCCCGACATGAGCGACCTGTTTAAGGACACCACGGTCTCGCGAGGCCGGTCGCAGATGGATCTGTAGCCTCGCCCGCCGGGCGCCTTCGTATCGGCCGATTGGGAGCCCCGGATGTCCTGGCGTGACGATCTCCGCCCCGCCTCGTTCCGGGGCGTGCCGTTCTACGTGGCGGCCAACTCCCGGACCAACGGGCGACGCGGCTTCACGTACGAGTTCGCGAAGGGCGACCGGTCGCTCGACGAGGATCTGGGCAAGCGCGTCACCCGAGTCTCCGTCTCCGGCTATGTCATCGGTGACGATTACGATCTCCAGGCCGACGCGCTGGAGCGCGCGCTCAACCGCGAGGGCGGCGGCACGCTGATCCTACCGATCCTCGGGCGCATGTTCATGCGCTGCGAGTTCGGTCCGCGCGCCGAGCGCAAGGAAGAGGGCGGCATCGCCTACTTCGAGATGGCCTTCGTCGATGCCAGCGGCCGGTCGGCGACGACGATCGGCGAGAACACGCAGGCCACTTCGTCCGCCTCGGCGGCACAACTCGCCGACGCCTCCGAACTGTCCGCCGGCACCGACGACGACTGGAGCTGAGAGCCGATGACCTTCGCGCAGCGCCGCGTCGCCGTCGCGGCGCTGAAGGCCGTCCTCGACGCGCTGCTCGCCTCGGGCGTCGATGCCACGAGCCAAGACGGGGCGACGCTCCGTCAGCTCTGCGGCGCGCTCTCGGCCGACGCGGTCGATCAGGTCCAGGCCGGCACCTTCGGGACGCCGCTGCGGGCCTGCTTCGCCGCGGCCACGGCGGCCGGCGCCACCTTCGCCGGCATGGATCAGGTCCGCCAGGAGGCACAGAGCGTCGCTGCCGCGGATCTCCCAGTTCAGCGCGTCGCGCAGACGGCGGCCCGGTTCGCGCTGGTCGAGATCGCCCGGATCTTGGCCGCCACGACCTTCACCAGCCGCCAGGACATCGACGCGGCGCTGGCGCGGGTGAACGCGGCCTTCATCCCGGCCGAGGACTTCGCGGCGGCCCAGTTCAACGCCGCGGTGTGGCGCGCGCTGCTCGCCCTCCACGGCGCCGTTGTGCGCGACCTGAACACCCGGGCGCGCCCGCTGCCGCGCATCGTGCCCTACAGCTTCCCGACCCGCATGCCGCTCCTGACGCTCGCCAACCGCCTCTACGGCGACGCTGGCCGCACCGAGGAGCTGCTCGCGGAGAACCGCGACACGGTCCACCCGCTGTTCATGCCGGCCGACGGCCGGGCGCTGTCCGCCTGATCATGCCGAGCCCCGATCTCTACTGCGAGGTCCGCACCACCAGCGGCACCTATCGCGATTGGCTGACCGTCCAAGTCTCCCAGGACATCGAGACCCGATGGATGCGCACCTTCCGGCTCACCTGTGCTGAGCCGAGAGATAAGGTCATCCAGCGCCTGAAGCCGGGCGACCGCGTCGACATCGCCATGGCCGGCTTCGTGGTCATCGACGGCGGCTTCATCGAAACCCGGCAGGCGGCTTACGACGCCAACCGCCACGGCGTGCAGATCTCCGGCTACAGCAAAGCCGGCCCTCTCACGAAGGTGTCGGCCGACGCCGGCACGGGCCAGTTTCGCGGCTACCCGATCGAGGCGATCGCCAACCGCCTGCTGAAGCCGCACGGTCTCAAGTTCAAGGTCCAGAACGGGCCGGATGGCTGGGACACGCCGTTCCCGAACGTGGTGATCCACGACGGGGAGACGCCCTTTGATGCGATCTCGCGGCTGTGCCGGCAGCGGGGGCTGTGGCTCTGGGCCGAGGCCAACGGCGATCTCGCCGCCGGGTCGAAGGACGCCAGCAATGGTGGGGGTCTCGTCTTCACGGAGGGCGTCAACATCCTCTCGGCGAGCTGCACGATCACCATGCCGCTCGCGGAGGCGATCAAGGGCAACGCCCAGCAGCCGGGTTCGGACAGCCTGTTCGGGCGTAAAGCCGCGGAAATCTCCGCGCAGTCGAAGCTCTCGGACGGCATACCGGGCCTCGCACGTAACGTGCTCGCCGAGATGCCGCTGTCCCAGAAAGAGCTGCAGCTGCGCACCAACATGGAGGCGCAGGCGATCGAGGCGTCCCGCCTGCAGGTGAGCCTCGCCTACCAGGGCTGGCTCAACCCGGCCGGCAAGCTCTGGGACCTGTCGGAGTTCGTCACGGTGAAATCGCCGATGTTGTTCCCGACCGAGAGCGGGCAGCTCGACCTCAAGGCCTGGGGTTACACCTACGCCCAGACGCCCGAAGGTCAGACCACGGCCTCGGTCGACCTGCGCAACAAGGCAGCCTGGAACGTCCAGCACCCGGACGCGACCACCTCGGACGGCTTCTTCGGCGCCAACCCGTCACCGGCCCAGCCCGAGGCCTCGACATGAGCACGCTGCGCTCGGATGCGGACGACGCCGCGCGGCGCACCTATCTCGGCATAAATCGCGGCACGCTCGTCGCGGTCGACGACTCGACCAAGATGCAGGAGGTCACCGTCCGGGCCCGGTTCGGTCGGATGCTGACCAACGTCGAGCACTGGCACCCCTACGGCTTCACCAGCGTCCCGCTGAAGCCGGATGACCAGGAGCAGCGGCAGGCCGAGGTTCTGATCTCGTATCTCGGCGGCAGCCTGGATCACCCGGTCGTTATCGGCATCGGTGATCGGCGCCATCGCCCGAAGAACCTGAAGCCCGGCGAGAGCTCGCACCATGACGACCAGGGCCAGCACAACCACCTGACCCGGGCCGGCATCAATCAGACCGGCAAGAAGGTCACGATCACGGGCGGCGACGACGGCTCGGGCCGGGCCATCAAGCCGGCGACCGACAACTTCGAGCTCAACGAGCAGCTGAAGGGCCTCGCCGCCCGGCTGTCCCAGGTCGAGGACTCACACCACGCGCTGTTCGACGTGGTGTCGAAGTTCCGCCAGAACGCCGAGGCGGTCGTCCAGGGGCTCGCCCCGCTCAATCTCTCGACCCAAGTCACGACCGCGCTGAGCGGTGCGCCGACGGGCCTCGACGCGATGAAGCAGCTCGCTCAGGGCAAGCTCAAGGGCTACCTGCAGAACGCCCTGCAGCGCGGCCTACAGTCCTTCCTGAACCCGGGTCAGCTACTCGGCATGTCGAGCCTGCTGTCGGGCAGCAGCGAAGGCCTGATCAAGGGCCTAGAGGCGCAGATCGCGGGCCTGATCAAGAACAATCCGATCGTCTCGGCGGTCGACGACCTGGTCGACGAGCTGGGGGCCCTGAACGCCAGCGGCGGCCCCGAGGCGGCGATCGCCGCGAAGGCGGCCGACCTGACGGGCCAGATCGACCAGCTGACGCGCGCCAACCCGGTAATCGGCCAGATCGCGTCCCTGCGCTCGACGCTGCAGCGGCTCACCGACCAGGCCGGACCGGCGCTGAACTTCCTGGAGCCGCAAAAGCGGCTCGTGCAGGGCCAGACGAAGTCGATGCGCTTCGGTGGCCCGGGCTGAGATCCACCGAAACCCGAGGCGACTATGGCCATGCGCTACATCCGGCCGGCGCCCTCGTGCGCCAGCTGCCACCACTTCGCGCTCAACCCGCACCCGTCCGAGTTCGGCGCCTGCCGTCGGCATGCCCCGCGCCCGGCCGACGGAAAGAAGGTCAAGGCGGCGATCTGGCCGGGCGTCCTCGGCACCGATCGGTGCGGCGAGTACCAGTTCGACTACCGGCGGGCTGAGGACTACGCGGTCGGCGAGAGCCGCGCGTGACCGACGTCCGGATCGCCCAGACGGGTTCCGCCCCCGGCCAGCCCTTCCAGGCCATCGACCTCGACCTGCTGCTCAGACCGGCGGGCCAGCTCGACACCTCGGACGAGCTCGCCACCGCGGTGACGATCGCGCTGATGACCGACGCGCTCGCCGGCCCGGACGACGAGTTGCCGGACAGCAGAGACACCGACCGCCGCGGCTGGTGGGGCGACGTCGACGCCGCCGAGATCTGGGACGGCTGGCCGATCGGCTCGAAGCTCTGGCTCCTGTCCCGGACCACGATCACCGGGACGGCCGCCCGGAAGGGCGCCACCACCGTCCAGGTCGAGGACTACATCCGCGAGGCGCTCCAGCCCTTCCTGGACCGGAAGATTGCGAGCCGCTTCGATGTCACCGTCGTGCGCGCCGGCGTCGAGCGGATCGCCGCGTCCATCGTGATGTACCGGGGCGACGAGCTGCTGCTCGACCTTCGCTTCAGTGACCTCTGGGCTGGGATCACCGTCTCCGCGCCGACCTGCTGACCGCCGCCACACCCGACCACCGCCCGAGCCGACCCACCGAACGCTGCCCCTGCGGCGCGCGAGAGGACGTCCATGCCCTTCGCCCTGCCGGACCTGCCGACCGTCCGGCGGACCAACCGCGATAATCTGGCCGCTTTCCTCGAGGGCGCCGACGCCTCGGTCCCGAACAGCGCGCTGCGCGTCCTCTCGGACCAGAACGCTGGCGGCGCGTTCCTGAACCTGAAGTACCTCGCGTGGCTCGCGCGGAACTTCCTGCCGGATCTCGCCGAGAAGGGCTGGCTCGACCGCTGGGCCAACATCCTGTTCGGCGGGCGCAAGGCGGCGACCTTCGCCTCCGGCACGATCACGGTCACCGGATCGCCGGGGACGAAGCTCCCCGCCGGCTCGCCACTCGCGACCGCGGACGGGATCCAGTACCAGACCGCGGCCGACGTCTACCTTTCGGCCACGGCCACCCCGGTGGCGGTGACCTGCCTCACCGCCGGCGCGATCGGCAACCGCGATCCAGGCGCGTTGCTCTCGCTCTCGGTCGCGGCGTCGAACGTCAACGCACAGGCGGTCGTCGTCCTGATCGACGGCGGCGCCGACACCGAGAGCGACGACGACCTGCGCGTCCGGATCCTGCTGCGGATCCGCAACCCGCCGATGGGCGGGTGTGCCACCGATTACGAGCAGTGGACCCTGTCCCTTCCGGGCGTGTCCCGCGTCTGGGTCGCGCCCATGGAGATGGGCATCGGCACCGTCACGGTGCGGTTCGCCTGCGATCAGCTGCGGGCCTCGAACGACGGCCTGCCGACGCTCGACGACTGCGCGCTGGCCAGGGCCTACCTCGACACGGTCCGGCCGGTCACGGTCGCCGACCTGTTCGTGGTCCCTTCGATCCCGCAGGGGATCGTGCCGCGGATCCTGAACCTGACCGATACCTCGTCCTCGACGAAGCTCGCGATCGCGGCCTCGCTCCAGGCCATGCTGCTTGAGAAGGCCGCGCCCGGGCAGACCGTGTTCGCCTGCTGGATCTCGGACGCGGTGACCGAGGCCGTCGGTGACGCGACCTTCGACCTCGCCACCGGCGACTTCGCGATGGCCAACGCCGGCTCCATCGCGAGCCTGCGGCCGGCCTTTGGCGGCGGGGTCGCGTTCACATGAGCGATGACGCCTTCATCTGGCGCGACGGCGAGGATTACGCCGAGGCCTTCGCGCGGCTCCTGCCCACCGGTGCGGCGTGGTCGCGCGATCCCGCCTCGACGCTGATGCAGCTCGTGCGCGGTCAGGCCGAGATCTGGGGCACGGTGGTCGACCCGCGCGCGGCCGACCTCCTGGAGATCGAGACCGACCCGCGCTTCACCCTGGAACTGCTCACGGACTGGGAGCGCGCCTACGGCCTGCCGGACCCGTGCGTGCCTGTGGTGCAGACGCTGCCCGAGCGCCGCCAGCGCCTCGCGCAGAAGATCGCCAGCCAGGGCGGCCAGTCGCGGGCCTTCTTCATCGGGGTCGCGGCCTCGCTCGGCTACGCGATCACGATCACCGAGTACCGTGCCTTCCAGTTCGGGCTGTCGTCCTTCGGCGGCGTGCGCGGCAAGATGAACCCGCCGGGCTTCCGATACTGCTGGACGGTCTCTGTCACCGGCCAGCGCCTCACCCGCTTCCAGTTCGGCGTCTCCTCGTTCGGGCGCGATCCGCTGCTCGCGATCCGCAGGGCCGAGGACCTGGAGTGCATCCTCGCGCGCCTCAAGCCGGCACACACGAAGCTGTTCTTCAACTACGCCGCGCCCGCCCCGACCGTGCGCCAGCAGCGCTTCTCGTTCGGCGCGTCGAGCTTCGGCGGCGACCCGCTCCTGCGCCTGATCAGCTCCTGATCGCGCTCTGACGCGCCGGCCCGTCCGCGCGCCGGCCCACCCGCACACCCGATCCGGCCGCCCGCGCGGCCCTCACCCGGCTCCCACCGGAGGCCTCGCCTTGCGCAAGCACTACCCGCTCAACAGCAACGGCGCCGAGGATGCCGGGCAGCTGCCCTGGAAGGATGGCGTGCCGTCCACCGGCGTTGAGGGCTCCTACCCGGGCTCAGCCTTGTTCGTCGACACCGAGGCCGAGATCCTAGCCGCGATCGACGCGGCCGGGCTCGTGCGCAGCGGCTCGAACCTGTCGCAGCTGATCCAGGCAATCGCTCGCGGGATCTGGCTCGGCCAGTTCGGCGGAACGGCGAGCGCGATCACCGCGACCGTCCCGAACGGCGCGGTGATCCCCGCGCTGCTGAGCGGCATGCGCGTGCGTGGCATCGCAGCCTCGAACTTCACCGGCACCGGCGGTACGCTTGCGATCACTGGCATCGGCTCGGCCGGCAACACGGTGTCGTGCCCGCTCGTCGCCTCCGACGGCGTCACGCCGCTCGCCGCCGGCGCTTGGACGGCCGGGCAGTTCCTGACCTTCGACGTCGACGCGTCGGGCAACGCTCGGTTCGGCGCTGGAGGCGGGTCCGTCAGCACCACGCAATTTGCCACGTACATCACCGGCAACCGCATGCCGACGAACTTCAAGCGGCTGTCGAGCAATATCCGCACAACCGTCTCGGGCACGGGCAGCGGAATGGTCACCGGGCTTACAATGTCCGGTTACACGAAGATCGGCGCGGCCAACGCGACAAACCTGCTCATCTTCGCCGAAGTCGGCGCGTACGGTGGAAATACTGCCGGCCAAGCCGGCCCGGTCGTGCAGTCGATGAACGACGGCAACGGCCACGCCGACAGCAAGGGCTACAGCTCGGACATCTACCTGTCCGGCGTCGGGGCCGTCTCGATCAAGAACATGGCCGTGTTCCTGCTGCAGGGCGTCGCGCCCGGCCCGGTGATCCTGTCCTCGCAGTTCGGCGGGCAGGCGCCCGGCGTCTCCTGGTCCACCAACATCAACCCGGACAGCCTCGATTACGGGCAGGGCGGTAGCCACACCGGCACCGGCGGCAATTCGTACTACACTATCATGGAGATCCCGGTCTGATGGCCGCCGAACTGGACACCCCCCAGGCCTTCGACCTGACGCACGACTGGGACGCCCTGCAGGCGCTCTCCCACACGCAGAACGGTTTTAGTCGCGTCGTCCCGACCTTCGACAAGGGCGGGACGCTCAACGGCTTCGTCAGCTACTATCCCATCGACGCCACGGATTACGCCGCGGCTGCAGCTGCGGCGCTCGTCGCGACCAAGACCGCCCTGAAAGCCCAGGTCGATGCCCGAGCCGAGCAGATGCGGCTCACGCTCATCACCCCCGGCAGCGGCCAAGCGATGGAGTATCAGGAGGCCTTCAACGAGGCTGTGCTGGTCACCAACGCCCTGGCCGCCAACGCGGGCGCGACCATCGACCCGGCCAAGTACCTGATGCTGGCCTCGTCCATCGGGTTCGACACCGACCCGCAGACCGGCCGGCCGACCACGGACGTGCCCGGCGAGGCCCGCGCTGTCCTGGCCGCGTACGATGCTTACCAGCGGGCCGGCGCGGCGATCCGCGGCGCCCGGCTCAAGGGCAAGGCAGACATCGACGCCGCAGCGAATGACGCCGCCGCACAAGCCGCCTTCGCGGCCATCGTCTGGCCCGCGCTGGCCTGACCCAACCGCCTCTTCCTGCGTGAGGGCCCGCCCCCGTGTCGAACCTCGCCCTCATCCGGCCGCGCCAGATCGTGTTCCGCACCTCGCAGAACACCGACTGGCTCGACGGCCTGCCAATCATCAACCAGCCTGCCGGCGGCGGCGTGGTGGCGCTGCTCGGCAACGTCGGCAACGGCGCCCTCACGCTCGCCTCCGTCGCTGTCGGCACGCGGATGGGCCCGCATGTGGCCGCCATCACTGCGGTGGCCGGCGGCCTCGCCCAGTTCACCGTCACCGACCCGCTGGGGGTTGTGACGGCGCAGGGTGTCGTGGGCTCTGCTCTCTACGCGGGCGGCCTGACCTTCACCCTGGCCCAGGGCACCACCCCGTTCGCGGTGAGCGACAGCTTCGCGGTGTCGGTGCTGCCCGGGCCGCTCGACATCACCGGCCTGCGCTTCGACCTCGATGCGCGGGCCAGCAAGGGGGCGGCGACCCAGGTGCTGGTCGCCTCGTCCGCCCCGGCCGATGGATCGGCCGCCACCATCGTGGCCGGCACCACCGCCGGCACCACCGCCATGCGGGTGCTGAAAGCCACGATGGCCCGTTGCCCGGTTGGTGAGTACCCGTTCGACATCCTCGCCACCGACCCCGTCACCGGCCTGACCGTGACCGCCTTCTACGGGGTCATCAAGCACGCCGCCGTCGCTTCACTGCAGGATTGAGGGACGGCCATGCCCATCGAGACCTTCGGCGACGTCATCCCGATGGGTGGCCCGGCCGGCCCGGCCAATGTGCTGACCCTCGGCCCGGTGCAGACCGGTTCCCCCGGCTCCCAGGCCCTGGCGCTGCTCACCGGCACCGCCCCCAACCAAACCCTCAACCTCACCCTTCCTCAGGGCCCGGTGGGCGCGACCGGCGCGGTGCCGTGGGCGCCCATCGAGCAGTGGGCCGCCGGCCTCGTCTGTGTGGCCAGCGCGCCGGCGACCACGATCTATGTCGGGGGGACGGCCTACGTCTGCGCCGTCTCCCACATCGCCGGCACCTTCGCGGCCGACCTCGCGGCCGGCAACTGGCTCCCCGTCGCGCCGGGCGGGTTGCAGCCCTGGAAGACGCCGCCGGCCGTTTGGAACATCCAGACGGTCTATGGCGCCTTGGCACCGGCCGATTGCGTTACCTATCAGGGTGGCTGCTACGTCTGCTCGGTGTCCCACACCTCGACCAACTCGTTCGACCCGACGAAATGGGTGCAGATTTCCGCGCCCGGCAGTATCTCCGGTGTGCCGCCGGCCTTCAACTGTCGGCTCGCCTTTACAAGCACGACGCAGGTCACGCTGTTGCCGTGGTTCGGCAACAAGGTCTTCATCAACGGCGCCTTCTATACGATCCCGAACGCCGGTGTAGCCATCGGCCCATCCGGTACGGTCGGGGCGCTCATGGCCGTCTACGCCACGCCCAACGGAGGCTCGGTGTCGCTGCTGCTCAGCGCCACCCAGCCGAGCCAGGGCCAGTATGGCACATGGATCCTGGGCAGCGACGAGACCAAGATCCACGTCGGCGATGTCCTGATCCAATCGGGCACCGCGTTCGCGAACTACTTCGTCGTCTCGCGCTACAACCGGCTCGATATTGAACTTGCTTCGCCTAACGTCTCGGCGAACGTTTCATCGACGACGCCGGCCATCACCAACGCCAACTGGACACAGATCCTGCTCGTCGCCGCCGGTGAGCCGGTCAGCATCGAGTTCATAGGCAGCGGCTACAACTGGGCGGGCAGCGCGGGGTCTTCCGTCATCGCCCAGCCGTTCATGTCCATCAACGGTGGCACCACACAGTCGCCGCAGCCGGCCTACGGCCCGTCGAACGTGACCAGCCAAGTCACGATGTACCAGCGCGCTCGGGCGGTCGCCGCCACGACACAGTCGGTGCAGGGGAGTGTGAACCACTGGGCCTCCTCGACCACGTCGAACACGACCCTCCAGGGCGCAACCGTGTTCAGGACCAAGCAATAAGACTGGGCTCGACCGCGCCATCGATCCCGCGCCCTTCGCGCTCGCCGCACTGCGCTGAGACCCGCCCGCATCGCCGAGCACGAGGACCGCCGCGCGTGTCGATTTCCAGCGTCGCGGCGTTCTCGGCCGCCAGCACCTCGGTCGCGCTCTCGGGCATCGTCGCCGGCGATCTCCTCATCGCGGTCGCCTACCGCAACGCCAGCGCCACCGCGGCGACGATCCCGTCCGGCTGGACGGCGATCGCCGGTGCCACGGGCGGAGGCAGCACCAATGCCCTGGCGGCCGCCTACAAGATCGCGGCCGGCGGCGAGACCACCAGCGGTGTGTGGACCAACGCCACCCAGGTCGCGGTCTCGCAGTACCGCTCCAGCGGCGGCGCGAACGCCTGGAAAATCGGCGCGGGCGCGGCCACCGGCGCGACCTCTACATCCGCCTCGATCCCGGCCCTGACCCTGCAGAACACTGCGGCAGCGTCCTGGGTGTTTGGCGCCATCGGCTCCAAGACCGACACCACGCTGGCCAGCACGGCCCCCACGAGCATGACCCGCCGGACCTCGGTGGGCACGGCAGGCGGCCTGGGCGCGTACGACACAGCCGGCACCGTCGCCAGCTGGGCAGCCGTAACCAAGGCCGTCACCAGCGGCGCCTACCGCTCGGTCGCCGTCGAATTCTACGAGGACGTGACCCCGCCGACGATCGCGCCAACCCGCGGATCGGTCATCGGCGACGGCGCAACCGCCTTCTCGACCACGCTGGTGGCAAACAAGACCGTTGCGTCATGGGCCATCGTCGCCGGCAGCAATGCGGCGGGGTTCAGCCTCAACACCGCGACAGGCGCTCTCAGTCTGCCCGCGCAAACGTTCGCCGCAGGCGGCAACAACGCCCGAACTGTCCAGATCACCGCGACGGACCCGGCCGGAAACACTTCGGCCGCCACCACCTATACGCTGACTGTTAAAGATCCCGCCTATCGAGACTGGAACCCACTGACCGATCTGCCGGCGGGCACGCTCGCGGCGTGGCACGACGTCAACGATAGCTCGACGTTTGACCTGTCGGGCGGCCTCGTCACCCAGTTCAGAGACAAGTCGGGAAACGGGATCACACTCACCGGCAGTGCCGGATCTCGGCCGACCTACAGCGCCGCAGGTTACAACGGCCTGCCGGCGATGATCTTCGACGGGTCTACGACGTTTCTCGGCACGTCGGGCAACGTTTCGACGCTCCCGTCCGGGGCTGCGAACGGCACCATCGTCGCGGTCGCTCAGTGCGCCTCGACGCCTCAGGGCGGCTCAGTCCTCGCTGGCTACGGTGGCGGTGGCGGTGGCAATTATCGTTCGGTCGGTCCGGTCTACCCGAACCCGACCGTGGGTATGGGCACGATCGGGTTCGACCGGGGAGGATCCTACACCTGGGTTGGGTTCGACCGGATCGCCGTCGTCGAGTTCAACGCGGCAGATTGTGGCATTTGGACCGATGGCAACCCGCGCGAAAGCTTCGGCGCTACCACACTGACCACGACGTCGCCGAGCCAGTATTTCATCGGCAAGCACTACGTTTACGGGATGAACTGGACGGGTGCCGTCCAGGAAGTCTTTGTCATCAACGGCATCCTGTCCGATAGCGATAGGCAAAAACTGGAAGGCTACTTAGCTTGGAAATGGGGGCTGCAGGGGCAACTTCCTGCCGGCCACACCTACGCCTCCGCACCGCCGACCGTGGCTACGGGCAGCGGCGGCACGGGCGGCACGACCTACACCGCCACCATGGCGCTCGGCCTCACGCCTTCGCACGGCGTGGCCGCGCTGCTGTCCGGCGTCAGCGCCGCGGCGCTGGCCGCCACCCCGGGTCTCACGACTTCGGGCGGCGCGGTCTACGGCGCGTCCGTCCCGCTCGCCGCCGCCGCCGCGCTCGCCGGGTCGCCCAGCGTCACCGCGGCCGTCACCGCGGCGCTCGCGGAGGTCGCCGGGATCACCGGCTCGGCGCAGACCTCGGCCGCCGCCGTGCTCACCCTCACGGCCCTGGCAGGGCAGTCCGGGTCGGGCGGCCTCACGGCTGCCTCGGCCCTCACCCTCGCCCAGGCCGCGGGGCTCATCGACACCAGTGCGATCACGGCCGCCCAAGGGGCCGCGCTCGCGATGGCGCTGGCAGCAGTGGCGAGCACCGGCGGGGCGTCCTACGCCTCCGCGATGGCGCTCGCGGCCTCGGCCGTCGCGGCCGTGGCCGGCCAGGGCGCATGGGCCGGGGCGGCCTCGCTCCAGGCATCGCCCGCGCACGCCGGGGCCGCGCAGCTCGCCGCGGTCGGGGCGGCCGGCCTCGCCCAGATCCCGGGCGCGGCGGCCACGTCCTCGGCGATCCTCGCCAGCGCCGCGGCGCTCGCCGAGGCGGTCGGCGCGCAGGCCTCCACCGGCGGCGCGCAGGCCTACGCGGCGGCGGTGAGCCTCGCGGCGCAGGCACTGGCGCAGGCCTCGGGCTCCGGTTCGGTCGCGGTCTCCGCGCCGCTGTCGGTGTCGCTGGGCCTCTCCGGGGCCGCGGCCGGGCTCTACGCGGGCGCGGTGGCGCTGGCGCAGGCGGAGGGTCAGGGCGCGCAGGCGAAGGCCGTGGCGGTCGCCGCGGCGGCGCTCGCCGAGGTGCTGGGCACGGACCTGCGCACCGACGGGACGCAGGCCTACACGGCGGCCGTGGCGCTCGCGGCGTCAGCGCTGCAGGCGGCCACCGCCAGGACCGGGACGGCCGCGCTCGCCGCGCTCGCCGCCTCGGCGGGGTCGACTGCCTCAGGCACCTCGACCGGCAGCGCATCCGTCGCGCTCGCCGCGGTCGCGGGATCGACCCACGCCGGCACCCTCGGCGCCAACGCCGCGGCCGCCCTGGCGGCGAGTGCGGGCGTCTCGGCGCAGGCGGCGCTCACCATCGCGGCCTCGACGACGTTCCAGGCCGCGACCCGGGTGCTGGCGACCGGCGGCCTCGTCGTCACCGGCACGCTCACGCTGCCGGCGGTCCCCGGGCTCGCCGGACAGTCCACGGCCGCGGTCGGACCGAGCCTCGCCTTCACGGCCCGGCTCGATCAGGCGGCGGCCTCGACCATCAGCGGCGCGGCCGCGGCGCAGCTCGCCGCCCAGGCCGCGCTGCAGGCCCTCCTCCAGGTGGGCGACCCCTACGCGGATCTCCCGCGGCTGCAAGGGCTGCGCACCGTCACGCTCACCCTCGAAGGCCGGCGCTTGGGCATGCGCACCCTCGCCGGCACCATGCAGGTCACGCTGACCCTGCGGGGCACAACGCGCCACTAAGGACTCACGACATGCAGGGACGTTTGGGCGCCGGCCTCGCGGCCGTGGGCGGGGCGATCGCGCGCGCGCTGCTCGGCGGCGCCGTCATGCCGCGCACCTTCCACACCCTCCAGTGCATCGGCCCCGACGGGCAGGTGAAGTGGGAGGAGACCATCGAGAACCTGACGGTCAACGTCGGCCTCGCGTACATGCTCTCGACCTTCTGGAAGGGCTCGAACTACACGGCCGCGTTCTACGCCGGCCTCAAGGGCACTGGCACGATCGCGGCCGGCGACACCATGGCGAGCCACGCCGGCTGGTCCGAGGTGACCGGGTATTCGCAGGCCACGCGCCCGGCGCTGACCTTCGGCTCGGTCACGGGCACGACCACCGCCTCGCTCGACAACTCGGCCTCTCCCGCGCCCTACAGCATCAACGCCACCGTGACGGTCGCCGGCGCCTTCATCACCACCGACAGCACCAAGGGCGGCACGGCGGGCACGCTGATCGGCGCCTCCGACTTCGCCACGCCCCGCTCCATGGGCAGCGGCGACACGCTGAACCTCACGACTTCGACGTCGAACACGAGCGGCTGATCGCGCCCTCGACGCCGGCAGCCCCACCCCCGTCATCCGATCGGAGACCCGCGCCATGAAGGCCGTCCGCTTCACCGAGACCGTCGAGCATCGCTTCGTCCACGAGAAGGACGAGGCGATCACGCCGCACAACGAGGTCGCGACGCTCGGCGCCCGCCAGGTCGCGCAGGCGGAGATCCCCGAACTCGACATGGTCGGGTCCGTCTGGAAAGTGCCCGAGGGCGCCGAGATGAGCGTGCCCGACAAATGCGCGGCGAAGCTGATCCAGTTGGGCTACGCCGAGCTGCTGGCCGATCCGGTCCCGGCCGCGGCTGAGACTCCCGCAGCGGTCGCCTGACCATGGCCGCCCCCCGGAACGGCCCGGCCCGCGATCAGGGCGTCAGCGTCTTCCAGGGCGCCGGGGTCCAGTACACGGTGCCGATGAGCGATCCGGACGGCACCCGCCCGGATCTGACCGGCGCGACGGCGGCCTGGTATCTCGGCGCGATGCCGGTCGGGCGTCCGCAGGGCCCGCAGTTCTACGTCGCGGACGCCCCCGAGGCTTTCACGAAGCCTCTGCCCATCGTGCCTGACCCGGCCGTCCCGGGCGCGTTCATGGCTGTCCTCGCCATCGCGCCCCAGGACTACGCGGGCTTCTCGCCTCTCGGCTCCTACCAGCATGAGATCTGGATCACAGAGGTCGGCAAGGATCCCTATCCGGCGACCATCGGCCCGTTCGTGATCCACGGCACCGTCAAGGGTAGCACTACGTAGGTGGCTACCGACAGTGTAGCCACTGTCCTTGCCGCCATCTCGGTGAAACCTAGATTGATTTTATTCGGGCAAAGGAAGCTGGACGATCATGCAATCCCTGTTCAGCCAGGATGGCGCGATCGTTGCGATTTATGTTCTAGGGCTCCTCAAGTTTGCTCACCTGTGCCGCAACGCTCCTGTTTGTCCGGGATGTAGCGGTGAGACTGAAGGTGGATGCGACTGAGACCGACGCGGCGGACGACGTAAAACCCGGCGGGGCGCAATGCAGCGGCCACCAGCAGGTCCGCCATGAACTCCAAGACACGAGGCGCGGTCGCCTGATCAGTCATCGGCTGGATCTTTGAGGCGCCGATAGGTGGCCACGAAGGCCTCGGCGTCCTCGCGCGACAAATCGGCGAGCACCAGCCCAGGTAGCGTCACGCTCCAGCGGCCATTGATGTCTTGCAGCATTTCAATGTTGGGCATCGTCGCG
This sequence comes from Methylobacterium sp. A49B, assembly GCF_053346215.1. NCBI lineage: Bacteria > Pseudomonadati > Pseudomonadota > Alphaproteobacteria > Hyphomicrobiales > Methylobacteriaceae > Methylobacterium > Methylobacterium sp. A49B. The sequence goes on from NZ_JBKFBO010000136.1 coordinate 50,067, forward strand.
CTCGTCATCCGCACTCAAGAGTAACAAGCAGAACTGCAGGCGTCTGTTCCTGGAGACTGCTTAGGCAAGTGAACGCCCGCCTATCCCGGCCCGCGGACCACTCACCATTACCATCACAAGGAGATCGTCATGCTCCTGCAGCGCCTCGCGCTGCGGGCAGTCGTCGCTTGCGCGCTGCTGCTCGCCCCCGCGTCCGCTCGCGCCTGGGAGGGCATCGCCTTCGACCTACGGCCGAGAGATCTACCGCATCAATCCGAAGGGGCTGACAGCAAACGGCGAGCGGTTCAGGCCGATGGGCAGGACCGCGGCGATCTGGGACGTCCCGTTCAACACTCGTCTGCGGGTAACGCACCTCGCGACCGGTCGCAGCATCGTCGTACGGGTGAACGACCGTGGCCCACATCGGCGGCTCGGCCGGCTGATCGACCTCTCGACCGGATCCTGCCGAGCGCTCGGTGCGTGCGGTCTCGCCCGGGTGCGGGTCGAGATCGTGTCGCCCGGGCGCCGCGTAGCGGATGCACGGTAAGCGGCAATCGCCGCGGCGGTCGTGTTCAACCACTGCCTCCCGCGCCGGCGACCGAGCTCATCCACCGCAAGGCGGCCACTAGCAGAGCGACGTTCCAGGTCAGCGTGAGCAGACCACCGGCGATCAGCACCGGCACGACCAAATGCTCCCGCCAGGAGCGTCTGATCTGCGGCTCGAACTGAGATCTAGTGTTTTGAACAGTCATTGGGCGCCTCCGGTGCCCACCTGTTCGGTCGGCAGGTCACGCTCCCAACGAAGTCCGTCCTCGGGCTTGCGTATGTATCGCTTCACACACGAACCGGATGCGAGGCGGCGATGCTGCGAAGGTCAACCCTCGCGTGTGCGCTGGCGCTCGTGAGCGCGCCCGCCATCGCCGCTCCACGCCCGCACGCGCCGCATCGGCCGAGCGCCGCGACCCTCCTAGCCGCGGCGCCAATCGCGCCGAACGGCACGCTCATCCGCGAGGCTGAGCGCCTGCGCACGCTGGAGCTCGACGAGCTCGCGCCGCTGCGCCTGCGGATCTCCATCCCCTTCTGAACCCTGGTGCCCGTCATGACCGACTGGAAGCGGATCCTGCCCGCGGTCGCAGCCCACGCGCGCGCCGACATCGTGGCCGCGTTCATCGCGGCCGATGACCGGATCGCGGCGGCCGAGATCATCACGCCGCTGCGCATCGCCCACTTCGTCGCCCAGGTGGCCACGGAGACCGGCGGCCTGACCAAGCTCGAGGAGAGCCTGTTCTACACGGCCGAGCGGCTGTGCGCGGTCTGGCCAAAGCGCTTCCCGAACCTCGCCGCGGCCAGACCCTACGCCGGCAACCCGAAGGCGCTGGCCGAGAAGGTCTACGGCGGTCGCCTCGGCAACGTGCAGCCCGGCGACGGGTGGCGGTACCGCGGCGGCGGCGCGCTGCAGACCACGGGGCGAGCGAACTACCGCGCCGCCGGGTTCGAGGCCAATCCGGATCGCCTGCGCTCGCCGGCCGGCGCGATCGCGGCCGCGCTCACCTACTGGACCGACAACGACTGCAACGCGCTCGCCGACGCCGACGACGTCGAGGCCCTGCGCCGCCGCGTGAACGGCGGCACGATCGGGCTGTCCGAGTGCCGCGCCTACCTGGCCAAGGCGAAGGCGGCGCTGCGCGTGATCCCGGCCCAGGCGAAGCTCAAGGCGCTGCGCTATCCCGTGGGCAAGGTCGACGGCGACCACGGCGACCGCACCACGGCCTCCGTGCAGCTCCTGCAGAAGAAGGCCGGCCTGCCCGTCACGGGCGAGCTCGACGACGACACGCTCGCTGCGCTCGACACCGCCGAGGCGCTCCCCGTGGCGGCCAAGGACGCGAACCTGGCGCGGAGCCGCACCGTCCAGGGCGCGGGCGTGGCCGGGTCCTTCGGCTTCGCCGAGGTCGCCCAGAGCGTCAGCGAACTGAAGGACCAGGCCGAGAGCGCGCAGGCCCAGATCTCGGCCGGCACCGTCTTCGGCTTCGTCATGGGTGCGCTGATCGTCGCCGGCGCCCTCTACGCCCTGTACGCGCGCTGGGACGATGCCGGCCGGCCCATGCCGGACGTCCTCGCGCGCCGCTTCCCGAAGCTCACCGGAGCGCGCGGCTGATGTTCGACTTTTCCTGGACCGCCATCCTCCTGGCGGTCGCGCCCCTCATGCGGGCCGCGATCTCGCCGGTGACGCTCAAGATCCTGGCCGCGGCGTTCGCCGTCCTGGTGATCGGGCGGATCGTCCTGCCCGCGCGCCTGCGAATGGTCTCCCGGACGATGGCCGCCGGCGTCGCGGCCTTCGCCTTCTGCTGGCAGGTCGCGGTGACCGACGGGGCGCAGCGCATGCTCGCCCACGACCACGCCGTGGCGCTGCAGGCCGAGCAGCTGCGCGCCGAGAAGGCGGAGGCGATCACCCACGAGGCGCTGGAGCTGCGCGCCCGCGACCAGGCCGCCCACGACGCCGACCTCTCCAAGATCAAGGAACTGACCGATGC